>DASWNA010000028.1:0-39761 GCA_036399475.1 Allosphingosinicella sp.
TTCCTGTTCCCCTGGGCGGTCAGCCTCGGCCATATCGGCCTTGCCGGCTGGGGCGCGATGATGCTGTTCCTGGTCGAGCTCACCTTGGGCTTCGCCTACGCCTGGAAAAAGGGAGCGCTGGAATGGGAGTGATCCTCGATCCGCGCCATGAAAATGAGCGCCCCGCCGACCTGCAGCAGCCGGACCCGGATTTTTTCAAGCAGTTGAATTCGGAAGTCACCGACAAGGGCTTCCTGGTCACCTCCACCGAGGATCTGTTCCAGTGGGCCCGCACCGGCTCTTTGTGGTGGATGACCTTCGGTCTGGCCTGCTGCGCGGTGGAGATGATCCACGCCAACATGCCGCGCTACGACCTCGAGCGCTTCGGCGTCGCCCCGCGCGCATCCCCGCGTCAGTCGGACGTGATGATCGTCGCCGGGACGCTCTGCAACAAGATGGCCCCGGCGCTGCGCCGGGTCTACGATCAGATGTCGGAGCCGCGCTACGTTATCTCGATGGGCAGCTGCGCCAACGGCGGCGGCTATTACCATTACAGTTACTCGGTGGTGCGCGGCTGCGACCGCATCGTGCCGGTGGACATCTACGTCCCCGGCTGCCCGCCGACCGCCGAAGCCCTGCTTTACGGCGTAATGCAGCTGCAGCGGAAGATCCGCCGCGTAGGCACGATTGAGCGCTAAAAGATGGCACTCCAAAACCATATCGCCCATCCTGAGGAGGGACTGAGCTTGTCGAAGGCCCGTCTCGAAGGACGGTTCGTGGATATGCACTGCGTCCTTCGAGATGCCGGTTCGACAAGCTCACCGGCTCCTCAGGATGAGCGGGTGGGGAAGTTCTGATGGCGAACAACACCGCTCCCGTTGTCCCGGCCCGGCCGGGTATCCTCGATGAGGTGAAAGCCGCGATCGGAGACGCTTTCCTGGAGGGCGTTCACGCCGTCGGCGAGGATTCGATCACCGTCACCCGGACAAGTATCGCCGACGTCACGCGGACGCTTCGCGACAGCTTCGAATACCAGCAGCTGATGGAAATCGCCGGCGTCGATTATCCGAGCCGGCCCGAGCGGTTCGAGGTCGTCTACCACTTCCTGTCGGTGACGAAGAACCACCGCATCCGGGTCCGCGTCTCGACCGACGAGGACCTGCCGGTGCCGTCGATCACCTCGATCTTCCCGGTCGCGGGCTGGCTCGAGCGCGAAGTGTTCGACCTGTACGGCGTAATCTTCGACGGTAATGAGGACTTGCGCCGGATCCTCACGGATTACGGCTTCCGCGGCCACCCGTTCCGCAAGGACTTCCCGCTGACCGGCTATGTCGAGCTGCGTTACTCGGAAGAGCAGAAGCGCGTCGTCTACGAGCCGGTGAAGCTGCCGCAGGACTTTCGCGCGTTCGACTTCCTAAGCCCTTGGGAAGGCGCCCAGTACATCCTGCCCGGCGACGAAAAGGGCGGCGAGGCTCCCGGTGCGCCGACCCCGGTTCCGGCCGCGGAGACTACGAAGAAATGATGGTGCAGATAACAAAATACCGTTCGTCCCGAGCGAAGTCGAGGGGCGCTGTTCGGCTTCCTTGCCGCCGCCCCTCGACTACGCTCGGGACGAACGAGGTGGTGGCATGACCATAGCTTCCGAACAGATGAGCCACGAGCAGCAGGTCGCCCGTTCCGGCGCGACCGAGTCCGAGATCGCCAACTACACGATCAACTTCGGCCCCCAGCACCCCGCCGCGCACGGCGTGCTGCGCCTGGTGCTGGAGCTCGACGGCGAGATCGTCGAGCGCGTCGATCCGCACGTCGGCCTGCTCCACCGCGGCACCGAAAAGTTCTGCGAATACAAGACCTACATCCAGTCGATCCCTTATTTCGATCGCCTCGATTACGTTTCGCCGATGTGCATGGAGCATAGCTATGTGCTTGCCATCGAGAAGCTGCTCGGCCTCGAAGTGCCGCTGCGCGCTCAGTATCTGCGGGTGTTCTTCGCCGAGCTGACCCGGATTTCGAACCACCTCCTCAACATCGGCAGCCACGTCATGGACGTCGGCGCGATGACTCCCAACCTGTGGCTGTTCGAGCCGCGCGAAGACATCATGAACTTCTACGAGCGGGTGTCCGGCGCGCGGATGCACGCCAATTACTTCCGCCCGGGCGGCGTCCACCAGGACGTGCCGGCAGGACTGCTCCAGGACATCGGCAAGTGGCTCGACACCGGGCTGATGCCGATCTTCAACGACGCGATCAGCCTGGTCGCGGACAACCGCATCTTCAAGCAGCGCAACGTCGACATCTCGATCGTGTCCAAGGAGGACGCGCTGGCCTGGGGCTTCTCCGGCCCGATGATCCGTGCCGCCGGAATCCCGTGGGACATCCGCAAGTCGCAGCCCTACGACGTCTATGACCGCATGGAATTCGACGTTCCGGTCGGCACCCGCGGCGATTGCTACGACCGGATGATGGTGCGCGTCGAGGAAGTCCGCCAGTCGGTGCGGATCATGAAGCAGTGCCTGCGCGAAATGCCGGAAGGGCCGATCGCGTCCGACGACCGCAAGGTGGTGCCGCCCAAGCGCGCCGAGATGAAGCAGTCGATGGAAGCGCTCATCCACCACTTCAAGCTCTACACAGAGGGCTTTCACGTCCCCGCCGGCGAAGTCTACGTCGCCACCGAAAGCCCCAAGGGCGAGTTCGGCGTCTATCTGGTCGCCGACGGAACCAACAAGCCCTACCGGGTCAAAATCCGCCCGACCGGCTTCTCCCACCTCCAGGCAATGGACTTCATGACCCGCGGCCACATGCTCGCCGACGTCACCGCCATCCTCGGCAGCCTCGACATCGTCTTCGGGGAGATCGACCGGTGAGCCAGGCCCTGATCATCGCCATGTTCGTGCTCGCGCCGGCCTTGGTCTTCATGCAGCTTCCGGCAAAGGCCCGGCGCTACTTCCTCGCCGCGGCGGTGGCGGCGCTTCTCGCCTATGCCGTGCTCATGGGACCGCCGCTGGGCGGCGGCGCGCTTCTCGTCCTCCCGCTCGCTTTGATGGGCATCATCGCCGCAGCGGTCCTGGTCGAGGTGGTTTCGCTGGCGCGCCGGATGTTCGGCAAAAAGGGGAATGCGGCGCATGGCTGACATCCTTCCCAACTCCATTCCGGACATCGACGAAGTCCGCGCGCGCTGGGGCGGCTTTGCGTTCAGCGCGGAGAACGAGGCGCAGGCCAAGACGATCATCGGCCGCTACCCGCCCGGCCGGCAGCATAGTGCGATCATTCCGCTCCTCGATCTCGCCCAGCGGCAGGTCGGCGCGGAGACCGAGACGCAGGGCTGGCTGCCCATTCCGGTGATCGAATATGTCGGCAAATATCTCGATATGCCGTACATCCGCGCCTACGAGGTCGCCACCTTCTATACGATGTTCAACCTGCGCCCGGTCGGCCGCTACCACCTGCAGGTGTGCGGCACGACGCCGTGCATGTTGCGCGGCTCCGACGAAGTGTTCCGCGCCTGCAAGGCAAAGGGCCTCGCCAAGGGGCAGACCAGCGAGGACGGCTTGTTCACGCTCAACGAGGTCGAGTGCCTGGGCGCCTGCGCCAACGCGCCGATGGTGCAGATCAACGACGACAATTACGAAGACCTGACCTTTGAGACGACGACGGCTCTGCTTGAAGCGCTCGAACGGGGCGAGACGCCGGCGCCGGGGCCGCAGGGCGTCAACCGCCGTACCAGCGATCCGGAAGGCGGCGTCACCAGCCTCGAGGCGATGGTCGGCGAAAATCACGATTACCGGAGCGAGTGGGCCTGATGGAACAGCTTCTCCCGATCGTCGTCGGCCTGATCGCCTTGTTCATCGCCTTCAAGGTGCTGAAGGGCATCATCAAGACGGTCGCACTCGTCGTCATCATCGCCCTTGTCGCGGCGGTTTATTTCGGAATGTTCGGCTGATGCTTGCAGACAAGGATCGCATCTTCACCAACCTGTACGGCTTCCAGGACTGGGGCCTGAAGGGCGCGCAGGCGCGCGGCGACTGGGATAACACCAAGGCGCTGATGGCGATCGGCCAGGACGCGATCATCGACGAGGTCAAGGCCTCGGGCCTGCGCGGCCGCGGCGGCGCCGGCTTTCCGACCGGCATGAAGTGGAGCTTCATGCCCAAGGCGCCGACGCCCGGAAAACCCAATTTCCTGGTGATCAACGCCGACGAATCCGAGCCCGGATCGTGCAAGGACCGGGAGATCATCCGCCACGATCCGCACAAGCTGATCGAAGGGGCGCTGATCGCCGGCTTCGCGATGCGGGCGCGGGCAGGCTATATCTACATCCGCGGCGAGTTCATTCGCGAGGCGGAAACGCTCTTCGCCGCCGTCCAGCAAGCCTATGACGCCGGCCTGCTCGGCAAGAACGCGGCCGGCTCGGGCTACGATTTCGACCTGTTCGTCCACCGCGGCGCCGGCGCTTACATTTGCGGCGAAGAAACCGCGATGCTGGAAAGCCTCGAAGGCAAGAAGGGCATGCCCCGACTCAAGCCGCCGTTCCCGGCCGGCGCGGGCCTTTACGGCTGCCCGACCACGGTGAACAACGTCGAATCGATCGCGGTCGTCCCGACCATCCTTCGCCGCGGCGCTCCTTGGTTCAAGAGCTTCGGCCGCGAGAAGAACGAAGGCACCAAGCTCTTCCAGATTTCCGGCCATGTGAACAAGCCCTGCGTGGTGGAAGAAGCCATGTCGATCCCGTTCCGCGAGCTGATCGACCGCCACGCCGGCGGCATTCGCGGCGGCTGGGACAATCTCCTCGCGGTGATCCCGGGCGGCTCGTCGGTGCCGCTCGTCCCGGCAGCGCAGATCATGGACGCGCCGATGGACTTCGACGGCCTTCGCGAGCTCGGCTCCGGCCTCGGCACGGCGGCGGTGATCGTGATGGACAAGTCCACCGACGTGGTGAAGGCGATCAGCCGCATTTCCTACTTCTACAAGCATGAAAGCTGCGGCCAGTGCACGCCGTGCCGCGAAGGCACCGGCTGGATGTGGCGGGTCATGGAGCGCCTCACCGAAGGCAATGCCGACATCTCCGAAATCGACATGCTGTGGGACGTCACCAAGCAGATCGAAGGCCATACCATCTGCGCGCTTGGCGACGCGGCGGCCTGGCCGATCCAGGGCCTGATCCGCCACTTCCGGCCGGAGCTCGAACGGCGCATCACCGAGCGTCAAGGCGCCGCTCTCGCGGTCGCGGCGGAGTAGAAGACAATGGCACGCATATCTCTTTTCTCGAGCCTGGCATTCACGGCCTTGCTGCTGACGCCCGCGGCCTTGTGCGCGCAGGCCAGCGGAAACATGGAAACCGGCTCCCTGATCAAGAACCGGTCCGCAGGCGGCTACGGGACGGATCCCAAGGACGTGCGCTCCATTTCCCGGATTTTCGCCGAATGCACATTGCGGCGGGGCAGGGGCTCGGTTGAGCGTTACCTGGCGGCGCCGATCGGCGGCTCGGAGGAGGCCAAATTGCGCAAGCGGATATTGGTCGACGATTGCCTTGGCGCCGGGTCTTTGACGTTGCCGCTGGAGGTCATCCGGGGCGCGCTGTTTGAACAATTGTATCTGGCCGATTTCAAAACCGCCCCGGTGGCGGATCTGTCGGCGGTTCCCGCTATCGATTACACGATCGGATATGCGCAGCCTATCGCTCCACAGGCGAGCAACGGCATCGCTCTTGCCCGTTTCGGCGATTGCGTCGCCAGAACCGATCCGGGCAACGCGCGCAGCATGCTGGTCAACGTTCCCGACAGCCGGGGCGAGACGGCGGCGCTGCAGGCCTTGAAGAGCCGCCTTGGTGGCTGCATCCCCCAGGGGCAGAAAATCAGCTTTTCGCGCTCCGTGCTTCGGGCGTCGATAGCCGAAGGATTGTATCGATTGGCGCGGGCGGCGACCGGCGCGCCATGGGGAGCGAGCTGAGCATATGCCCATCGTCAAAGTCGACGGCGTCGAAATAGAAGTTCCGCTGGGCGCAACCGTGCTCCAGGCGTGCGAGCTCGCGGGCAAGGAAATCCCGCGCTTCTGCTACCATGAGCGGCTGTCGATCGCCGGCAATTGCCGCATGTGCCTGGTCGAGGTGAAGCCTGGTCCGCCCAAGCCGCAGGCCTCGTGCGCGCTGCCCGCCTCGGAAGGCCAGGAAATCTCCACCATGACCCCCGCCGTTAAAAAGGCGCGGGAAGGGGTGATGGAGTTTTTGCTGATCAACCATCCGCTCGATTGCCCGATCTGCGACCAGGGCGGCGAGTGCGACCTTCAGGACCAATCGATCGCCTATGGCCGCGGCCACAGCCGCTTCGCCGAGAACAAGCGCGCGGTCACCGAGAAATATATGGGTCCGGTCGTCAAGACGGTGATGACCCGCTGCATCCAGTGCACCCGCTGCGTGCGGTTCGCCGAAGAGGTTGCGGGCGTCGAGGAGATCGGCGCCATCGGACGCGGCGAGAACATGCAGATCACGTCCTACCTGGAAGGCGCGGTGACGTCCGAGCTTTCCGGCAATGTCGTCGATCTTTGCCCGGTCGGCGCGCTCGTTTCCAAGCCCTACAGCTTCGAAGCGCGCCCTTGGGAACTCCGCAAGGTGCCCGGCATCGACGTCATGGACGCGGTCGGCACCAACATCCGGATCGACCACCGCTTCCGAGAAGTGATGCGCGCGCTTCCCCGCCTCAACGAGGACGTCAACGAGGAGTGGGCGCATGACAAGACCCGCCACGCCGTCGACGGCCTTCTCCGCCGCCGCCTCGACCGCCCCTGGATCCGCCGCGAAGGCAGGCTCCAGCCGGCGACCTGGGCCGAAGCGTTCGAAGCGATCGCCGCGCAGCTCAAGGGCGCGACCGGCGATCAGGTCGCGGCCATTGCCGGCGATCTCCAGGAGGTGGAGTCGGTCTACGCCGCCAAGGTGCTGCTCAAGGCTTTCGGCTCCACCCTGCACGAATGCCGCCAGGACGGCGCCCGGTTCGACGTGTCGAGCCCAGCCTCCTACCGCTTCAACGCCACCATTGCGGGCATCGAGGAAGCGCCCGCCATCCTCCTGATCGGCACCAATCCGCGCTGGGAAGCGAGCCTGGTCAACACCCGCATCCGCAAGGCCATCAAGCGCGGCGCCAAGGTGTTCCGGATCGGCCCGCCGGTGGACCTCACTTACCCGGTCACCGATCTCGGCGGCGACCTGTCGCTGATCGCCAACCTGCCGCAGGAGGTGCGCGATGCCTTTGCCGGGATCGCGAACTCGGCAGTGATCGTCGGCATGGGCGCGCTGCAGGTGGAAGGCGCCTATGAGTCCGCCCGCGCCGCGGCCGCCGCGCTCGGCGCAAGCTTCAACGTCCTCCACACCGCCGCCTCGCGCGTCGGTGCGCTGGACGTCGGCTTCACCACCGACGGCGGCATCGAAGCGATCCGGGCCAGGGCAGGGGGCCTCAAGGCACTGTTCCTACTCGGTGCGGACGAGATGGACGCGCAAGCGTTTGCCGACACCTTCACCGTCTACATCGGCACTCACGGCGACAACGGCGTCCGCCATGCCGACGTGATCCTGCCCGCCGCCGCCTACACCGAGAAGCACGGCACCTGGGTCAACCTCGAAGGCCGGGTCCAGCTTGCCGAATTCGCAGTCCACCCGCCGGGTGAGGCGCGCGAGGATTGGACGATCCTCCGCGCTTTGTCCGACGTGCTCGGCAAGACGCTGCCGTTCGACGATCTCGGCCAGCTCCGCGCCGCGATCCGCGCCGATCACCCGCATTTGGGTGAGCCCGGCCTCACCGTGTTCCCGGCCCCCGCCGCCCCCGCCACTAGCGCGCCCGCCGTGTCCGGCGAGATCGACTACCCGATCGACGACTTCTACCTCACCAACCCCATCGCCCGCTCGTCCCCGACGATGCAGCGCTGCTCGGCCGAAATCCTCCACGGCCAGGTCTTCGAGGAGGCCGCGGAATGATGGCCGTGGGCTCAACAAGAATTGTTCGTCCCGAGCGTAGTCGAGGGGCGCACACGAGGACTCAGTGCCAACGCCCCTCGACTTCGCTCGGGACGAACGAGGCTGGATTGATGCTCGGGAGCGTTTCCCAATGACCGAATGGTTCCAAAGCACCTGGATGGGTTACGGCCTCGGCTGGTTGACCGCGACCACCATCCTCGTCCTGATGATCGCCCTGCCGCTGATGCTCGCGGTGGCGATGATCATCTATGCCGACCGCAAGATCTGGGCCGCCATGGCGCTCCGCCGTGGGCCGAACGTGGTTGGCCCCTTCGGCCTTCTGCAAAGCTTCGCCGACGGCCTCAAGGTCTTCCTCAAGGAAACCATCATCCCCTCGGGCGCCAATCGCGGCCTGTTCATCATCGCGCCGATCCTCACCTTCACGGTGGCGCTGATCGGCTGGGCGGTGGTGCCGTTCGGCGACGGCATGGTGCTCGCCGACATCAATGTCGGTTTGCTCTACCTCCTCGCCGTGTCCTCGCTTGGGGTTTACGGCGTAATCATCGCCGGCTGGGCGTCCAACTCCAAATATCCCTTCTACTCCGCCCTGCGCGCCGCCGCGCAGATGGTGAGCTACGAAGTCTCGGTCGGCTTCGTCCTGGTCGGCGTGATCCTTTGGGCGGGCACCTTCAACCTGAGCGGCATAATCGAGCAGCAGCGCAGCCACGTCTGGATCCTGAACGGCTTCGGCTTCAATCCTGTGCTGTTCCCGATGTCGATCATCTTCCTGATCTCGGCGATGGCGGAAACCGCCCGCGCGCCGTTCGACCTCACCGAGGCGGAGAGCGAGCTCGTCGCCGGCTACCAAACCGAATACAGCTCGATGAGCTTCGCGCTCTTCTGGCTCGGCGAGTACGGCAACGTCCTCCTGATGTGCGGCATGACGGCGGTGCTGTTCTGGGGCGGCTGGCTCCCCCCGATCGACTGGGCGCCGCTTTACTACGTGCCCGGCATCTTCTGGTTCTTTGCCAAGATCTTCACCTTCTTCTTCGTGTTCAGCTGGGTGAAGGCGACCGTGCCGCGCTTCCGCTACGACCAGCTGATGCGCCTCGGCTGGAAGATCTTCCTCCCCATCTCGCTGATCTGGGTGTTCCTGGTGTCCGGCTGGCTGCTCGCCACCAAGGAGCAATGCCCGACGGACGCGGCAACGCTCGCCTCCATCCGCACCGATGAACAAGCGGACGCCTACATTCCCTCCTGCCGCAGCGGCATGAAGAACCTGCGCGGCAGCGGCGGCGGCGGGACGAGGGGCGAAGCATGATTGCAGCTCTCCTTACGGCATTCTTCATGCAAGCGGCGGTGGCACCTGAGGCTCCGGCCGCAGTTGCGTCCAAGGTCGGCAAGTCTTTCCTCAATTGTGCGGCGCGAACCCCTGCGGGTGATCTGCTCCTGCTCGGGGCCGATGCTATGCAGCAAGGAGACAAGCCGCCGTTGCTCGTCCTCTCCGCTCTGCCCGGCTCGCCTTGGCCGCAGGAAACCGGCGCCATGCTGGCCATCCCGACCCGTCGCGTGGGCGGCGAAATGGAATGGGCTTTGGGTCCTCACTTCGTGCGGATGGGTACCAACGCCGGCGCGCGTAACCTGACCATCTTTTCCAGTCGCAAGGGAAAGCCGGCACAGGCAGTTGCCTTTGGTTTTTGCGACAGCCCGCAAATCGATGCCTCCGCCGGAGCAGCCCCGGCGGCGGATGCGCTTTCCGACGTGTTCAAGGAGTCCCGCTGGCATGACGGCTGCTTCTTTGTCGCGCCAGGCCCGACATTGCGGACGGGCCGGTTCAGGATGGATCAGTCCAAAGCCGATGGGCGCCTGCGGGTTGCCTTCACTCCGGTCGAAGGCGATCTGTGGCCCGGCCCGGTGTCGTCCACTCGCGAGGTGCTGAGTCCGGCGCCTCGCAGCGACGCCCCGGGAATTTCCCTGGGGGTCGGCCGCTTTGAACCCCGCGACGGCGATAACGGGCCGCGCGGGATGGACCTGGCCTTCATCGACGAGCGGGCGCGCCGGTTGTCGGCGGTCGTTCGTTTTGAAAAGTTCGGTGAGACAGGACGGCCGGGTTTCGCCATTTGCGGAATGAAGGCGTTCAAGGAACAGACCCAATGAGTATCGTCGCCCACTGGATCAAATCGTTCACCCTTTGGGAGTTCGTGAAGGCGCACGCCCTTACCTTGAAATACTTCTTCAAGGCGAAGGCGACGATCAACTATCCGTTCGAGAAGAACCCGATCAGCCCGCGCTTCCGCGGCGAGCATGCCTTGCGCCGTTATCCGAACGGCGAAGAGCGCTGCATCGCCTGCAAATTGTGCGAGGCGGTCTGCCCGGCGGTGTGCATCACCATCGAGTCCGAACCGCGCGAGGACGGCAGCCGCCGCACCACGCGCTACGACATCGACATGACCAAGTGCATCTATTGCGGCCTTTGCCAGGAAGCCTGCCCGGTGGACGCGATCGTGGAGGGGCCGAACTTCGAATTCTCCGTCGAGACCCGTGAGGAGCTGCTTTACGACAAGGCCAAGCTCCTCGAGAACGGCGACAAGTGGGAGCGGGCGATTGCCGCGAACCTTGCCGCCGATGCCCCCTACCGCTAATCCGCCCCGCGAATCCTAAAGGTCCCCAGCGCCCGTGATCCAGGCCTTCGCCTTCTACCTGTTCGCCACCCTCGTCATCGCCAGCGGCGTGATGACGATCCTGGCGCGCAATCCGGTCCATTCGGTGCTGTGGCTGATCCTCGCCTTCTTCAATGCGGCAGGCCTGTTCCTGATCCTCGGCGCCGAGTTCATCGCGATGCTGCTCGTCATCGTCTATGTCGGCGCGGTCGCGGTGCTGTTCCTGTTCGTGGTGATGATGCTGGATGTCGATTTCGCCGAGCTTCGCGCCGGCGTCGCCAAATATTGGCCGTTCGCCACCATCCTGGCCATCGTCCTCCTCGCCGAGATCGCCTTCGCGCTTGCCGCCTGGAAATCGGGCACGATCGCCGGCGCCCGCGCCGCCCCGGTGACCGCCGACGTGCCCAACATCGAGGCGCTCGGCCGGGTGCTCTACACGAGGTACCTCTACATCTTCGAAGCGGCGGGCCTGGTGCTTCTGGTGGCGATGATCGGCGCCATCGTGCTCACCCACCGCACCCGCAGCGGCCTTCGCCCGCAGAACGTCTCCAACCAGATCCGCCGCCGGCCCGAGGATGCGGTGGTCAACCGCCAGCCCGGCGTTGGCCAGGGGGTGGAACTGTGATTCGGTGTTCCAAATCCTCCCCGGCACGGGGAGGGGAACCGCGCGCAGCGTGGTGGAGGGGGGCCTCCACTTGGCACAGCATGGGTCTCGGGGCCCCCTCCACCAGCCTTCGGCTGGTCCCCCTCCCCGTCCCGGGGAGGATATCATGATCGGCCTGGGCCACTACCTTGCCGTCGGCGCGGTTCTGTTCGTGCTGGGCGTGTTCGGGATCTTTTTGAACCGCAAGAACATCATCGTCATCCTTATGGCGATCGAGCTCATCCTGCTCGCGGTGAACATCAACCTCGTCGCTTTTTCGGTGTTCCTGGGCGACATGGTCGGCCAGATCTTCGCGATGTTCGTGCTGACGGTTGCGGCGGGTGAGGCCGCGATCGGCCTTGCCATCCTCGTCATCTACTTCCGCGGCCGCGGCACCATCGCGGTCGACGACATCAACCAGATGAAGGGCTGAGGCCACGTGATCCAGCTCATCGTCTTCCTGCCGTTGCTCGCCGCGCTGGTCGCGGGCCTGGGCAACCGCATGATCGGCAACGCCGCCGCCAAGGCGGTCACCACCGCGGCGCTGTTCGCGTCCTGCGCTTTGTCCTGGCCGATCTTCCTCGGCTTCATCGCCGGCACCGCCGAAGCGGGCGTTCACCCGGTGCTCGCCTGGATTCATTCGGGAGACCTCAACGTCGACTGGTCGCTTCGTGTCGATGCGCTGACCTCGGTGATGCTGGTGGTGATCACCACCGTCTCCGCGGTCGTCCACCTCTACAGTTGGGGCTATATGGCGGAAGACCCGTCGCAGCCCCGCTTCTTCGCCTATTTGTCGCTGTTCACCTTCGCGATGCTGATGCTGGTGACGGCCGACAACCTCGTCCAGATGTTCTTCGGCTGGGAAGGGGTCGGCCTCGCCTCCTACCTCCTGATCGGCTTCTGGTACCATAAGCCGTCCGCCAACGCCGCGGCGATGAAGGCGTTCGTGGTCAACCGGGTTGGCGATTTCGGCTTCAGCCTCGGCATCTTCGCCACCTTCCTAGTGTTCGGCACCGTTTCCATTCCGGAAATCCTCGCCGCGGCGCCGTCCATGGCCGGCTCCTCGATCGGCTTCCTCGGCGGTCGCTTCGACACGATGACGGTGATCTGCATCCTGCTGTTCATCGGCGCGATGGGTAAATCGGCGCAGCTCGGCCTCCACACCTGGCTCCCGGACGCGATGGAAGGCCCGACCCCGGTCTCCGCCCTGATCCACGCCGCCACCATGGTGACCGCGGGCGTGTTCATGGTCTGCCGCCTGTCGCCGATGTTCGAAACCAGCCAGACGGCGCTCACCCTCGTCACCTTCGTCGGCGCCGCCACCGCGATCTTCGCCGCTACCGTCGGCACCGTGCAGAACGACATCAAGCGCGTGATCGCCTACTCAACCTGTTCGCAATTGGGCTACATGTTCTTCGCCGCAGGCGTCGGCGCCTACGGCGCGGCGATGTTCCACCTCTTCACCCACGCTTTCTTCAAGGCCCTCCTCTTCCTCGGCGCCGGCTCCGTGATCCATTCAATGCACCACGAACAGGACATGCGCTTCTACGGCGGCCTCAGGAAACACATCCCGCTGACCTTCTGGGCGATGCTGCTCGGCACGCTTGCGATCACCGGCGTCGGCATCATCCAGGTCACCGGCCTGCCGAGCTTCGGTTTCGCCGGCTTCTTCTCCAAGGACGCGATCATCGAGAGCGCCTTCGCCTCGGGCACCACCGCCGGCCGCTTCGCCTTTGCCATCGGCATCCTCGCCGCCCTGCTGACCAGCTTCTATTCCTGGCGCCTCGTGTTCCTCACCTTCTTCGGCAAGCCGCGCTGGGTGCAGTCCGAGCATATCCAGCACGCGCTTCACGATCACGGCGCCGACGCGCACGAGAACGATCCCGCCGCCGAAGACGCCGGCCATGACACGCGCCCACACGAGGCCTCAGCGCAGGACGTGAAGGAAGGCACCGGCGGCTACCATCCCCACGAGAGCCCGTGGACCATGCTGGTGCCGCTCGCCGTCCTCTCGCTCGGTGCGGTCTTCGCGGGCATCGTCTTCCACGAGCCCTTCATCGACGCGGAGCATGGCGCCGAGTTCTGGGGCGGAAGCATCCACTTCGACGCGCACCTGATGCACGAGCTTCACGGCGTTCCGCTTTGGGTGAAGCTTGCACCGGCGGTGGTAATGATCACCGGCTTCCTGATCGCCTTCTGGGCCTACATCCGCGACACGAGCGTGCCGGCCCGGTTCACCGCGCAGTGGGGCGTGCTCTACCGTTTCCTCTACAACAAATGGTTCTTCGACGAAGTGTACGACGTCATCTTCGTCCGCCCCTCGCTGGCGCTCGGCCGCTTCTTCTGGAAGCGCGGCGATGAGAAAACCATCGACCGCTTCGGCCCCAACGGCGCCGCGGCGCTTGCCCGCGGCGGCAACATCGCCACCGCCAAGCTTCAGTCGGGCTTCCTCTACACCTACGCGCTGGTGATGCTCCTCGGCCTCGCCGCCGCCGCGACCTGGGCGATGGCGCAATGAACCAATTGGGCTTTCCGATCCTCTCGCTGATGCTGGCGATCCCGATGGTCGCGGCCATCGCCTGCCTGTTCGTCTCCGCCAACGCCGCCCGCTGGATAGCGCTTGCCGCGACCCTGGCCGACCTTGCGCTAGGCGTCGTCCTTTGGGCTACCTTCGACATCGGCGGTGCCCAGTGGCAGTTCACCGAATACGCCCCGGTCTTCGGCCGCTACTTCGCCTGGGCGCTGGGCATCGACGGCATCGCGCTGATGCTGCTCATGCTCTCGGTATTCCTTATGCCGATCTGCATCCTGGCGAGCTGGACCTCCGTCACCAAACGCGTGCCCGAATACATGGCCGCGTTCCTGCTGATGGAAACCATGATGCTCGGCGTCTTCATGGCGCAGGACATCTTCCTGTTCTACATCTTCTTCGAAGCCGGCCTGATCCCGATGTTCCTGATCATCGGCATCTGGGGCGGCGCCGAACGGATCTACGCGTCGTACAAGTTCTTCCTCTACACGCTGCTCGGCTCCGTGCTGATGCTGGTCGCGATGCTGTGGATGGTGAACCAGGCGGGGACCACGTCCATCCCCGCGCTGATGGCGCACGATTTCCCCGCCCGCGCGCAGACTTGGCTGTGGCTCGCCTTTTTCGCCTCGTTCGCAGTGAAGATGCCGATGTGGCCGGTTCACACCTGGCTCCCCGACGCCCACGTCCAGGCGCCGACCGCGGGCTCGGTGATCCTCGCCGGCGTGCTCTTGAAGCTCGGCGGCTACGGCTTCGTCCGCTTCTCCCTGCCGATGTTCCCCGAAGCCTCGGCGCAGCTCGTCTGGGTGATCTTCGGCCTGAGCTGCATCGCCATCGTCTACACCTCGCTGGTTGCCCTTGTGCAGCGCGACATGAAGAAGCTGATCGCTTACTCGTCGGTCGCGCACATGGCGTTCGTCACCATCGGCATCTTCGCCTTCAACCAGCAGGGCATCGAAGGCGCGCTGATCGTCATGCTCAGCCATGGCCTCGTCTCGGGCGCGCTCTTCCTCTGTGTCGGCGTGATCTACGACCGCCTCCACACCCGCGAGATCGACCGTTACGGCGGTCTGGCCAACAACATGCCGGCCTATTCGGTCTTGCTCCTGCTCTTCACCATGGCCTCGATCGGGCTTCCGGGCACCGCCGGCTTCGTTGGCGAGTTCCTGGCACTGGTCGGCGCGTACCAGGCGAACAGCTGGGTGGGCGCGATCGCGACCACCGGCATCATCCTCGGCGCCGCCTACATGCTCTACCTCTACTGGCGCGTTGCCTACGGCACGAGCCGCAACCCCGATGCCGCCGCAATGCCGGACCTGAACATGCGGGAAGGACTCTCGCTCGGCGCCATAGCGGCGGTGGTGCTGTGGATGGGCGTCTATCCGGAAAGCTTCCTCGCCCCGATGCGCCAGGACGTCGGCCTGCTCCTCGCCCGCGTCCAACGCGCGGCGCCGCAGACCGACGGCAAGCTCGTCATGGGCACGCCCAAGCCCGCTGAACACCATGCCGGCGACGCGGCCCCGGCACACCAAGCCCCCGAAAAAGGAACGCACTGATGGGCCAGTCGCTCGCACTGACCCTGCCCGAGATCATTCTCACGGTGGGTGCGCTGGCGCTGATGCTCGCCGCCGCCTGGCTCGGCGATCGTAGCGCGAGGCTGCTGACTTGGGTGGCAGTTGTGACCTTTGCCGTTGCCGCCCTGTTCGTTCCGGGCGTGCGCGATGCCGGTGGAGTCGCCTTCGACGGCCTCTACGTCGCCGACCGCTTCGCCGCTTTCGCCAAGATCCTCATCTACATCGCCTGCGCCGCATCGCTGGTGGCAGCGAGCGGATGGTTCAGCCGCGACGAGGATTATCGCGCCGAATATCCGGTGCTGGTCCTGCTCTCCGCGGTCGGCATGGGCATGATGGTCTCCGCGGGTGACCTGCTGACGCTGTACGTCGGCCTGGAGCTGCTCAGCCTAGCCTCTTACGTGCTCGCCTCCTTTCAGCGGAAGGACAACCGTTCCGCCGAGGCCGGCCTCAAATACTTCGTGCTCGGCGCGCTGGCCTCGGGCATCCTGCTCTACGGCGTCTCTCTTCTCTACGGCTTCACCGGCTCCACCCTGTTCGGCGACATCGCCGTGGCGCTCGGCCGCGACGGCGTTTCGAAGGGAGAGCTGTTCGGCCTGGTGTTCGTCCTCGCCGGGATCGCCTTCAAGGTGTCCGCCGTGCCGTTCCACATGTGGACGCCGGACGTCTACGAAGGCGCGCCGACCCCCGTCACCGCCTATTTCGCCTCCGCGCCCAAGGTCGCCGCGATGGCGCTCCTCACCCGAGTCGCCATCGAGGCGCTCGGCCCCGCCACCTTCGAATGGCGCCAGATCATCATCTTCATGGCGCTCGCCTCCACGATCCTTGGCGGCGTCGCGGCGATCAACCAGCCCAACATCAAGCGCTTGCTCGCCTACAGCTCGATCAACAATGTCGGCTTCGCACTGATCGGCCTCGCCGCCGCAAGCAAGGAGGGCGTCGCCTCGATCCTTTTCTACATGGCCGTTTATGTGGTGATGACGATCGGCTCGTTCCTGGTCGTGCTGCGCATGCGCGACGCCGAAGGCAAGGCGGTAGAAACCATCTCCAGTCTGGCCGGCCTGTCGCGCACCCGGCCGATGATGGCCGCGGCGATGGCGATGTTCATGTTCAGCCTCGCCGGCATCCCACCGCTGTTCGGCTTCTGGCCCAAATTCCTGGTGTTCAACGCGGCGGTACAGGCCAACCTCACCTGGCTCGCCGCCGTCGGCATCGCTACCTCGGTGATCGGCGCTTATTATTATCTGAAGATCGTCAAGACGATGTACTTCGACGATCCCGCGCCGGCCTTCGCCGAGACAAAGGACGCGCCGCAGTCCGTGCTGATCGCCGCCTGCGCGCTGTTCGTCTCGCCGCTCGGCTACCTCGCAATCCCGCTGCTCGATCCGCTGACCCTCAACGCCGCCGGTTCGCTCTTCTAGGAAAGCTGACCCCCGGCAGCGCTCCGCCCCAAAGGAGGTGGCGCCGGGCGGGAGCTTCGCTTTAGGGTGGCGCAATGCGACCGCTTCTTTCCGCCTTGCTTGCTCCGGCCCTTCTCCTCCTGCTCGCTCCGCCCTGCGAGGCGCAGGCGCAGGCGCCGCTGCAGGCGCGGGTTGAGCAAAGGCTTGGCCAAAGCGGTCCCGGCACCCGCTTCGGCCTGGTTGTTGCCCGGGAGGATGGGACGGAGATCGTTTCGATCGATCCGCAAGGCCGCTTCATCCCGGCCTCCAACACCAAGCTGCTCACCACCGCCGCTGCCTTTCACACCTTAGGGCGGCTCGATCAGCCGGACCGCACCGGCGGCGCGGCGGTGCGGCTGGAGGGCGGTGCGGTTCCGGATGTGGTGCTCGTCGGCAATGGCGATGGCAAGCTGTCCTCGGCGCCCGACTGCATCTCCGACTGCCTTGCGGCGCTTGCCGATGCGGTGGCCGCACGCACGAAGCACGTCCGCCATGTGATCGGCGACGACAGCCTCTTCCCCGACCAGCGCTGGAGCCCGGGGATGAGCTGGAACAACATTCCCACCCGGTCCGGCACCGGCATCTCGGCGCTGACGCTGGACGACAATGAGTTCGTCGTGGAGGTTGTGCCGGGTGCCCCGGGCCAGTCGCCTAGGTTGGGGCACGCTTCCTACTACACGATCGACAACCGCGCCCGTACCGTCGCCGGCGGTGCAACCAACCTCTCGGTGGACCGGATGCCCGGCAGCTTGCTGGTTCGCCTCACCGGCACGATCGCTGCAGGAGCCGAGCCGGAGCGGTTGCGGCTCGGCATCGACAATCCCGCGCATTACGCCGCCTCGCGCTTGAAGGCGCTCCTGGAAGCGCGCGGCGTCCGTGTTGCCGGCGCCGTGCAGGTCCAGCACCGTCCGGTTCGGCCCTATGACGACCCTGCGGTTCGCAACGGCGCGCCGCCGCCGCGTCCGCCTCAGTCCGAGCCGCTCGCCCGCCTCGTTCCGCCGCCGCTCGCCGACGATCTCACGCTGATCAACAAAGTGAGCCAGAACCTCCACGCCGAGTTGCTGCTGCGCCGCGTCGGATTGGCCGATGGCACCGGGTCGATCGCCGATGGCGTGGCGGCGGTGAAGCGGATGCTGGCCGAAGCGGGCGTGCCGAAGGAACAGGCCGATCTTTCCGACGGCTCGGGCATGTCGACCTACAACCGCTTCTCGCCGCGCGGGATCGTCACGTTCCTTGGGTGGGCGCGCAAGCAGCCCTGGGGGGAGGCCTACCGGGCCACCTTGCCGGTCGGCGGAGTCGACGGCACCCTGGCGCGCCGCTTCAAGGGCACGGCACTCGAGGGGCGCATCTTCGCCAAGACGGGCAGCCTCAATGCTACGAGTGCCCTCTCCGGTTACCTGCTCGCCAAAAGCGGCCGAACCCTCATCTTCTCCGCTTACGCCAACGACATTCCGGAAGGTGCCGCCGCAAGCAAGGCGGTGGACGACGCGCTCGTCGCCATCGCCGCGGAGAATTGAGCGTGGCCATTCGCACGGTCGCCGAGACCCGCTCCACCAACGACGATGTCGCCGCCCTTGCAGCAGCGGGTGAAGCGGAAGGCTTCTGGCTGCGCGCCGACCGGCAGAGCGGGGGCAGGGGGCGGCAGGGGCGGCCCTGGTCGTCCCCCCCCGGCAATCTCTACGCCAGCACCCTGGTGCGGCTCCGCCCCGGAGATCCGCCCCCGCCCAGCCTTGCACTGGTGGCGGCAGTGGCGCTGCACGACACCGTGTCGCTCTGGGCGCCCGAGGCGGGGATCAGGATCAAATGGCCCAACGACCTGCTCGCGAACGGCGCCAAGCTCGCCGGCATCCTGCTCGAGCGGGCAGGGGATGCGGTGGTGATCGGCTTCGGCGTCAACCTCGCGCACCATCCCGACGATCTCGAACGGCCTGCAACCAGCATCGCAACCCTGGCCGGCGCGGCGCCCGAACCGCACCCCTTCCTCGAACAATTGGCGAAAATCTTCGCGCGCACCCTCGGCACTTGGCGTGGCTCAGGCCTGAGGGCGATCCGCGCGGCCTGGCTGGAGCGTGCGCACCCGCTTGGCACGCCGCTCAATACGCCGGAGGGCGAGGGCCTGTTCGAGGGCCTCGATGAAGCGGGTGCGCTTCGCCTGCGCCTGCCGCACGGGGAGGTGCGGCTGGTTCACGCCGGCGACGTGTTCCTGCTTTAACGGATGCGCGGGCCGCCGAAGGGGAGCGGCGGCGGCGGGCGGCGGTCGCGGCGCGGCAGCTGCGCCTGATAGGCCACTCCGCAATGCTGCACGCAGTAGGGGAAGCCGGGGTTCGCCTGCGCGCCGCAGAAGTGGAAATCGGGCTCGCCGGGATGGCCGATCGGCCATTTGCAGATCCGCTCGTTGAGATCGAGCAGGCTGGTCTTGTCGGCGATCTCCGGGCTCGGCTTGGCCGGCACCAGGCGGCGCGGCGGTGCCGGTGGAATGGGCGACTGCTGCTCGCCGGGCGCCTGGCGGAGAAAGCCGCCGGGCCCGATGGAACGGATCAACGGCGGCGGCGGAGGCGGCGGCGCTGCGGGAGCGGCGTCCTCTTCGTCCTGCTCGTCTTCTGTCTCGGCCTGCGCGTCCCACGGGGCGACCTCAGGCTCATCGGCGGGCGCGGCCTCGGCGACCGGCACCGGCTCGGGCGTAACCGGCTCAGGCGCAGCGGCCGGAGGCGCGGGCGCTTCCTCGACGGGCGCGGGCGGCGGCGCAACGGCTGCCGCCGGAGCAGGCTCGTTGGCCTTCACCGGCGATGGACGCGCCTGCAAGCCGAGGCGATGCGCCTTGCCGATCACCGCGTTGCGCGACACTCCGCCAAGCTCCTCGGCGATCTGGCTTGCGGTGTTGCCCTGGGTCCAGAGCTCCTTCAGGCGGTCGATCCGTTCGTCGGTCCAGGACATGTTTCTTCTTCTTCCTTCGCGGCTTGCGGCCCACCGCGTCTGCCTCTAGCGACGGCGCGATGAAAGACCAGCCTTCCAATTGGGTCAGAGCCGAACCTGGCGTGCCGACGATCCGGCGCGTCAACTGGGGCGGACTCCAGACGCTCTATGTGAAGGAGGTGATGCGTTTCTTCAAGGTCCAGCTCCAAACCGTGTGGGCGCCGGCGATCACCACGCTGATGTTTCTGGTCATCTTCACCGTCGCCTTGGGCCGAAGCGGCCGCATGGTGGAGCTCAGCGGCACCAGCTTCCACCTTGCGGACTTCCTTGCGCCCGGACTCATCATCATGGGCATGATCCAGACCGCGTTCGCCAATTCCAGCTTTTCGCTCTTGGTCGGAAAGCTCCAGGGCAACATCATCGACTATCTGATGCCGCCGCTGTCCACGGCCGAGTTGATGACGGCACTGGTCGGCGCCGCCGTCACCCGCGCGGTGCTGGTCGGCCTTGCGGTGTTCGTGGCGATGCAGCTTTGGCCCGGGGTCCACGTCATGCCGGTGCATCTTGGCGCGGTGATCTGGTTCGCGCTGATGGGCAGTATCATGCTGTCCATTTTCGGCCTGCTCACCTCCATCTGGGCCGACAAGTTCGATCACGCCGCCGCGGTGACCAACTTCGTCGTCGCGCCCTTGTCGCTGCTCTCAGGCACATTCTACTCGATCGACAGCCTCGCCCCCGCCTTTCAGGCGGTGAGCCACGCCAACCCGTTCTTCTATATCATCTCGGGCTTCCGCTACGGCTTCCTCGGCGCCGCGGACTCCCCGATTCTGTTCGGCGGCTTGCTGCTGCTCGCGATCAACGCCGCGCTGGGGACGCTGTGCTACGTCCTGCTGCGCAAGGGCTGGAAGCTCAAGAGCTGAACGCGCGCTGTCAGGTCTGTTCAGCACCGAAACATTCCTGGCCGTCTAAACCTCCTCATCGCACTGAGAAGGAGTTTATCCCATGCGCAAGTTTCTGATCTCCGCCGTCGCCCTGTCCACCATCGCCTTGTCCGCCGCTCCCGCCGCGGCGCAGAACCGCGGCGGCTTCAACAACGGCGGCCCGGCCATCGAGCGCCAGATCGACCAGATCGAGCAGCAGATCGACCGCCTTCGCGACCGCGGCCTGATCTCGCGGGAGGAAGCGTTCCGCCTCGACCGCCAGGCCGAGCAGATCGACCGGCTCCACGACCGCTACCGCCGCAACGGCCTCAGCCAGGGTGAGCATCGCGATCTGACCCAGCGCATCCAGAACCTGCGTCAGCGGGTACAGGCGGAGCGCCAGGAAGGCCGCCGCGACGATCGCCCCGATCGTCGCTGGTAAAACTATTTACAACAGTCGGACGGCGGCCTCCGACGGGGCCGCCGTACCGCACTATACTTGGCGACTATTGATTACCATATGACTGCGATGCATGCTCCGTCCTCACGACTCGGGGGAGGAAAGATGAGCAAGTATTGGCAGCTTAGGTCTTTGCCGTTGATTGTGGCTGCGGCGGCAACTTTAACAGGCTGTGCCGGCGCCTTTTCGACCAGAGAAGCCGCCGTTGGTTACAACCGCGCATTCGCGGACGCTCGGAACGAGGTTTTGCTGCTCAATGTGTTGCGTACGTGGGCACGCGAACCGATGCAATTTTCGACCATTGCCAGCGTTAACGGTGGTGTTCGAACGGGGGCAGAATTCAGTCTGCCCTTCACCAATATAATTTTAGGTGGAGAGGACTCCATCTCGCCCTCCCTCAAGGTGAACCCGCGGAACCCGGCTGTCACCATCAATCCGCTCGGCAGCAAAGAATTCATGCAAGGCATGTCGCGGCCAGCGAGCGTCGATCTTATTGACAGCTTGGTTACGCAAGGGTGGGATCGGCCGACCGTGCTGGCACTGACTATTGGAGGCGTCTCCTGCCCTGTCCCGAATGGCACAGCGGAGAAAGTGAAAATGAACTTCGGCGAAGATATCGCTGAGGATGCCAGGTTCTGGAACGTGTTCAGCAACTCCATGCAGTTTAGCGCAGAGCTCGAAGATGCGGCAGAGGTCACCAGCCTTCGCATGAATAGCAAGGATGCCGCCGAGTTCTTGACGCGGGGAGCGGGGGAAGGCCGAAAGATCGCTTCTGTGAAGGCGGTTGCCGGCAACGAGGCGGACGTGATCGTCAAAGTGGTTGGGAGCGGCACCTCGAACGTGAAAGGTTTGTCCTTCACCAGTATCTGCAACGACGAAAGGGCGTCGGGAAACGAAGGTATCGGGGTGATACCGCGCTCCCCTCAGGGAATGATACGGTATTTAGCCGAGTTGCACCGCCAGCGCATCCGGAGTGAGCTGGATGCGTGCGATCGACCGGTGGAGCGCCGCAACGATGACAACCCGATCTTATTTCGTGTGAGAGTCACTTGTGCCGGTGTTCCCATTCCTATCGATGCCGCTGTGGCAACAAGCTTCCAAGGTAGGAACTATTATATTCCGCGAGCCGCTGAAGCAGGCGGCGGTGATCGGACACTTCACGCATTGTCTCTGCTCACCGAGTTTATCGCCTTGCAAACAACAGAAGCGTCCATTGCTTCCAGCCGACCGATCATTGCGGTGACGCAGTAGCGACCCGCAGGTTGACGGCGGCGGGCGGGAGGCTTTAGCGGGGGAAGGCGGTCGCAACTGCCCTCAACCACCTGGAGCCCCCAATGGCCATCACGCCGCTTATGCCCGTTTACCCGCGCTCACCCGTGCGGCCGGTGCGAGGCGAGGGGGTCTATCTCTACGGCGAGGACGGCACGCAGTACCTCGATTTCGCGAGCGGCATCGCGGTGAACCTGCTCGGCCACGGCCACCCGCACCTCACAAAGGCAATCCAGGAGCAGGCGGCGACGCTGATCCACGTCTCAAACCTCTACGGCTCGCCGCAGGGCGAGGAACTGGCGCAGCGGCTGGTCGACAGCACCTTTGCCGACACCGTGTTCTTCACCAATTCGGGCGCCGAGGCGGTGGAATGCGCGATCAAGACCGCGCGCCGCTACCACCACCATCACGGCCGGCCCGAGAAGAACGTCCTCTTGACCTTCCGCAACGCCTTTCACGGCCGCACGATGGCGACGATCAGCGCCACCGACCAGGACAAGCTGCGCGACGGCTTCGCGCCGATGCTGCCCGGATTCGAAGTGCTGGAGTTCGACAATCTCGATGGGGTGAAGGCCGCCATGGCCGACAACGTCGCCGGCTTCCTGGTCGAGCCGGTGCAGGGCGAAGGCGGCATCCGCCCGGCAAGCCCGGAGTTCATGCACGGCCTGCGCGCGCTCGCCGACGAGCACGATCTCATGCTGGTGCTGGACGAGGTCCAGTGCGGCGTCGCCCGCACCGGCAAGCTCTACGCCTACGAGCATTACGGCATCGAGCCGGACATCCTCGCCACCGCCAAGGGCATCGGCGGCGGCTTTCCGCTCGGCGCCTGCCTCGCCACGGAGAAAGCGGCGGCCGGTATGGTGATCGGCACCCACGGTTCCACCTACGGCGGCAACCCGCTCGCCATGGCCGCGGGTCAGGCGGTGCTCGACGTGATCCTCGAGCCCGGCTTCCTGGACCACGTCACCCGCACGGGCGAGCGCCTGCGCGGCGCGCTGGAGCAGATGATCCCCAACCACGATCACCTGTTCGAAAGCGTGCGCGGCCTCGGGCTGATGCTCGGCGTCAAGATGAAGACCGACAGCCGCGCCTTCGTCACCTACCTGCGCGATCACGGCATCCTTACCGTCGCGGCCGGCGACAATGTCATGCGCGTGCTGCCGCCGCTGATCATCGAGGACGCGCATGTGACGGAGTTCGTGGAGCGCCTTTCGGAGGCCGCCCGCGCCTACGAGGTTCCGCAGGCGGCTTGAGGCCGGGGCGGGGGGTGAACTTGAATGGAGGCGGGGCGTTAGCCACATCGCCCCCATGACGTCTCCCCAGCCACAGACGGCGGCACAGGCCGCCAATCTCGACGAAGCGATCGGCTTCACCATCCCGGCCCGCAACGCCCGCGGGCGGATCGTGCGCCTTGGCCCGGTGCTCGATCTCATCCTCTCTGCCCACGATTATCCCGCGCCGATCGCCCGCACGCTTTCGGAAGCGCTGGTGCTCACCGCCTTGCTCGGCTCATTGCTCAAGGAGGAAGCGGGCCAGCTCACCGTTCAGGCGCAGACCGAAAGCGGCATCATCGATCTCCTGGTCTGCGATTACAAAGCCGGCGAGCTGCGCGGCTATGTGCGCTTCGACAGGGAACGGCTGGCGGCTCTGCCCACCCACCGCGACCTGTTCGCGTTGTTCGGCAAGGGCTATCTGGCAATCACCTTCGACCATCCCGAGGCCGAGGAGCGCTACCAGGGCATCGTGCCGCTGGAAGGAAGTTCGCTGGCCGAAGCGGCGCAGAACTACTTCGTCCAGTCGGAGCAGCTGCCGAGCGTGGTTCGCCTTGCGGTGGACGACACCGGGCACGTCGCCGGCGGCATTCTCGTCCAGCATCTCCCCGAAGGCGAGGAGGGGCGGGACCGGCTCCACACCCGGCTCGACGATCCCGAATGGGAGCATGTCCAGATCCTCGCCCAAACCATCAAGAGCCACGAACTGACCGACCCGGAACTGCCGCTGGAAGGTGCCTTGTGGCGCCTGTTCCATGAAGAGGAGACCAGGGTGCTCAGCACCCTCACACTCGTCAAGGGCTGCCGCTGCAATGCCGACTATATTCGCTCGGTGATCTCCCGGTTCCCGCTTGAGGAGCGGGCCGATATGGCCGACGAACACGGCTTCATCAGCGTCGACTGCGAATTCTGTTCGCGGGTTTTCCCGTTGTCCGTCAACGACTTCGAGGGCTGAGCCGGCGCGCCTCTTTTTTGCCCCGGTTTTTCGCTAATATTGCTCCGTGTTTGAAGCCTTTTCCAAGCGGCGCCGCGGCGCGCTCATGTTGGCCGGGATCGCCCTTCTGGCGGTTCCGGCCGCCGCCGCCGCGCCTTCCGGCGTGGCCGCGCTGGGCAAGCTCCAGAAGGGCAGGTGGCAGGTGCGCGAGCTGGACGGCGCCGTGTCGCCGGCCAACATCTGCCTCGGCAATCCGGAGCAACTCGTCCGCTTCGCCCACCGCGCCGGGCCTGGCTGCGAGCTGGAGATTCTTCACAACGGCGCCGCGGCCGCAACCGTTCAATATCGCTGCGGTGCGCGCGGCTTCGGCCACAGCGCCGTGCGGGTGGAGACGCCGCGCTCCGTTCGGATCGACACCCAGGGCTTCGCCAACGGGCGCCCCTTTTCCTACAAGCTGGAAGCGCGTCGCCTTGGCGCTTGCTGACGCTCCCATGGCGCCAACTCGCCGTTAAGCCTTTGTTTACCCTGTTTGCCGTAGAAAGTGGGTGTGCAGACGACCGGCACGCTTTCCTCCCCTAGCAGGCTGCAAGGCCTAACTGGGCCGCCCCTCACCGGGCGGCCCGTTTCTTTGGTAAGCCCCGTTTCTTGGGAAGGGGAGTGCTGGGCAGACGCGGCGGCGGGCGCTAAGGCCGCCCGCACCCAACCCGTTCAAGCAGCTGGCACCCGATGACTGATTTCCGCACCCCCTCGCTCGCCGTTGTCCTGGTCTCGGGCGGGCTCGACTCCATGGTCGCGGCCGGCCGGGCGCGGGAGGAGGGGTTCGGCGTCCTCGCCCTTACCGTTGATTACGGCCAGCGCCACCGCGTCGAGCTGGACGCGGCGGCGCGGGTGGCGGCGGCGGTCGGCGCCGTCCGGCACATCGTCCTGCCGCTCGATCTCACCGCCTTCGGGGGCTCGGCGCTGACCGCCGACATCGCTGTGCCCAAGGACGGAGTCGGCGACGACATCCCCGTCACCTACGTTCCCGCCCGCAACACCATCTTCCTGTCGCTCGCGCTCGGCTGGGCGGAGGCGGCAGGTGCGCGCGACCTGTTCATCGGGGTCAACGCCCTCGATTATTCCGGCTAGCCCGATTGCCGGCCGGAGTTCGTTGCGGCGTTCGAAAATCTGGCCGCGCTCGGCACAAAGGCCGGCGCGGAAGGGCAGGGCTTCCGGATTCATGTCCCGCTCCAGCACATGACCAAGGCCGACATTGCGCGCGAAGCGGCCCGCCTCGGCCTCGACGCCGGAATGAGCTGGTCCTGCTACGATCCGACGCCTTCGGGCGAGCATTGCGGCCTGTGCGACAGCTGCCGCCTGCGCGCCCGCGGCTTCGAGGAAGCGGGCTTGCCCGACCCGACCATCTACGCCGCGCCGCAATGAGCTATGCCGTCAAGGAAATGTTCCTCACCCTGCAAGGGGAAGGGATGCAGGCCGGCCGCCGCGCCGTCTTTCTGCGCTTCGCCGGCTGCAATCTGTGGTCGGGGCGCGAAGCGGATCGGGCCACCGCGCAGTGCACCTTCTGCGACACCGATTTCGTCGGCCTGGATGGGGAAAATGGCGGCCGTTACGAGGCCGAAGCGCTGGCCGCGCGCGTGTCCTCGCTTTGGGGCGACGGGGAGCGCCCGCTGGTGGTGGTAACGGGCGGCGAGCCCATGCTGCAGCTCGACGAGCCGCTGATCGCGGCCCTCCACGGGGCCGGCTTCGAAGTGGCGATGGAAACCAACGGCACCTTGCCCGCCGCGCCCGGTATCGACTGGATCTGCGTCAGCCCAAAGGCGGGGACGCACATCGTGCAGCGCTCGGGCAACGAACTTAAGCTGGTCTGGCCGCAACGGGGTATCGATCCCGCCGAGATGCTCGGCTGGGGGTTTGACCATCACCTCATCCAGCCGCTCGACTGCGCGGATGCCGAGAGCGCCCGCGCAGCGGCGATCGACTATGTGATGAAAAACCCGCGCTGGCGGCTAAGCCTTCAAACCCACAAGCTGCTTGGACTGCCCTGACGATCAGGCGGCGCTCAGGATTTGGCGCGGGGCCGGCACTTCTTGTTGAGCTGGCCCTTTTTGTCCCAGCAATTGTCTGGGATGCGCGGAAGGGTAGGCACGGCGATCGCGTAGGGATTGAAGGCGTAGCCCGGCTCGCCCTGGTAGACGAGGCTGTTGCGCAGCTCGCGGACGCGCTTCTGGGCAAGGTCGTTGAAGCCGCCCTTGGGCGCCTGCAACGCCGCCTTGGAAATGTTGCTCGCCACTTGACAAAAGCCGAGCTGCGCCTGGAGCGACGCGAAATTGTTATAGGTGATCGTTGAATAATCGTCGAACGCCTTCACCCCCTTCACCGGCCCGTGAACGCGTTTGAAATAGCCGTTCAGCGTCGTGTAGGCGGCCGCAAGCTCGCCCGAATGGTGGGCAAGGATGCCGTTGTAATTGGGAACGGTGCGAAGCCACGGCGCGAACTGGCATTGCAGCGCCGCGACGTTGAGGCCGGAGCGCAGGTTCCAAAGCAGGTGGGCGCGATATTCGGCAGGGGTTGCGCCCGGGATCGGCAGGCCGACGAGCGGATCGCTGCCGTCGATCGGCGCGGGCTTGAAGTTCGGATCGGTGAAGAAAAGCTGTGCCGAGGCAGCGGAAGGGGCCGCGAAAGCCGCGGCGGCCAACGCCGCAAGAAAGCCGAACCTTTTAGCCGTCATGCAAAAATACCTCCACGCACACGCAAATCTACCCGGCCCCACCCGCCGGCGTCCAGCCGGTAACGGCGTTGCCGCCGCAGCGCGGGCACGCTCCAGCCTCTAAAGTGCTGCCGGGCATAAGAAAAGGCCGCCCGGTCGCCCGGACGGCCTTTCTTTGGCTGAGCTTTCGCCCGCCGGGAGATTACATCCCGGTGGTGTTGCCCGTGCCGGTGCCGGTGCCGGTGGTGTTCATGTCCGTGCCGGTGGTGCCGGTGGTGTTCATGTCCGTGCCGGTGGTGCCGGTGGTGTTCATGCCGGCATCCATGCCGAGGTTGCCGCTGCCGTTCATGGCATCAACAGCGCTGTTGTCGGTGGTGGCCATCAGGCCGTCATCGACCATGTTGCCGGCCATGTTGTTGGCCGAAGCATCCTCGCCGCCGCCACAGGCGGAAACCAGAAGGGCTGCGCCGGCGATCATCGAACCGGTCATTGCTTTTTTGAAGAGGTCACGCATTTCCGAAAAACTCCCTAGTTGACGATTTGGCCGGGTTCGCCCCGCTTTTCGCCAAATCAGCTTCACACAATAAACATAAAGGGGTTGGCCCTCAAGCCTTCCTGGCCGCCCTCCCTCAGGAGACCGGATAAGAGGGCCGTCAAGCCTACACGGCGTCTCCGTCGAGGGACGCCAGGAAACGGCATAGCCTCCCTTTCAGCGCCGAGTCGAACCGGTCGAGGCTCACGGCCACGCCCATCTCATCGAGGCTGGTCACCGGGAACTCGGCGATGCCACAGGGAACTATGCCCGAGAAGTGCGAAAGTTCCGGTTGAAGGTTTACCGCGAAGCCGTGCAGGGTCACCCAGCGCCGCACCCGAACGCCGATCGCGCCGATTTTGGCCTCGCCCCGCGGACCGTCCGCCCAGATGCCGATCCGCCCCTCCGCCCGCCGCGCCGCCACGCCGAGCTCCGCCAACGTGTCGATCACCCACCCTTCCAGCGAATGCACGAACCGCCGCACGTCCCGGCCGCGCTTGTCGAGGTCCAGCAGCACATAGCCGACCCGCTGCCCCGGCCCATGGTAGGTGTAACGCCCGCCGCGTCCCGCCTGATACACCGGAAAGTTCTGCGGATTGAACAGCTCCGCAGGATCCGCACTCGTCCCCGCGGTGAACAAGGGCGGATGCTCCAGCAACCAGATGAGTTCGCGCGCCTCCCCTTCGCGGATCGCAGCGGCCCGCGCCTCCATCTCAGTCAGCGCGTCCGGATAAGGCACCGGCCCCTCGCTCACCCGCCACTCGAGGTCGACCGCTGCGGCGGGACCGGCATAAGCGGGGGCAGCGCCTTGCGCCTTGCGTGGGGCAAAATCGTTCACGCACTGCGCTCTGCGCCTCGCGGCGGCGGCGTCAAGCCTTTGCGTCGCCTCCGCGCTTCGCTATGCCGACGCCGACACCAATGAACAGGGGCACGAGATGCGCTTTTCCTACACCGCCGTTTGGGAAGACACGGTGCGCCTGATCCGCGCCCACGGCTCGCTCGCCGCAGCGCTGGCCGGCGTGTTCCTGCTCCTCCCCGGGCTGCTCTTCGGCCACTTCCTGCCGGTGCCGACGACCAGCGAGCCGGCCGACCTGGTGCCGATCGTGATGGAGCATTATCGGGCAAACGCCCACTGGATGCTGCTGAGCGGCATTGTCACGATGGCCGGTACGCTCGCCATCCTGCTGCTTGTCTTTCGGCCCAGCCTGGCCGTGGGCGGCGCCATTGCAGCATCGCTCGCCATCCTGCCCTTCTACTTTATCGCGAATCTCCTGACGAGCATCGCGCTTGTCATCGGCTTCGCGTTCCTCATTGTCCCCGGTCTCTACCTGCTGGGGCGGCTCGTGCCGCTCCCCGCCTTGATGGTGGCCGAAAACCGGAAGAACCCGATCGACGCGATCCGGGGCACTTGGGCGCTGACCAAGGGCCATGGCTGGGCGGTGCTTGGCCTGTTCCTGCTCGTCTTCATAGCCGGCTTTATCCTGACCGCGGTGGCAGGGGGAATCATCAACACCATCCTGCGTCTGGCGCTGCCCGATCACCTTGCCATCTTCTTGAGCCTGTTCGTGTCGAGCCTGCTGAGCACGATCCTGCAGATCGTCGCGATCTTCCTGTACGCCGCAATCTACCGGGCGCTGTCGGTGCGTGCGCAAGGCGTGGGCTCCGCCGACGATGTGCTGGTCAAGCGCGGCCCGGCCCGCATCACGGGCACAAGCGGCGAAGGCGGCGACTCGGCTGCCTGAGCGCGAGGGCGGATGGACGGGCGCTAGCCGCCGATCGCCGGGATTTGAGGCGCCGTTTCGGGCGGCAGCACGCCGGCGAGGCGCGGATCGGGAAAGCTCTCGAACGCGCGCCGATATGCCTTGAAGCCTGCCTTGAGGTACGACGGCAAGGCGGCCGGGTGGTCGAGGCTGCAGGTGTTGACGTGGACCCGTGCGATCCCCGGCCGCCAGGCGAGCGCCATCGCTTGGGCGAACAGCCAGCCGCCATGCCCCTTGCCGGCAAGCTCCGGCACTAGGCCGAGGAACCGGATCAGGCATTCGCCCGCCGTGCGGAAATCGAGCTCCAGCATCCCAACCTCGATGCCCTGCCGGTCGGTGACGGCATGCACCTCCGCCATCTCCGCCACGAGCCGGGCATCGTCCATCAGCAGCCGCGAATACCATAGCCACGGCGCCCCGACCCGCCGGAACAAGGTGCGGTATTTGGCGGGATCGGGCGCCTTCCACCGCTCGAGGCGCAGCGGCGAGGCGGGCAGGGGGCGCAAAGGCGGGCGCGCCGTCATCTCCAGAAAGGTAACAACGGCGCCGACCTGGCCTTCGGGAATGTCGATAAGCGGCATGGCTCGCGAAATGGCGGAGCGGGGCTGGGGATGCAAGCCGTGGGCGGGACGGCGAGGGGTTCAAGGCCTGGGGTCGGCGACCGCCAGCGTCGGTGCCTTCGCGGCGGGGAGCCCGAGAACCAGCCGGGCGCCCGCAACGCTCAAGTGGTGGGAGTCGAAGTACAGTGGAAGGCCGTCATGCACCACTTCACATTCCTCCGGCCCGCACATTGTGCTCATCGGATCGATCACGGCGACTCCCTTGCGGCTCCACGTCTCGGTCACCCGGCGGAAACCCACGGTTCGTTCTTCAACCTGTGCACGCCTCGATCCGCGTGCCCGGTCGAGTTCTCCCGCCGATGCAAGAAAGGCAAGCTTGCGCGGCACGTCGAACGGCGCTGGCGGAACGGCGCCAAGAACCACCACCCGCCGTCCGTCGTCGACCAAGGCCGCGATGGTTTGGTCGAGTTGAGCCAGGGTGGGGGGTGAGGCGTAAGCCTCGCTTGCCCAGAATGCCGAAAGGTAGATCGTCCGGAGGTGCGGGTTGCTCCGGATGGCGGCGAACACGTCGCGATTGGCAGTCGCGCATCGCGGGTTGTTGGGCGGATCGTAGCCCAGGATCGGCGGGCAGCTCGAGTGCGTGCGCTGGACCAGCGCCTTTCCTTCCAGCCGCGCTGCCGTCGACAGAACGTAAGCGAGCTCAACCCCGTGACTGTCGCCCCACAAGAGGGAATCCGGCTCCGCCTTCGCCCCCAGGATACAGGGCGCACGGCCCGCGGCGGCATAATCGTGGCACGCGTTTCGCATCGGGCTGACATCTTTGTTTGCCCCCGCAAGCCGCAGCACGTCGGGCGAAAAGCGGCCGGGCCATCCGCCAGCGGACATCAACCCTGCGGAGATCGCGCCCATCACGGCCATTGCAGCGACCGTTCTGCGAAGCACCGCAGCGGGCGGCAGTCCGCCCGGGCGCCGGAAAGGCTGCTCGATGAAGCGCCAGGAAAGCACAGCCGCCGCGAAGGAGGCCGCGACCACCGCCGCGCTTGTCCAGCCGCTCAGCCGGCCGTCGAGGCTGTATCGGGTAAACACCGCAATCGGCCAGTGCCACAGGTACAAGGAATAAGAGATCAGGCCGATGCAGGTCAGCGCCCGGTTTTGCAGGAGTCGGCCCACAACCGTGCCCGGAGCGCAGTGGATCAGCGCCGCGGCACCCAGAACCGGCGGCAGCGCCGTGACCCCTGGGAACACCGTGCTGCTGTCATAGACGGTCACCGCGGCCACGATGGCGGCAACGCCGAGTGCGGCCACACCCTCCCGCACCGCCTTGTGCGTGATCGCCGGCACGCCCAGCGCGAGCAGCGCTCCGGCCGCCAGTTCCCAGATCCGCGTCGGCAGCAGGTAGAAGGCGAAGCCCGAGCCGTCATTCTGCGTCGCCACCGCAAGCGCGAACGAAACAGCTGCCAGCGCCGCGATCGCCGCCGTCCGCCACGATGGCGCCCAGCGCGCGATCAGCAGCAGCAGGATCGGAAAGCCGATGTAGAACTGCTCTTCGATCGCCAGCGACCAGGTGTGAAGCAGCGGCTTTGTTTCCGCGCCCCCGGCGAAATAGCCGGTTTCGGTGAAGAACAGCAGGTTCGACACAAAGCCCAAAGCTGCAAGGGCGGAGCGGGGCACCGCCGCGAAATCGGCCGGCAGATACAGGATCGCCGCGCCCGCAAGCGCCGCCGCCACTACGGCAAGGAGCGCGGGCATGATCCGCCGCGCCCGCCGCTCGTAGAAGCGCACCAGGGAGAACCGGCCTTCGTCTATTTCGCGGGCGATGATGCCGGTGATCAGGAAGCCGGAGATGACGAAGAAGACGTCGACGCCCACATAGCCCCCGCCGAAGCCGGGAACGCCGGAATGGTAGAACAGGACGGGAAGCACGGCGAGCGCACGCAGGCCGTCAATGTCCGCCCGATAACCCCCTGCTCCCTGCACCCTTGCCTTCCGAAAAGCGCGTCCCCGAAACACCTCTCTACGGCCGATCTCCTAAAGGCCTCTTACCCGTGGGTTCCAAGCCGAACGTCCGACGATCGTCTTGGGCAAACGAGCCCACGTGGTGACCTGCCGCCCCCGGCGCGTTATGGTGGCGGGATGCACCAACCTAGCTCGCCACCGCCCGCGCCCTGCACCGTGGCGGCCTTGTACCGCTTCACCCGGTTCGAGGATTGCCGGAGCCTGGTTGCGCCGCTCGAAAGCCTGAGCCGTGTCGAGGGCGTTCGCGGCACCCTGCTGCTTGCGCCGGAGGGGATCAACGGCACGATTGCCGGCTCGGAAGACGCGATAGCTGCCGTGCTGAAGCACATCCGGGCGCTGCCCGGCTGCTCCGGCGTGGACGTCAAGCTGTCGAGCGCGGATGTCATGCCGTTTCACCGGATGAAAGTGCGGGCGAAACGCGAGATCGTGACCATGGGGGAACCGGGGATCGATCCCCTCGCGGGCGCCGGCGCCTATGTCGAGCCGCGGGACTGGAACGCATTGATCTCGGATCCCGACACGATCGTCATCGACACGCGCAACGACTACGAAGTGTCGGTCGGAAGCTTCGCCGGTGCGATCGATCCCGAGACCGCCAGCTTCCGCGACTTCCCGGCGTGGTTCCGCGGCGCGCGCGAAGCGCTGCTCGGCAGCGGCAGGCAGCCGAAGGTCGCCATGTTCTGCACCGGCGGTATCCGCTGCGAGAAATCGACGGCGTTCCTCAAGGGGGAGGGCATTGACGACGTGTTTCACCTGAAAGGCGGAATCCTCAGGTATCTGGAAACCGTGCCGGAGGACGAAAGCCTTTGGCGCGGCGAATGCTTCGTGTTCGACGAGCGGGTGACGGTGGGCCACGGCCTTGCCCCCGGCACGCATGCGCTGTGCCGTGCCTGCCGCCGCCCGGTGAGCCCGGAAGGGCGCGCCTCGCCGCTGTTCGAGGAAGGCGCAAGCTGCGCCGCCTGCCATGGCGAGCGGACGGAGGAAGACCGCGAATCCTACCGCGAACGCCACCGCCAGGAGGCACTCGCCGCCGCCCGGGGAACGTCCCATGTCGGTGCAACGCAGCCGAAGCGGCGGGACGGCCGGCCTGCCTGATCCGATCCTCTACAGTTTCCGCCGCTGCCCTTACGCGATGCGGGCGAGGCTGGCGCTCGCGGTAAGCGGCACACGCTGCGAACTGCGGGAAGTGACGCTGCGCGCCAAGCCGGCCGCGATGCTGGACGCCTCGCCGAAAGGCACCGTGCCCGTGCTCGTCCTGCCGAATGGCCGGGTACTTGAAGAGAGTTTGGACATCATGCGCTGGGCTTTGGCCCGCAACGATCCGGAGGGCTGGCTGGAGCGCAGCGACGAGGCGCTGATTGCGGCGAACGACGGGCCGTTCAAGCACGACCTCGACCGCTACAAATATCCGGAGAAGCACGGCGGCGATCTGCTGGTTCATCGCGGACGCGCATTGGCTTTCCTGAGCGAGCTCGACCCCCGGCTCTCAGGTTCCGATCAGCTCGCAGGCTCCACCCGCGGCTTTGCCGATGCGGCGATCATGCCGTTCGTTCGGCAATTCGCGGCGGTGGACCAGGCCTGGTTCAACCTTCAGCCGTTACCGCATTTGCAGGCGTGGCTGACCGCTCATCTCGGATCCGATCTGTTCGCCGCGATCATGGCGAAGGCGAAGCCCTGGTCGCCCGGCGACCCGCCCATCGCCTTTCCGACCGGGGGATAGCGCCCATCGCGCGTCCGCGGCTCAGAAAACGCGAAAGCCTTTTTCCAAGGCAAAGGTCACCAGTTCGTTCTCGCTGAGAATCTGCGTGCCGACGACATATTGTCCCCGAAACTCGGCGCCTTCGATGACCCGGTGGTAAACCGGGCGATGGGTCTTGCGCATGTGCTGCGCCGCTTCGGCTGCAAGGCCGGGGCTGACCGAAGGAACATACGGCTTTGGCAGGTGCGAGCTCGTCACCGGGCGCACCGCCGCCGAGGAGCCTGTTTCTTTCCGCCAGCGGGTGACGACCTTTTCGCCGACGCCGTATTTCTCGGCGAGCTGGCGGTTCGTCTTCTGCCGTGCATGCTCGGCAAAGTCGGCGGGGAAGGTAAGAACAGGCATATGCATCGATCCGGATGAGAGTGGGGCGCGTAGCGTGCGGGGGGACAAAAAAGCGGCGGGTGCGCATGGCACCCGCCGCCTTTCGAATTCAAAGCGCTCAGGCGCTCTGGAGATTGACGGCGCTGGTCTTCCCGCGCTTGTCGTTCTCGAGCTCGTAGGAGACGCGCTGCTCCTTCTCGAGGGAGTTCATGCCGGCCGCTTCCACGGCGCTGATGTGGACGAACGCGTCCGGGCCGCCCGCTTCATTGGTGATGAAGCCGTAACCCTTGGCATTGTCGAAAAACTTTACGGTGCCGATCGGCATAATATATTCCTTAGATTCGGGAGCCGGAAGGCGCCTCAGTGGCTCTGGGCCGTGAAATGACGGGAAACACAACCGCGAAACGGCGTGCTGCCCCCATGTGTGCGACTTCAGCACGGCTGATATGGGGATCTTTCGCGCAGATTAATAGGGCAGCCTATCGGCCGCGAGAGCCGGGGCCTTCCGAACATCACGATTCGGCGTCCGGCTCCCCTTGCGCAGACGCCTTTTTATCCGCCTTGGCCTGAGCCTTCTTGGCGGTTTCGGCGGCCTTGCTTCTTTCGCGCTCGCGGCGCTCGAAGTCGTAATTTGGTTTGCGTGGCGTGGCGGTTGCTCCAGTTCGTTCGCACACCCTGTAACCGGGGTCGTCCCGATCGGCCACCGATCATTTCTTTTTGCCGGCTTTTTGGGGGCGGGATCGCCGGCTCGCTGCGGTTGCGGAATTGATCACATCCTCGTCGGCCAGCTTGCGCCACCGATCGTAACGCGCCGGGTCGATCGTTCCGTCCGCCAGCGCCGCCCGGATGGCGCATCCCGGCTCATCGCCATGGGCGCAGTTCGTGAACCGGCATTCCAGCGTGATCGCAACGATGTCGTCGAACACCTCGGCGACGCCCGAGCTTACCTCCGACATTTGAAGCTCACGCATCCCCGGTGTGTCGACCAGCCAGCCGCCCCCGTGCGGGCCGAAGCCAAGCCGGTGCATCTCGCGGACGGTGGTCGTGTGGAGGCCCTTCCCGTCATCCTCGCGCACCGCCTGGGTCGCGATGCTGTCCGATCCCTTCATGGTATTGACCAGGGTCGATTTGCCGACACCCGACGATCCCACCAGCGCAACGGTGTCGCCCAGGCCGCAATAGGCCGCCAGGCGCGCGACGCTTTGCGGATCGCGCCCGTTGACCAGCTCCACCTGCAGCTCCGGCTGCAGTGCGCAGGCGGTTTCCACGAAGTGTTGCGGATCGGCCGTCAAATCCGCTTTGGTGAGCACGATCACGGGCCGCACTCCGACCTCGCGCGCTACCACCAGGTAGCGCTCGAGGCGTGCAACGTTGAAATCCTGGTTGCAGGACGTGACCACGAAAAGCGTATCGACGTTGGCGGCAATGAGCTGGAGCCTGCGGTCGTCGCCGGGCGCGGGCCGCTTGAACAGGCTCGTCCGGCCGAGAATGCGCACCAGGCTGCGGCTCTCGCGGTCGATCAGCAGCCAGTCGCCTACGGTGGGCCGGTCTTCCGGTCCGCTCGGCGAAGCAAGGCTGGACGAGATCGAGTCATCGATTCCGTCACCCTGAACGGTCACCATGCCCCGATGAACGGACATCACGCGCACCAGGCGGCAGGCGCGCTCCTCCTCGGCGGAGACTTGCCTGCTGAAAAACGGCTTCCAGCCGAGCTGGAGAAGAAGTGGGCTGTCGGTCGTCATCAACTTCCAAAGTGAACTTACGTCTAGCGCCGGAGGCATCCGCTTCCGGTGCCGGGCCGTCGCGATACAGCTTTAAGCGCCCAGTTGCATCAACCGGTTGCGCTCGCCCGCCTACGCGTGCTCAGGTCGCAGCATGGCCCGCAAGCATTCCAAACATGGTCCCTACGAAGATCCGCGTGCAAAGGACGAGCCGCCCGCCCCGGTGGTCCTCTGCTGGCTGTGCGGACGGCCCGCCGGCAGCAACATGGTCCTGCATCACCCGGTGCCCAAAAGCCGGGGCGGCACGGACGTAGTGCCCATGCACCCGATCTGCCAGCAAACGCTGATGGCCAATTTCAGCACGTCCGAACTGCAGCGCCACGGCATGGACGTGGAGGGCCTGCTCGCCAACCCAAACATCCGCAAGTTCGTCGACTGGGTGGCGAACAAGGACCCGGACTTCACCGCCACCACAACGAAGAAGCAGCGCTGATCCGGCGAGTCGGTCACCAGGCATAAGGTCCGGAGGTAAATGCGCGGGTACATTAGCAAGGGCCCGGCCTTTAGGCTAACGCGGACATTGGCTGAATTGGGGGACAATCATGCGCTTGTATACGTGCTTCGCATTGCTGGCGCTGACACTGATTGTCACGCCGGCTGCTGCCAAAACCGATAAGACCACGGACGGTCCGGTGCTTGCCGCCATTCAGGCGTTTTCGGATGCGCGCACGCGTTTCGACTCGGCTGCACTCGATCGATTGCTCACACCCGACTACGTCGAGGTTTCACCGCGTGGCGAGGTTGATCGCCGGCCGGCCGTGCTCGGCTTCTATGCGGCGGACAAGGCAAGTCCGGCTCCGCCGATGGTGCTCACGACCCATGACGTACGCCGCTTTGGAGACACGGCGATCGTGATCGGTTCAATCGAATACACAATCCCTGCCCCGAACGGCGAGAAGGTCAAACGAACCGTTCGCGCCACCTATGTCGAACGACGCGTCGGAGGCCGCTGGCTGATCGCTTCGACCCAGTTCACCGGAGTGCCGCCAGCGCAGCCGGCGCACTGAGTGGCGGCTTTGCGGCGGGTCATCTTGAGGGAAGTTGAGCCCGAGCCGGGCGGCAAAGGCAAATCGCGGCTGAGCTTGGTGGAGGCAGGCGACGGCTCTCTCGTGGGGGATGGAGCCGCCGCCTCCGGCTGGACCAGAAAGACCGCCGGACCCTTTCGGGTGCAAAACCCCTGCACTTTCCGATAGTTATAGGAAAGACCGCGCGAATACGGTATTGCAGGGGGGTCGCTGCGCAAGCCCTCCATACTTATCTGCATCAAGTCCTGCCGCTCCCCGATCCCTATTGAGTAGTCCCGTGCCACCCGTCGTTCACATCGTCGAACCCGATGCCCGTCTCGGTGCCGCGCTTGCGGCCTTGCTGCTTCGCCATGGCCATCTCGCCCAGTGCTTCCAAAGCGCGGCGCGGTTGCTTACCGATGCGCGGCTCGAGGAAGGCTGCGTGCTGCTCGATCTGCGCCTGCCGGACATGAGCGGCGACGCGGTGCTGGAGGAGCTGGCCCGGCGCGGCGTGACGTTGCCGGTGCTTGCCATGGCGGAGCCGGGAGATCCGGAAGCCGCGATTCGGGCCATGAAGCTGGGCGCGGTGGATTACCTCGAAAAGCCGGTGGCGGAGGAGGATCTGCTCGCCGCGGTGGAGCGGGCGCTCGACCATTGGGCGCAGGACGAGAACCGGCGCCGCGTGCGAACGGAGGCGGAGACCCGGCTCGAGCGGTTAAGCCCGCGCGAGCGCCAAATCCTCCAGGGCCTGCTCGGCGGTCAGTCCAACAAGGCGATCGCCCGATCCCTCGGCCTCAGCCCGCGCACGGTGGAAATGCACCGCGCCAACATGATGGACGATCTGGAGCTGTCGAGCCTTCCCGAAGCACTTCGCCTCGCGATCGATGCGGGGCTGGCGCCGCTTGGGGAAGATGGCAGCGCCGAGGCGGCGCCGTCCCGGCCCGAGACTCCGCGCCCGCTTGCGCGCCGCGCCGGGGAAACTGAGCGCCGGCACGAGGAGAAACTGAAGCTGGTCCTGGAAGCGTCTGGCGACGGTGCCTGGGAGTGGATCATTCCGACCAGCGAAATCAGGCTGTCGACCCGGCTGCTGGAGCGGCTTGGCTATCGTCCGGAGGACGCGCCCGACCGGTTCGAAGGTCTTGCCGACTTCATCCACCCGGAGGACTGGGAGCATTTCCTCAGCGAGATTCATGGCTACATGGAAGGGCGGAGCGACGCCTTTGCCTGCGAGTTCCGGGTGCGCCGCGCCGACGGGCGATGGGCCTGGATCTTCGATTTCGGAAGCATCGTCGATCGCGATTCGCAAAGCGGCGCGCCTTTGCGCATGGCCGGCTCGATCTCCGAAATCACCGATCGCAAGGAAAAGGAGCGGCGCGCCCACCAGGCGCACGAGCTTCTTGAACTCGCGTTGTGGGGCGCGGGTGCAGGCATCTGGGAAGTAGATCTTGAGACTAGGATCGTCCGCCTCTGCCGCCGAAGCCGCGAGCTGCTCGGCTTGCCGCTCTCCGGCCCCGAATCGATTCGGTGGGAGGAATGGGAAGCAACCATCCACCCGGAGGACCGCGCGGGCGTGGCGGCGGCCCTCGCTAACGCCATCGCTACCGGCACCCCAGTAGCGGCCGAGTACCATACCCGGTCTCCCCATCGCCTCATCCGCGGCATCGGCAAGGTGGTGACGGATGCCGACGGGCGCCCGCTTCGAGTGGTCGGTTTGCACCAGGAGATTGCACGCTTCGAGGAGGAGGCGGGCTTCAGCCTCCGCCGTGCCAATCGCTGAGGCACTCTAGCGGCCGAGCGGCGTCACCGCTTTACTTGTGTCGAAATACACTGCCGCGTCGAATTGATCGGCGAGACTCGCCTCGAAATAATGGCTCATGCGCTCGCTGTGCGGCTGGTAGACGACGCCGATCGCCCGCTCCAGCATCGGGCCCCTAAGGCTGCGCTGAACGTCCGGCTTGCCGCGCAGCAACAGCGAGAAAGCGGGGGAGCCCACCGACCGAAACAGCGCCGAGTAGCTACCGCTCAGCGCCGGCCGCATGTCGTAGACGCGTCCCGGCTGATCCCATTCGGATGCCGCCAGCACGGTGCCGCCGTGGCTGAAAAAGCCCAGCAGGAACGCGTCTTCGCCGTGCCGCTGACGCATCAACTGCCCCAGGTTGAGCTCGCCGCGATTGGCGGCAAAGGTGGCGCGCGCGTCGCCCGAATGGGTGTTGTGGCTCCACATTACCACCTTGCCCGGGCGGCCGCTCAGCGCCTCGACATGGCCGGCAATCTCCTCAACCGTCTCGGCCATCCGCTGGTCGCGCACGTTCCACGCGAGGGAGCCGGCGTAAGCGGTGCGAAAATATTCCTCTGCCGCGCGCACGGAAGCGGCGCTGCGCACCGCGGCGAAATGCCGCTCCGCCCCGGCTGCATCGGAGGGTCGGGAAACCCGCCGCACCTCGGCAAGCGCTGCCTCGGCCTGCTTTGCGCAGGACGTGCCGCGCAGCGTGGACTGGCCGTAGGCGTGGGTGGTCTCGTAGCGGTCGAAGCAGTCGTAGCTCTTCTCCGCGCGGCGGGCCGCTTCGCGGTCGACGGAGCGGAGATAAGCGATGACGGCCTTCGCGGCGTCGTGGAGGTCGTAGACGTCCATGCCGTAGAGCCCGACCCTCTGCTCGGGCGGCCGCTCAGCGCCACGACATGGCCGGCAATCTCCTCAACCGTCTCGGCCATCCGCTGGTCGCGCACGTTCCACGCGAGGGAGCCGGCGTAAGCGGTGCGAAAATATTCCTCTGCCGCGCGCACGGAAGCGGCGCT
>DASWNA010000029.1:0-2955 GCA_036399475.1 Allosphingosinicella sp.
TCGCGCGCTGGACGCGGGAGGCGGTGCAGCCGGCGGCCCGCGCCTGGCTCGGCGGCGAGGTGGTGAGGATCGAGACCATGGGCAGCTACGCGTGCCGCCCGGTCAACGGCCAGTCGGGCAACCGCCTCAGCGAACATGGCCGCGCTAATGCGGTTGACGTCTCCGCCTTCGTCATACCCGGTGGGCGCAGGGTGACTGTTCTCGATGGCTGGAGCGGCAAGGATGATGACGTCCAGCGCTTCCTGCGCGCAGTCCACCAGGCGGGCTGCCGGCGCTTCCAGATCGGCCTCGGCCCCGAAGCCAACGCCTTCCACCACAACCATTTTCATTTTGACATGGGACAAGGCCCTTATTGCCGTTAAAGGCCCCTTCCCTATGACCGATCCCATCCCGCCAAAGCGCGTTTTCTCCCCCGCCCGCGAAGAAGCCGAAGTCGCCGCCCACGCGACCTCGAGCCCGCAGACCGAGCACAAGGCCTATCGCCTCGCCTTCCAGGACATGGACTTCCTGCTGCGCGAGGATCTGCGGCCGGTGCGCTTCCAGCTCGAGCTGCTGAAGCCCGAGCTTCTGCTCGACGAAGCCAAGATCGCGTCCACCTTCGTGTTCTACGGATCGGCGCGCATTCCGGAGCCGGAAAAGGCCCGGGCCCTGCTCGCCGCGGCGGTGACCGACCGGCAAAAGCTGATCGCCGAGCGGCTGGTCGCCAAATCGCATTATTACGACGTGGCGATGGCGCTCGCCAAGATGTGCTGCCGGGTCGACGTCGACGCGGAGGGCTGGCGCAATTTCGTGGTCTGCTCGGGCGGCGGCCCGTCGATCATGGAAGCGGCAAACCGCGGCGCAATGGAAGCCGGCGCCGAATCGATCGGCCTCAACATCGTGCTTCCGCACGAGCAGATGCCCAACCCCTACGTGACGCCGTCGCTAAGCTTCCAGTTCCACTATTTCGCGCTCAGGAAGATGCACTTCCTCCTCCGCGCCCGCGCCGTTGCGGTGTTTCCCGGCGGCTTCGGAACGTTCGACGAGATGTTCGAACTTCTGACGCTGGTGCAAACCGGCAAGGTCAAGCCGCTGCCGATCCTGCTGTTCGGGCGGGAATTCTGGGAGCGGGTGGTGAATTTCGAAGCCCTTGTGGAAGAAGGCGTGGTGTCCGAAAAGGACCTCGACCTGTTCTGCTTCGTCGAAACCGCGGAGGAAGCCTGGGGCCACATCTGCAAGTGGTACGAGCACGAAAAGCTGCCGGACTCGGCCGAATGAGCTTCGGGCTGTTTGGCCCGAAGCTGCCGATCGATGAGGAAGAGCTTGAATTCCAACTTGCCACTTTGAAGTGGCTCGAGTCCGAATTCGGCGAGGTGAGTAACACACCGCTCATCCTCCCGACGCCCACGTTCTTTCCCCCGAGCAATCGTGCGGGCCATAAGCGCGTCGAGGACCTGTTCGGCCATGTAAAGAGCGCGGCTGGACTGGCGGACTGGCCGTGCGAGCTTCGTCCCGGCGCGGCAGATCGGCCCGTGGAACTTGGCCCCACTCTGCTGCTGCGGCATGAGGGTGCGCCGGCGCCATGCGGCACCTTTCAGGTCCGGGCGGCAGACGGAACCAACACCGTCGTCATCACCTACAATCCCGCCCTCGCCGATGATCCTACGGCGTTGATCGCGACCTTTGCCCACGAACTGGGCCACTATCTGATGAGCACGGCGAAGAGCGACCCGCCGGGCGGCTGGGACCTGCACGAACTCCACACCGACATAGCCGCCGTTTACCTCGGCTTCGGCCTGTTCATGGCCAACAGCGCCAGAAGCTTCGCGCAGTTTCAGGAGGCCGGATTGATGGGCTGGTCCTCACGCACCCAAGGTTATCTGAGCGAAGGCGCATTGGTGACGGCCACCGCCATCGTGGAGCGGCTGACGCATCGCGATCCGCTGGATGCGGCGCCATGGCTCAAGGCCTATCTTGCAAGCGACCTGAAGCGCGCGGCCAAGGCATTAGCCAGAAAATATCCCGACATGCGCGCAGGAATCGCGGCAGTGGACCTCTCGGCCTACGGCTAGGGGCAGTGGCCGGCGGGACGCCGAAACAGGGCAGAGCTGCGAAGGGGCGGCCTCCCGGCGCGCCTCTCCCAGCTTCGCTTACTTCTTGGTCTGCTCGGTACGTCCGGACACGCTCGGCGCGGCGTCGCCCTTGATGTTGTTGCCCGGGCTCTTGGCGGCCTGGACTTCGTTCAGCACCGGCTCGTTCTCGCCCTTGTCGCCGGCGGCGCCCTGGTCGCCCGCTTCCGCCGCGGCCTGGGCCGGGCTGACGGGGTCGCCGGCCGGCGCGGCGGCGCTGGCGGCGGGAAGCGGCTTCGGGCTGTCGCTTTGGGTGTTGAGGTAGGCGAGGAGGTTGGCGCGGTCCTCAACCTTCCCGAGGCCGGCAAAGGTCATCTTGGTGCCGGGCGCGAAGTCCTTGGGCGACTTCAGCCACTGGCTCATCGATTCCCATTCCCAATTGCCGCCCTTGCCGGACAGCGCCGGGGAGTAGGCGAAACCGGCGGCATGCTTGCCGATCGGCGCGCCGAGGATGCCCCACAGGTTCGGGCCGGTGCCGTTCGGGGCGCCCTTGGCAACCGTGTGGCAGGCGGTGCACTTCTTGAACACGCCCTCGCCCTTGGCCGCGTCGGCCCCGGCGAGGAGAGCGGTGACCGGTTGTTCGGCTTCGTCGCCGCCGCCGCCTTCGCCTTCCAGCACGACGCCCTCGATCGGATAGCCCATTTTCTCGGGCCGTTCGGAATGGAACATCTCCGCGGTGACGATCGTGGCGCCAAGGGCGACGATGCCCGCGCCGAGCACCCAGCCCGCAATCGTGTTGCTGCGATTGTCCATGCCGTTTTCAAAGCCTCCAGGGGCGCGCGAGGGTGCGCGCGAGTGGGAATTTCGGGAGCCCCTTTAGGCGGCGCGCGGCGGCGGGGCAAGCGGG
>DASWNA010000030.1:0-51487 GCA_036399475.1 Allosphingosinicella sp.
CATTCGTCAAGAAAGGCGTAGCGGCGGAACACCCTGGTGTAGGCTTCATGCTCCAGGTTGGCCATCACCGGCAGGCCCGATGCCATGCCCTCGATCCCGCTCAGGGCGTAGCCGGTGAAGATGAACTGCTCGCCCAGGATATCCACCTCCTGCATGACCCGGCGCACTTCGGCATTGGGCACCTGTTCAAGCAGCACGAGGTCGATCTGGAGCCCTTCGCCGCGCAGCCGCTCGACTGCGTCGATGAGGAACTCGGTCCCCTTGAAGCCGCGGTGGTTGGGGGTGTGCAGCACCTTCACCGGCCCGCTGCGGCCGTCGTGCGGCGAATAGGCCGTCTTGCCGTGCCACTGGGCCGTGTCGATGGTGAACATCTGCGGCAGGGTCACGTCCCACCGGCCGAGCCCGTCGACCTGGAAGCCCGCCACCACCGCATCGGCCCGCTTCGACCAATAGGCCACGCGCTTCTCGATGATTGCCTCCCGCCGCTGGAGCTGCGGGTAGGAGGCGAGCAGGCCGTAACGGAGCGACGTGTCGATGAGCTTGGAATAGCGATAGAAGTCGCCCCCGAAGGGAAGGACGATGACCTTCACTCCGGCCAAGCGGAACAGCGGCGCCTCGATCCGCCACAGCCAGGTGCCGGTCAGCGCAAAGCCGTGGAAAGATATGTGCACCGCCCGCGCCCGGCGCAGCGCGTAGAACAGGGCAAGGCAGGTGCCGAGCGCCACCTTCACTCTGTGGGGGAGGAAGGCGGGCGGCAGATCCTCGAAATACAGGTCGAAATCGGCGCGGCTGTTCACCGATTTGAACCAGCCTTCCATCAACGTGATGCTGTCGTGGCCGCCGGCCTTCAGGGCTTGCGCCCAATATTTGTTGCTGATGATCGGCGTGGTGCCCCAGATGAGCTTCGTCCGCCGCGCCGGCAGCAAGGCGGCGAGGAGGTAGAGCGGCAGAAAGGCCGCCGCGAGGCAGGTCATCAGCAGCTTGCGCATCAGCTCAGCCTTGTCCGCAGCGAGCGGATAAGCTGATCCGGCGCGACAGCCTCGCCGTCCGCCTCGATCCGGCTGATGCGGACCTTGCCTTCGCCGGTGGCGACATCGATCGAGCCGTTTCCGATGCGGGTCACCTGGCCGGGGATGGCGAGGAAACGTTCGCCGTCGTCCACCGGCCTGGCGTCCCAAACGGTCAGGCGGCGCTCTTCCAGGAAGCAGAATGCGCCTGGAAGCGGCTTGTGGCTTGCGCGGACGAGGCGGTCGATCGCCACCGCGCTCTGCCGCCAGTCGATGCGGCCGTCCTCGGGCCGGCGCGGGTAGCAGCGCAGAATGTCCTCGGGCCGCTCCGATTGATATTCGAGAACAAAGGACGGGTCCCGCTCAAGCGCCGCCAGCGCTTCCGAGAACAGCCCCGGCGCGCGCGCGCGAAGCCAGTCCCACAAGGTGCCGACCGTGGTGTCGCCGTCGATGGCGTGGTAGTCGCGCGTGATGATCTCGCCATTGTCGAGCTCGCCGCCGATCATCCGGTGGACGCAAAGCGCGGCCCGTTCCTCGCCGTTCAAGATCGCCCAGGCGGTGCACGCATTGCCGCGGTAGCGGGGCAGGTCGCCGGGATGGGCATTGAGGATGCCGAGCGGAAAGAGATCGGTGATGCTTTTGGGAATCAGGCCCGGATAGTTCATGCCGACCGCGATATCGATTGGGCCCAGCGCAAGGATGCGCTCCCTGATCTCGGCAATGCGGGCAGTGCGGATAAAGGCTGCGCCGGTCTGCGCGGCGAGCGCTTCGAAGTCCTCGGCCGTCTTTGTATATTCCGGCGCTTCCCTGGCGGTGACGACCAGCGCGATTTCGTGGCCGTCGGCGACCAGCCGCTCGGCGGCGTCGTAGAGGATTTCAGTGCGGCCGATCACCGCCACCCTCATCGCACCTGCTCCAGCAGAGTGGAGAGGTAGGCGCGGGTGCCGCGGCCGGCGCAGCGATGGCCGATCAAGCGCTCGGGCGCCGAGAAGCTGTCGCGCGCGCCTTCGTAGCGGCTCATGCTTTCGGTGTTGAGATACAGGTGGATGGGGTGGAAATCGAAGGCGTGGAGCCCTGGCCGGGCGAGCAGCGCTTCGGGCGGCTCATTCCCTTGCGTCTCGCACCAGAAATCGTCCTCCCAGAAGTAGGGCACGCGGACCATTCCGAACCAGTCCACCCAGGGCTTGAGCTCGATGCCGCTTTGCTCCGGAATGAAGGCGTTGCAATCGTGGGTGAGGCCGCGGGCGCGGAAGATCTGCAGGAGCCGCCCGCTTTGCACGAGGGAATGGCTTCGGATCGACTTCGCCTCGGGGACAATGGCGAGCATCCGGTCCACGACGTCCTCGGCATCCGCGCCCGCTTTCCTGTCGCCCTTCATCAGCAAGGGGAGGAAATTGGGGTGAATGCCGAGTTCGAACAGCGGATTGGCGCGCAGCCGTGCGAGCAGCGGCGTTTCGTGGGTGACAAACCACGTCGCGGCGACGCCGGCCGCTTCGACGAGGTCGATCGCGTCGGCGAGCACCGCATCGTGCGCCCAATCGATATCGAAGGTGAGCAGCAGCTTGCCGTCCCAGGAGGCTCTATCCCCCGGATCGACCGACGACACCGTGGCGAAGGAGGCACGGTCAGGCATTGGCCGTCCGAAAGCGCTTGGCGAAGTGCGAGGCAGGCGGGTCACCATCGCACCGGTATAGCGCGCCGTTCAAACCGCTTCCTTCCGGCTTTGCCTCTTCCATGTGAATCCGCGCCCCTAATGGCCGCTGCTAAGCCACTGTTCGACGTTGAGCAACGACCAGATCAGCAGCCGCCGGTTCTGCTCGCCGTCGAGGTGCTCGTTGACCAGCCGCTGCACCGAGTCCTTGTCGAGCAGGCGGTACAGCCTGGCGTCGTCGCAGATCAGCGTCTTGCGGACAAAATCGATGCTTTCGCCCTTGAACCAGCTCGCGTCCGGCGCGGAAAATCCCTGCTTCTCGGCCTTCGTCACAGCGTCGGGAATCAGGCCGCCCATGACGTCGCGCAGGATCTGCTTGCCGTCCCTGGTCTTCTGGAAAAAAGCGCTCTTCTTTCGGCCCGGTTCGTTTTCGTCGATCCGCACCACGTCCTGAAGGTTGTTGAGCTTGAGGTGCACCGGGCAGCGCATCGCGAAATCGACCAGGTCGTTGTCGAGGAACGGGACTCGCGTTTCCAGGCTGTGCGCCATGGACAATTTGTCCTCCACGACCAGCAGGCCGTGAAGGAAGGTCTTGCACTCGAAATACAGCGAGTGGTTGATATAATCTTCCGGCGAGCTGAGGCTGTCGTCGTGATGGCGGAAGACGTCGCGGAAGATGTCGCGGGTGGAGACGTCCTTTACGTCGTCCCAGATGGGCGCGAACACCTTCTTGAGCTCGGTGTTGTTCACCAGCCGCTGCCAGAACACGTAATATTTATCGATGTAATCGTCGAAATTATCGTTCACCACGGCGCGGTAGTAGCGCCAGGGATAGCCGCCGAAGAGTTCGTCCCCGCCGGCGCCCGACAGGACGACCTTGACGAACTTGGAAGCGAGCTTCGCCGCGTAATAATTGGGGTAGCTCTGCCCGACCCGCGGTTCCTCCAGGTGGTAGGCAAGGTGCGGCATGCACCGCTCCATGTCGCCCGCCTTCAGGACCATCTCATAATGCTCGGTCTTGAAATGGTAGCTCATCGCCTCGGCCTTGGCGCGCTCGTCGAAGCCGAGCTCGATCCCGGACGCGGAGGACAGGTCGAAGCCGCAGGTAAAGGTCTTGAGATACGGGAAGCTGGTTGCCGCGACGGCGGTGATCGAGCCTGAATCCATGCCGCCCGACAGGAAGGAGCCGAGTTCGACATCGGTGATCAGCTGGCGGTTCACAGCCTGGCGGAACAGACGGCCGAGCTCCTCCCGATAGTCCGCGTCGGACGCCGGGGTCTCGGGTTCGCGGAAATCGAAATCCCAATATTGGTGCCGCTTGAGCCGCGGGCTGGCGGTGCCGAGGTCGAGGATCGCGAAATGGCCGGCGGGAAGGAGCTTGATGTCCTGGTCCAGCGTCCGGTCGGTGAAGATGTTCTGGAAGGTGAAATATTCCAGAAGCGCCTTTTTATCGACCGCGGCGCGGAAGGCCGGGTTGGCGGTGATCGCCTTCTGCTCGGAGCCGAAGGCGAACAGCTTGCCCTGCTCGGTATAGTAAAGCGGCTTGATGCCGTAGCGGTCGCGGGCGAGGAGGAGCTTGCGCTCCTTGCGGTCCCACAGCGCGATGGCGAACATGCCGTTGAAGCGCAGAAGCGCCTTTGGCCCCCAGGCGGCGAGCGCGTGGAGCACCACTTCCGAATCGCAGCGCGAGCGGAACCGGTATCCTTCGGCTTCCAGCTCCGCCTTCAGCTCATGAAAATTGTAGATTTCGCCATTGTAGGTGAGGACGTAGCGGTGGTCGGGGCTGACCATCGGCTGGTGCCCGGCCGGCGACAGGTCGATGATCGCAAGGCGGCGGTGGCCGATGCCGACTTCGCCCTCGATCCACTGGCCTTCGCCGTCCGGCCCGCGATGGGCGACGGCGTCGGTCATCCGCTGCAGCACCGTGGGAGAAACGGGCTCGCGATCGAGGTGAATGAGGCCGGCGATGCCGCACATCCTACTTGCCGAACCTTCCGGAGTGGCAGGCTTCCTCCGAATGAAGGAAGTGCGGCCTGAAGCCGGCGGCGGCGAGCATGTTGGTGAACTCCTCCAGCGAATAGCGGAAGGCGGTGGACGGCGCGTACCAGTCGAAGTTGATCAGCTTGGACGCTTCAAAGCCGTGCTCGGGATTCCAGAAGCACTTGATGAAGTTCCAGTAGATGAAGCGCTGGAGGTCCTGCCGCCCGCCCTTGATGCCGAGCGCGGGCACGTCCGGCACATCGAGCGAGATGTTGAGTTCGCTGAGCGCCTTGCCGAGCCGGGTGAGCTGGTCGGACAAGTCCCAGATCTGCTCCTGGGTCAGCTGCTTGGCATATTCGCGCAAATGCTCGTCGAGCAGTTCGCGGGGCAGCGACTTCTTGGCGTAGACATAGGTGTTGAGCAGGCCGTCATCGGCAAGGATACGGGCGAATTCCCGCACCGTGTCGGGCGGGCTGTCCGTATGGTGAAGCACCTGATCGCAGCTGACGAAATCGACCGTGCCGTCCTTGAACGGGGTGGCGGCGATGTCGCCCTTCACGAACACCAGGTTCGGCAGGTGGCCGTAACGCTGGGCGGCGACGAAGATCGCGTCCGACAGGTCCATGGCGACCACCGTCGCCCCCGGGTTCATTCGGGCGAACCAGGCCGCCTTGTAGCCCGGGCCGCAGCCGGCATCGAGGATCACCCGGCGCGGCGCGAGCGAGGCGGCGAAATCGGCCTCGGTGTCGTAGCCGTAGCAGGTGAGATACCAGCGGAACTGGAACTGCTTCCAGCCTTCCTCCTCGTCGGTGGCGTCCTGCTGCAGCGTCGCCCACTTTTCCGAAAAGGCGGCGCTGGTGTGGAGCTCGTTCTCCGACGCGTCGGGATCGCCGGACAGGTAGACGCCGCGCACCAGCGGCAGCGCGTCGCGGAACAGGCCGGCGGCGCGCGCGTCGGGGGAGGTGGCCAATTCGGTCGTCATGCCGGACTTGTTCCGGCATCCACCTTCTTCTTCGTCGAGGCAGAGGCTTGAAAGAAGGTGGACCCCGGATCAAGTCCGGGGTGACGGTTGGAGCCTACGTCCAAGGCAACGCCCTCCGTTCCACGCTCAGGCCTGGAAGCCGGCGGAGGCGCGGCGGGCGTCGACTTCGGCCTTGTGCGCGGCGCGCCAGGCGATGACCTTTTCCAGGCCCTCGCGAAGTTCGATCTCGGCGTCGAAGGCGATCTCGCGGCTGGCCTTGACCGGCGATCCGATGCGGTTGCGCACCAGGGTGGCGGTGCTGCGCTCGGCATAGTTGATCGGTTTGGAGGAGCCGGTCAGCTCGATCAGCAGCTCGGCCAGTTCCTTGAGCGAGGTGCGTTTGCCGGTGCCGACATTGTAGAAACTGTCGGTGGTCTCGGCCTGCATGGCGCGGACGTTGGCGAGGGCGCAATCCTCCACCGCCACGAAATCGAAGGCTTCCGAGCCGTCGCCCATGATCGTCGGCGCGTCGCCTTTATCGATGGCGTCGAGCATCTTCATGATCACCGCGATGTAGGCGCCGCGATAATCCTGCCGCGGCCCGTAGACGTTCATGTAGCGAAGCCCGACATAATCGAGGCCGTAGCGGTGGTGGTAGGCGCGCAGCATCGCCTCCCCGCAGATTTTGGTGGCGCCGTAGAAGTTCTGGTTGTTGAACGGGTGGTCCTCGGTCATCGGCTCGGACACCGCGTCGCCATAGACGGAGGCGGAGGAGGAGTAGACCAGGCGCTTCACGCCGGCCTTCACGCAGGCGTCCATGACGTTGAAGGTGCCGCGCACATTCACTTCAAAGGCGCTTTGCGGATATTCGTGGCATTGCAGCAGCCAGAGCGCGGCGAAGTGGAACACCCCGTCCGCGCCGTTCAGGGCTGAGGCGAGGATATCCGTCTGCAGGATGTCGCCGCCGATGTCGTAGATCCGGACCCGCGGGTCCTTGAGCGCTTCGACCAGGTTCTCGGCCCGGCCGCGGACCATGTTGTCGTAGACGATGATCTCGCCGACATTCTCGCGCAGCAGCCGGTCGATCGTGTGGGAGCCGATCAGGCCGGCGCCGCCGATGCACACGAATTTGCGTCCGGTCAGGTCCATCTTGCGCTTCTCATTTGAGGATATGGGTGTCGCACACGTGCCTTGCGAAGGGGAAGGCGCTCGTGAACGCGGGCGAGATGGCGTTAAGCACATGCGTCGATCCGGGTCCATCCTCGACGAGGAAGTCGCTGACCAGCGCGCCTGTGTTCTTGTCGAGCATCTGCGCGCGGATGCCGACCTTGTTGCAGGGCAGGAGATGCTCGGGCCTAAGGCGGGGAAGGAGCTGCCGGGCGCCCTGCGCGAACCAGCGCTTGAAGTAGCGCCGGCCCTCCTGCCAGGCGAGGCGGCGAAAGCCGTTGCGGCCGGAAAGATATTGACTGCCAAGGTGGGTGAGGATCCGGAACAGCTCGTCGCCGCTCACCCCATCGGCGCCGCGATAATTTTCGCGCCCGAACGCGGGAACGGCGGTGGGGCCGAGGTAGACGGTGCCGTCGATCGCGGTGGTGGTGTGGACGCCGAGAAAGGGCACGCGCAGGTCCGGCACCGGGTAGATCAGGTGGCGGATGTCGAGGCCCGAGGCGGGATCGAGCTTCCAGTAGAGGCCCTTGAAGGGGAGCAGGGTGTAGCGCTCACCGACGCCAAACATGTGGGCCACACTATCGGCGTGGAGGCCGGCGGTGTTGACGAGGTGGCCATAGGCGATGCGTTCGCCGCCCCAGACCAGCTCGCGGCGTGCAGGCTCGGCCTTGTCGAGGGTGCCGCCGCAGAGGATTTCGATACCGGCGTCTTGAGCGTCGCGAAGGATCGACCGGAAGGACTCGGCCGAGCTCACCACGGAGGTGGAGCGGACGAACAGGGCCTCGCCGGTGGCGGAGCGTGCTTCGGGCTCCAGTTCGGCGAGGTCGCGCCCGCTGACGCGCACCGCATCGACGCCGTTCTCGACCGCGCGTTTCTCAAGCAGGCCGAGCTGGCCGGCATCTTCCTCCCGCAGCGGGACCAGCACCTTGCCGATGCGGCTGAGCGGCAGGCCGCGCTCCTCGCAATAGTCCGTCCACTCCCGCGCGCCCTGGCCGCAAACCTTGGCCTTGAGAGAGGCGGGCGGGTAGTAGATGCCCGAATGAAGCACGCCGCTGTTGCGGGCGCTGGAATGGCGGCCGGGCTCCGGCTCCTTTTCGAGGAGCAGCACGGTGGCTTCGGCTTGGCGGCGCTTGAGCTCGAGCGCGACCGTGAGGCCGACTATGCCCGCGCCGACCACGACGAAATCGGCGGTGCGCATCAGCTTGCGCGAACCGCCTCGACGAGGGCGGCGACGATCTGGTCCTGCTGCTCTTCGGACAAATCCGGGTACATGGGGAGGCTCATGACGCGCTCGGCGACATAGTCGCTCTTCGGCGTGGCGCCGCCGCCGCTTCGGTTCGAATAAGCCGGCTGGCGGTTGAGCGGGATCGGGTAGTGGACGGCCGTCGGGATGCCGGCCGTCTTGAGCCGCTCCTGCACGCCCGCGCGGTTGTTCACGAACACGGTGTATTGGGCGAAGACGCTGGTGCGGTCGGGCCGGACGGTGACCCGGCCGATCCCTTCGGGGTCGAGCAGTTCGTCGTAGCGCGCGCCGATTGCGAGGCGTCGTTCGACCTCCCATTCGAAGCGCTTCAGCTTTTGCAGGATCACCGCGCATTGCAGCGTGTCCATGCGGCCGCCGACTCCGATCCGGGTGTGGACGTAGCGCTTGGACTGGCCGTGGACGCGGATTTCACGGGCTGCCAGGGCAAGCGCGTCGTCGTCGGTGAAGATGGCGCCGCCGTCGCCGTAGCAACCCAAGGGCTTGGACGGGAAGAAGCTGGTGCAGGTGAGCGTGGCGAGGGCGCCGCTCTTCTTGCCCTTATACTCCGCACCGAAGCTTTGCGCGGCGTCGTCGATCACGGGCAGATTGTGGCGAGCGGCAATGGCGTTGATTTCGTCCATGTCGCCCGGCTGGCCGTAAAGGCTGACCGGGATGATGGCGCGGGTCCTGGGCGTGATCTTCGCTTCGAAGCCGTTGGGATCGAGGTTGCAGGTGTCGGTCTCGACATCGGCGAAGACCGGCGTGGCGCCGAGCAACGCGATCGTCTCGGCGGTGGCGGCAAAGGTGAAGGGGGTGGTGATCACCTCGTCGCCATGGCCGATGCCGAGCGCCATCATGCTCATCAGCAGCGCCTCGGTGCCGGACGCGACGGCGATGCAGTGCCGGGCGCCGGTATAGGCCGCGAGGGCCTGCTCCATCTCGGCGACTTCCGGACCCATGATGTACTGGCCGTGGTCGAGGACGCGCTGGATCGCCGCGGCGACATTGTCGCGCAAGGCGTCGTACTGGGTCTTGAGATCGATGAACTGCATCATTTCGCCAGGCACCGGATCTCGCCTCCGCTTAGGATATAGCGGTCGCCGGTATGCACGCAGGCCGCCTCGCCGTCGCCGTCGAGCGGCAGTTCGAGGCGCTCGCCGTAGCGGCTCATCCAGCCGATCTGCCGTGCCGGAACCCCGGCCATCAGCGCGTAGGCCTTGACGTCGCGGTTCACCACCGCCCCGGCAGCGACGAAGGCGTATTCGCCGATGGTCGTCCCGCACACGATCGTGCAATTGGCGCCCAGGGTGGCGCCGCGGCGGACGAGGGTGTCGCGATACTCGTCCTTGCGCTCCACGAAGCTGCGCGGGTTGTAGACGTTGGTGAAGACCATCGAGGGGCCGCAGAACACGCCGTCTTCCAGCGTGACATTGTCGTAGACCGAGACATTGTTCTGGATCTTGCAATCGTCGCCGATGCGCACGCGATTGCCGATGAACACGTTCTGCCCCATCGAGACGCGCTTGCCGATTCGGGCGCCGCCGCAGATGTGGGCGAAGTGCCAGACGCGCGAGCCTTCGCCGATCTCGGCGCCCTCGTCGACGATGGCGCTGTCGTGCTTGGTGAAGCTCATGCGCGCTTTCCAACCATCGGGTGGTAGTCGCCGCTCAGCGCTGCCGGCACGGCGTTGCGGATGTGCGTGACGGTGGAGACCGCACTTCGATTCTCCTCCAGGCCGAAGCCTTGGCCCTTCAGGATCAGCTCGTAGCTCGCCTTGTGGAGATCGGTGAAGCCGCCGGAGAACTCGATCTCCTCGCCGTCCACGGTGATCGAGCGAAAGGTGCGCTGGCCCGCCGCCCGCTGCGTTTCGGGGAGGTCGTTTGAATCCACCGACAGGAACCAGCGCACTCGGGCGTTTTGGTATTCCAGGTAGCCGCCGGCGCGGGTCGGCTCGTTCAAGTGGACGACGTTGGCCTGGAGGCCGCCGAAGATGAAGTGAAGCATGTCGAAGAAGTGGATGCCGATGTTGGTGGCGATTCCGCCCGACTTCTTCTCGTCGCCCTTCCAACTGTGCAGGTACCAAAGGCCGCGCGCGGTGATGTAGGTCAGGTCGACCTCGTGCTTGCGGCCGGACCCCGCTTCGGCAGCGACGCGGGCGCGGAGCGCAACGATCGCCGGGTGCACGCGAAGCTGCAGAATGGTGTTGATCTTGCGGCCGGTCGCGGCCTCGATCTCGCTCAAGCCATCAAGGTTCCAGGGATTGAGGACCAGCGGCTTCTCGCAAACCGCATCGGCCCCGGCGCGAAGGGCGAACCGGATGTGGCTGTCGTGCAGGTAATTGGGCGAGCAGACGGACACATAGTCCACCGGGTTGTCGCCGCCTTGGCGCCGAAGCTTGTCGAGGTGGCGATCGAACCGCTCGAACTCGGTGAAGAAGCTCGCTTCGGGAAAATAATCGTCGATCACCCCGACCGAGTCGCTGGGGTCGAGGGCGGCGACCAGCCGGTTCCCGGTCGCCTTCACCGCTTCCATGTGGCGCGGCGCGACGTAGCCGGCCGCGCCGATCAGTGCGAAATTGCGCATCCGCGGTTCCGTCACTGCCGGCCGAGGGTGATCGTGTGTTCGGCCCAAAGGGGATACACCGCATAAGGCAACCACTGGCCGGCATTGGTTGCCTGGGTGAGCCAGACGAACAGCACAAGGCCGGCATAAGCGATGATGGCGATCTTCACCGCGCCATTCTCCCGCCCCCGGGATCCGAACACGGTGGGTAGCTGCGCATAAACGAACATCTGCAATGGGATGATGTAGAGCGCGAGACGGTCGATCACCGTCGAGGACGCCAGAACGAACAGGAATGCGAAGGCCACAAAGGCGGCGTAGGCGAAATTGCGCCACAGCGTTCGATCGAATTCGTCCAGGCCGAAGCGGTTTTTCAACAGCAGGAAGATGATCGCGGGCGGCAGGTTCATGGACAGGCGGAGGAGTGCGCCGCTGGAATCATATTCGTCCGTCACATAGTTCTGCATCAGCAGATCGAGCTCGGTGTAGATGAAGAAGTAATACAGCATGGCCCCCAGCGCGGCGCCGATACCGAGCAGGACGAAGCGGTTTTTGGTCGCCGCAAGGGCAACCAGCGGCAGGACGATAACCGCCGTTTTGTGAAAGGCGGCGGCCGCGAAGATGTAGAATGCGAATCGCGCCATGGAATGGTTGTCGCGCAGGTGAACGATGCCCACCAGGATCAGGCCGATCGCGACGCCTTGCCGCGTATAGCCCATCGCCACCACGATGATCAGGTAAGGGACGGCGACAACGAAGCCCATCCAGGGATTGGGCAGGCGCTTGCAGAATACCAGCAGCCCCCAGGCGAACATGGCGCCGCAGACCAGGTTCACCAGCCAGATTTCGATCCCCAACTGGTAAACCAGCCAGTTAAGCAGGATGTAGCCGGGATCGGACATGGTGATCGCCTGGGTGAGCGGTGCGTAGCGCAGCTCCCAGAAGATCTGCAGATAGGCCGTCCAATCGCCGCCGACCTCGAACCGGAGGCCGACCATCAGGGCAACAAGGACGGCAAGCGCGACCAGCAACGGCCCGCCCTGCACCCGGCGCGAGGGGTCGGCGCTGTTCTGAAAGGCGCCGGCGGCAGCCGCGGTGAAGAGCACCCAATACGGAAACAAGAAACAACTCCTGGCCTGCGGACGGCGATGATTAGCGCGACAGGGCGCAGGCCCCGCTATAGAGGGGCTCGACCCGGTTCGTCCACTAAACCCCTCCCCCGACAAGCAAGCTCCCATGGCCCAGCAGACCGTTCTTATCTCGATCAATGCCGCGTGGAATATCCTGAACTTTCGCCTCGGCCTGCTCAGGGCATTGCAGGAAAGCGGCTACCGGGTGGTCGCCCTGGCCCCGCCGGACGAATATGGCGCCCGCCTGGCCGAACACGGCATCGAATATCACCCCATCGAAATGGACAAGCAGGGGACGTCGCCGCTTCGGGATTTTCAGCTGCTGCTGCGCTATGCGAAGGCGATGCGGCGGCTGCGGCCGGACATCCTGCTCGCCTACACCGCCAAGCCCAACGTCTACGGATCGCTCGCCGCCCACGCTTTGGGGATCAAGGTGATCAACAACGTCTCCGGCCTCGGCACCGCCTTCATTCGCGAGGGGCTGCTGACCCGGATCGTGTCGGGCCTGTACCGCCTGGCCTTTCGCCGGTCCGCCACCGTGTTCTTCCAGAACGGCGAGGACCGCGACCTGTTCGTGGAGCGCGGACTGGTCGCTGAGGGCAAGGCGCGCCTGCTTCCCGGGTCGGGGATCGACATCACTCGCTTTCGTGCCGACGAGGGTGACGGGCCTGCGGAGGCCCGCCCCTTCACCTTTCTCCTGATCGCCCGGTTGCTTTGGGACAAAGGTGTCGGCGAGTATGTGGAGGCGGCGCGGATCGTGCGCCGCGCGCTTCCGGACACGCGCTTTCAGCTGCTCGGCTTCCTCGATGTTCCGAACCGCACCGCAGTGGCGCGCAGCGATGTCGAGGGCTGGGTTGCGGAAGGATTGATCGATTATCTCGGCGCATCGGACGATGTCCGCCCGCACATCGCGGCAAGCGACTGCGTGGTCCTGCCCTCCTACCGCGAAGGGCTGCCGCGCACGCTGCTCGAGGCCGGCGCCATGGCCAAGCCGCTGATCGCGACCGACGTGCCGGGCTGCCGGCATGTCGTTGCCGAGGGGGTGAACGGCTTTCTGTGCGAGGCGAGGGACGCCGCGTCCCTTGCCGATGCGATGATGCGGATGGCCCGCCTGCCGCAAGCGGAGCGCGCGAAGCTGGGCGTCGCCGGGCGTGCGCGGATCGAAGCCGAATATGACGAGAAACTGGTGATCGCCCGCTACCTGGAGGCGATCCGCGACGCGCTGAAGCCGGCTTAATCGGCCGACAGATGGCGTGCCCGGTTGGCCGGTTCGACCGTCTTGCGGCTCCTGCGCACCTTGGCGCGCGGTTCCGCCATAAGGGCGCAGCACATCGCCAGAACCGCGCTGATCGCGGCGGTGCGAAGCGGGTAATCGACCAGGCTGTGGGCCAGGATCGCCGCCGACGCGATCGTCGCGGCGCGGGCGAAATAATCCGGTTCGTCGCCCCGCCAGATGGCGAACAGGCGGCGCGCCCACCAAGCAAGGAAGAGCAGGATCGCAATCATGCCGGGCAACCCGGTTTCCAGCGCCACTTCGATATAATCGCCGTGGACATGGTTCATGTAGATGCGCGAAACGTCCGCGGGATTCTCGTGCGTCGGGTAGATTTCCCCAAAGGTGCCGATGCCGGAGCCGACGGGCAGATAGTCGCCGGTGAAGCCGACCGTGCGGCTGAAGGAGACGGAGCGGGTCTCGCGGGAGGCGAGCGCTTCCTCGTCGTTGAGCGAAGCGCCGAAGGGCGAGGTGAAGGCGACGGCGACCGCGCCGACCATCAGCAGCGCGAGCAGCCCATAAAGCCAGGCCGGCACGCGCCGCCGGCGCGAGACGATCATCAGGGCGCTGGCGGCGAGAACGGGAACGGCAAGGCCGATCCCGGCGAGCGAGCGGTTGGCCGCGATGCCGATGAACACCACGGCAAGGGTGCCGGCAAGGGCGAGGAACATCCCCGACGTGCGCTGTGCGGAACGCCCCTTCGCCCGTGCGTCGAGGTAGAGCGCCGCCAGGAAGGGAATGGTGCACACCAGCAGGGTGGCCATGTGGTTGGCATTGGAAAAGAAGCCGGTGGTGACGCCGACGTTTGTTATTTTGTAAAGGTACCAGGGCGAACCTTCGCCACCGGTGATCTGGAGCGCGCCGATCCCCACCGAGATTATGGTGACGGCGGCGAGCACCCAGGCGAACAGGTTCGACTTGAAGCTGCCGAGGCGCACCACCGCGAGCAGAGTCGCGATAGCCGGGAGCAGCCACAAGGCCGAGGCCCAGGTGCGATCCGGCGCAAGCGAGATCGGCATCCACGGCAAGGGCTGGCCAAGCATGCGCAGCCCCTCCGCCGCGTCCTGGCGGCCGGGCAGGCTTGTCCAGACCGAGGGCGGCAGCGGGACGAGCTGCACCGCGATCACCGCGAGCATGACGATCAAGAGCCCGATAAGATGGCGCGACGCGGTGGACGCCGGCGTCTGTCGCACGGTGACGATCGCCCAGAAGATCAGCGGCAGGGCAAGCAACTGGAGAACCATGTTCGCCCAGAAGCCGGCCGCGCTTGCGCCTCCGAGCAGCAGGCAGAGCAGCAGATACAGAGGCGCGATGCCGAGGCGCAGCCGATGCATCACGAGCCCTTCTCCGCCTCAATCACCATGTCGCTGATCAACAGGCTCTGGGTTGTCCCGAATTCCCCCGCCACGCCGGCGAGCCGAAGCCATTGCCCCTTGCAGCCCGGGGCAACCTTGAAGCTCGCCGAGACGGCGCGCGGCGAGGCATCGATGCCTTTCAGCGGCAGTGTCAGCAGCGGGCCGGACGAGCCCAGGCAGGTGAGCGTCCAGGCCAGCCTGGCATCGTCGCCCTTTGCGTCGCCTTCGGCCCGGAACCGGATCCGGTACGAACCGGGCGCAAGGATCAGCAGCTGCCTTGCAAATTCGAAACTCTCGCGGCCGTAATATTCGACTTCAAGCGCCGGAGCCTTGGTCGCCACCGCCGCACCGGCGGCACCGCCAAGGTACTCCCAGTTGAACGGCCCGCTGCCGGGAAGCGCCTGGAAGCGGCCGTTGTAGAGCCCCTTGGCGCCGTTCTGAGCGGGCAAGCCGCTGAACTTGCGCCACAAGGCGTAGGCCTGGGCGAGGTCGCGCTTTTCAACGAGCTTGGTGATCAGCGCGCGCTGCCACGGCAGCCCCTGCGCGGTGGCCGCGGTGGCATTGCTGCTCCCGGCGATGCGCAGGATCAGGTCCGGGTCGGCGCCCGTCGAGGCAAGCCTTGCAAGCACCATCTGCTGCAGCTTCGGCTCCTGGCCGAGCACGCGCACAACCGCGGAGCCGGTCTGCGGATCGCTCACCATGCGGGCAAGCTCCGGCACCAGAACCTCGCCGGCGCGCGGGATCAGGCGGTTCAGGACGGCGATCTCGAAGCCGGCCCTGGCAACGTCGTCGCGGCGCAGGTGGCGATCGAGAAGAAGAAGGCGGGCCGCCCGTGAACGCGGATTGCGGCGCACCGCCTCGTTCAGCAATTGCTCGCCGCGCTGCGGCTTGCCGGTGGCGAGGGCGTTCAGGCCTTCAAGAAAGAACGGCTCCTCGGCCAGCGGCGCTTTGGCAAGCGCCGCTGTGGCGGCGGCCCTGCTAGCCGGGGACACGGCGCCGTTGCGGCCCATGAACTCGGCCATGGCCAAGGCCATGCGCGCGCGCGGGTTTTCGGGATCGGCGGCAAGGGCGAGCGGCAGATTGCGGCGCACGGAGGCGTCGACCACGGATGTCCGGGCGACCTGCAGGCCGAGCAGCGCGCAGCCCGCGGCCGCGACGAGGTATTTAGCAATCCTCGCCGCGCCGAAGCCCCCGCGCTGGCCGCTTTTACTCGCCGCCACGCTGCGCAATCAGCTTGATCTCGCGCTCCCGCGTGCCGATCCCGCCATAACGATACGGCTCGTAGCTGTAGCCGTAACCATAGCCATGGGCCTGCTGGCGGAACTTGGTGAGAACGGCGCCGACGATGTTGCCGCCGGCGGACTGCAGGCGGTTCACCGCGTCGATGGCGGCGCGGGTGCGCGTTTTGCCGCTCTCGACCACCAGCAGCGTTCCGCGGCAGGCGGCGGCGAGCAGGGGTGCGTCGGCAAGGCCGAGCACCGGCGGGCCATCGATGATCACCAGGTCGTAGGCCGCCATGGCTTCCGCGATCACCGCCTTGAGGCGCGCGGAGGCGAGCAGCTCGGCCGGGTTCGGCGGCAGCGGGCCGCAGGGCAGCAGCGACAGGTTCTCGAACTGGGTCTTGAGCACGTGCCCGCCCAACGCGTCCGTGTTGCTGAGCAGCTTCGACAGGCCTTCGTTGGGCTCAAGCCCGGTGACAAAGGCCGGTTTGCGAAGATCGCTGTCGATCAGCAGCACCGAATTGCCAAGCCGGGCGAAGTTCTGGGCAAGCGCCAGGGTGGTGCTCGATTTACCTTCCGCGGCGCGCGAGCTGGTGATCAGCAGGCTCTTTGGAACGCCCGTTTCGCTGGTGAACTGGAGCGAGGTGCGAAGCGAGAAATAGGCTTCGGAGACAGGCGAGGTCTGGTCCTTGAGCTCCTCGGAAATCGCCTCCACGCCCTTTTTCTTCGGAATGACGCCAAGCGAGGGGAGCCGCAGTTTCTCGCGGACATCGTCGGGAGTCTTGATCGTGTCGTTGAGGAATTCGAGCAGCAATGCCGCGCCGATGCCGCCGATCAGGCCGAGCGCGAGGCCGACCAGAACGTTCAACATCAAATTCGGTTTATAGGGCGCGCCTGGCGCTTCCGCGCGATCCACGACGGAAACGTTGCTGACGCCGACTCCGCCGGCAACCCCGACTTCCCGGTAACGCTGCAGCAGCGCGTCGTACATCGACCGCTTGGTGCCCACCTCGCGCTCGAAGATGTTGTATTGAATGCGGTTGCCGCGGTCGGTCAGCACCGAGCCTTTGAGTTGGGAAACGCGGGCCTGGAGGGCGCGCTCTTCGGCCGCTGCCGCGCGATATTGGGCGGCGAGCGTGGTCGCCTGGCCGCCGGACACCGTACCAGCTTCGCGTGAAATGGCGCTGTCGATCGACTCCATGCGGGAGCGAAGCCGCACCATGTCCGGATAGTCCGGCCGGTAGGTGGAAAGCTTTTCCTGATATTCGGCCTGCAACCTCGCCCGCTCCGCACGCAGCGCGGAGGTGCTCTCGGTGACCTGGCCGGCATTCAGGGCCTGGCCCTGCCGGAAGCGCTGTTCTGCCGCGATGCGGCGCGATTGCGCATCGGCAAGCGCCGTATTGAGCGCCACCAGGGATGCGCCTTCCAGCGAATTGGTATCGCCGGTCGAAGCGCCGTCCTTGCCCACCGATGCGGTGGTGATCAGTTGCTGCTGCTGCGCGTAGGCGACCAGCTGCCGCTCGGATGCCTCAAGGTCGCCCTTGAGGCGCGCGATCTGGCGTTCCAGGAACTGCCGCGCATAAGAAGACGCTTCGTAGCGCCGCTCGAGGTTGGCATTGATGAAATTGTCGGCGTAGCTGTTAGTGATCTGCGCGGCGAGCGAGGCACTCGTCGAGCTGTAGGAAATCCGAACAAGCCGGCTGCCGGGGATCGGCTCAAGCGCGAAGTTCGAGTTGAGGATTCCGGCCGCCCACTTGAGGCGCTGTGCGCGATCGCCTTCGCCGGGCAGGAATTCCTGGTTGGAGGCGAGGTTGAGATCCTGTGCAACGCGCAGGGCCAGGCTCTTGCTGGCGAGCAGGCCGTATTGCGTGGCGAGATATTTCGGATCGTTGGCTTCGGCCGCGGTCTCGCCGCCGCCCTTGCCGGTGCTGAGCACTTCGACCCGTGGCGGATTGAGTTCCAGCGTCGCCTCCGCCCGGTACAAGGGCGTGGTCATGAACGTGATGCCGACCGCCGCCGCAAGCGCAAGCGCGATCGCGCTCACCACAAGCCAGCGCCATTCCCAGATCGCGCGCCACAGGCTTTCGAAGTTCAGATCCAGGCCGCCGACCGATTTGTAGCTCTGCTGACCGCCCTCGGGCGCGGGAAACGCCACTTCGCCGCGATGGCCGGGTGCAACCGGCCAGATCGGCTGTGCGCCCACGGGTTCGATGTCATTCTTGCTCATACGAAGCAGAGCTGCCTTTCAGCTGAGTTTTTTAACCGCAAACAGGCGGCGGATCAGAACGGCCGGAAGAAGCCGAGGATCGGAAGCGCTTGAAGAACTTCGCGCTGGACCGACTTCACCTTGGAACCGTCCACGACCACGATGTCGCCGCTGTAGATGCGCGGATCTTCCAGCTTGCCACGGCGGATGTCGGTGAGGTCGTACGCGGCGGCCATGCGCTGGCCGCCGATCTGGCGGAAAATGGCGACGCGGCGCGGATTGGCATTTTCATCGGTGCCGCTCGCGCGGGCGATGACCTGCATCAAGGTGACGTTGCCGTTGACCGGGAAAACGCCGGGCTGGCGAACCGAGCCGTCAACCGTTACCACGCGGGTGCTGGATGCGGACACGCCGACGCTGACATCAGGCGACTGGAGATATTTGGCGCCAAGCGCCTGGGTGATCTTCTGATCGAGCTCGATTGTGGTCAGATCAACCGCGCGGACGTTGCCGATCAGCGGCATCGCGATGTTGCCGGCCAGATCGACTTCATATTCACCGGACAGATCGGCAACCTGGAAGACGTTGACCTTGAGCTTGTCCAGCGGGGAAATCCGGTAGCCTTCCTCCAGCGCGGCGAGCGCCGGCGAATCCGGCTGGCCGAATTCGGCGGCCGTCGGATGGTAGGGAATGTCCCCGCCGCGCTTGTTGGCGCAGCCGGCCAGCACGGCAGACGACGCCAAGGCCGCCACCAGGGCGGCAAAGCGCAGCCCCCGGACGCTCGCGGGAGCAGAGGCAGGCGAAGCGCCCGCCGTTTCGACGTGGAGACGTGACAACACGGACAGTCCTGAATTTTGCAAAATCTTGACCCCAAAGTTAGCAGATTGCCCCATTGGGTCAACCCGCCTTACGCCCCGCTGAATGGCCGGGGCGAAGTAACCGTAATGTTTACAAGGACTTGATTAGCACCGGCTTGATCCATGTCAGGCTTCGTCGGTGGAGAATTGCGCATGTGCGGGCGCCCCGCCCAGTTCTTCGCGCGACGTGGACAGGAACCAGCGCTTGTCGTCCTCCACCGCCAACGCGGTCAAAACGCAGCTCCGATAAGCGCCGGTATCGATGGCGATCCGGTTCGGCCGTTCCTCCACCTGGCCGACGATGGTGTGGCCGTGGACCACCATCACGCCATGCTCCTTGGCGTCGGTGAGGAAGGGGTCGCGGATCCAGCGCAGATCGTGACGGTCCTGTTCCTCGATGGCGATCCCCGGGCGGATGCCGGCGTGAACGAAGAGGTAGTCGCCGAAGCGGAACGTGTCGCCAAGCGCATCCAGGAACTCGCGGTGGGCGGGCGGCACCTTGGCCTGCAACAGCTGGATCGCCGCCGGCTCCTCAAGCAACCGAAGGAAATCAGGCTCAAGGCCGTAGCTTTGCAGGCATTCGGCGCCGCCGAACTTGAACCAGCTCGACAGCACATTGTCGCCGCCGCCGTCCAGGATGCGCAGCAGCACTTCCTCGTGATTGCCGGCAAGAAAGATCGGGCGGGCGTTGGCCGGGCGATAGGTGCGAAGCCGCTCGATGACGCCGGCCGATTCCGGCCCGCGATCGATATAGTCGCCCAGGAAGACGATGAAGTTGCGCCGCGCCGGCCGCGCCGCGATGTCCGCCTCGATCTTGCCAAGCATCAGGTTGAGGAGGTCGAGGCGGCCGTGGATGTCGCCAACGGCATAAGCGCGGGCGCCCTCCTTGCCGTGGGGCAAGCCTGCCCGGCCGCCCAGATTGCGGGAAAATCTACGCAAGAAACTCATTGGGAAAAACCGATACTGCCTACGTTGAGCCCCCGCTTCGTACACCAAACGCGCTCAGCGGCGTACCGGCTCAAGTCAAGGGAAAAAGCTTTCCCGGGTTCATGATCCCGGCCGGATCGAGCGCAGCCTTGATCGCCCGCTGAGCGGCGAGCTGCGGCGCCCCGGCGGTGCGCAGATATTCGCCGAGCTTCATCTGGCCGATGCCGTGTTCCGCCGAGATCGAGCCGCCTGCGGCGGTAACGAGGTCGTAGACGAAGGCGGAAACCTCCGGCCCCAGCTCGGCCAGCCAGACCGCCTGGTCGCCCGCCGCGGGTGCCTGGACATTGAAGTGGACATTGCCGTCGCCAAGGTGCCCGAAGGCGATGATCCGGCTGCCGGGATAGCGGCTTTCCACCGCGGCTTTGGCGTCTTCGATAAAGGCGGGCATGGCCGACACGGCGACGGAGATGTCGTGCTTCAACGACGGGCCCTCCTGCCGCTCCGCTTCCGAGATCGGCTCGCGCAGCCGCCACAAGGCTTCGGCCTGGGCTTCGCTTGCGGCGATCACCGCGTCGGCGGCGATGCCGGCCTCCAGCGCATCGCCGAGCGCCGCGCCGAGGCTGGACCCGGCTTCCGCCCCGCCCAGCGGCGCTGTCGATTCGATCAGCACATGCCAGGGTTGGGCGCTGCCCAGCGGCGGGCGGGTGCCGGGAATGTGGCGCAGCACAAGGGCAAGCGCGTGATCGGGCACCAGTTCGAAACTCTCCACCGCCTCGCCAAGCCGTTCCTCCAGGAAGCGCAGCAGGCGCAGCGCGTCGGCCGGGCCGGCCAGCCCTACCCAGGCCACGGCGCGGGAACCGGGGGCGGCGACCAGGCGCAGGCTTGCCGCGGTGACCACCCCCAGCGTTCCTTCGGCGCCGACCAGCAACTGGCGCAGATCGTAGCCGCGATTGTCCTTCCGAAGCGCGCTCAGCCCTTCGTACAAGGAACCGTCGGGCAGCACCGCCTCGACCCCGAGGACGAGCGACCGCATCGAGCCGAAGCGCAGCACCTGCGTTCCGCCGGCGTTTGTGGAGACCAGCCCGCCGATCGTCGCCGAGCCCTTGGCGCCAAGCGACAGGGGGAAGCGCCGCCCGGCACCCGCCGCTTCGTCGTGCACCCGGCCGAGGATCACGCCGGCCTCGGCGACCAGCACATTGTCGGCCGGGGAAAGGCTGCGGATGCGGTTCATTCGGCGGGAGGACAGAAGCAGCGCGCTGCCCCCGGCGCACGGCGTCGCGCCGCCAACCATCGACGTGTTGCCGCCTTGCGGAACCAGTGCAACGCCCTGCGCGGCGCAGAGCGTCACGATGGCCTGCACCTCGTGCGCGGACACGGGGGAGAGGAGGGCGGCGGCGGCGCCCGTGTAGCGCCCGCGCCAATCGGTCAGCCATGGCTCCAGGTCTGACGGATCGCGGCTGAAACCGCGCGGGCCGAGCAGCGATTCGAGTTCGGACAGCAGGGCGTCTGACGGTGCCTTGAGCATGGCTCCCACTGGCGCAAAGGCCGCCGCCATGCAATCTGCGGCCCGCTCACCGACGGTTCAGCCGGCGGAGGCGAGGAGACACGCATGAAGGTGAACCGACGGCACTTCCTCTCCGCTGCGACTCTTGCCGGCGCAGGCGCGGCCGCGCCCGGCTGGGCCGCGACTGGCGCGCTGACCCCCGAACAATTCGGCGCCAAGGGCGACGGCGTGACCAACGACAGCGCCGCCTTTGCCGATCTCGCCACCGCGATCGCGATCCGCGGCGGCGGCGAAATCGTGTTGCGCAAGACGACCTACATCGTCGGCCGCCAGCTTCGTGCCCTTCGTGCCGGCGCGGTTTACGCCTTCGATCCGATGAAGATCCTGGAGTTCGTCGGCCTGCGCGCCGGCCTCAAGATCAGGGGCAACGGCGCCACGTTAAGGTGCGCGCCCGGCCTGCGTTACGGCACGTTCAGTTCGCGCACCGGCGACAAGACCAGCAACCCGATGCCTTATCTCGGCCCGGGAGAGTTGGCGACGCCCTACCGCTGGATGATCAGGATCGAGGATTGCGCGGGCCCAGTCGAAATCACCGACCTCGAACTCGACGGCAATATCGGCAAGACCCTGATTGGCGGCCAATATGGCGACACCGGCTGGCAGATTCCGGCCGTTGGCCTGTTCCTCAAAAACAATCGGGGGGCGGAGAAGATCGCCCGGGTCTATAGCCATCACCACGGCCAGGACGGGATCCAGATCGACGGCCTGGACGCCGATCGGGGCTCGGCGGCGGCGTCTCTGATCGAGGACGTGCGCTGCGAATATAATGGCCGGCAAGGCGTCAGCCTGGTCGGCGGGCGCGGCTACAGCTTTGCGCGCTGCAAGTTCAACCACACCGGCCGGGCCGCCGTGTTCAGCAACCCCGGCGCTGGCGTCGACATCGAGGCCGAAGCCGACAAGAAGATCCGCGCCATCAGCTTTCAGGCCTGCGAGTTTTCGGACAACCATGGGCCGGCGATGGTCGCCGACAGCGGCGACAGCGAAGGCGTGAGCTTCAGCCGCTGCAACTTCGTCGGCGCGACCAACTGGGCGGCCTGGCCGAACAAGCCGCGCATGCGCTTTGCCGATTGCACCTTTGTCGGGCCGATCGTGCGGGCGTGGGGAGACAAGGATCCGGCGCGGGCCACCCAGTTCCACAATTGCACCTTTCGCGACGATCCGGCGCTTTCGCCGACCGGCAAGGTCTATGGCGGCGAGAATCCGGACCGGCCCATCGGCGATCTGCCGGACAACAGGAACGTGCTGTTCAACCGCTGCCATTTCCTGCTCACCCACCAGGCTGCTCTGCCCTGGTCGGTGAACGTCATCTACGTCGACTGTGTGATGTCGCAAAAGTCCCGAAAGGACAGCTTCCCGAGGGGTACGTTCCTGGGCCGCAACACCATATCCGGGCCGGCGGTGCTCGCCGACTCGGTCAACCGTGGGACCATCTCGATCAATGGCCGGGTGACCCAGCAGCCCAAGATGTGAAGCGGCGGGCGTTGCACCTTGGCATCATTGCCCGGGGATTGTGATGCCGATTTGCCGCAAGGCCTTTCATTCTCACGGCTTTTGAGATTAAGGCGGCGACTTCGTTACGGGAGCGTGAGCGCGCTTGATCAAGGCCTCGATTTTTTTGGCGGCGGCCGGGTACAGCGCGTTGGCGGCAGCGTCTGCGGCCAGCGCCCAAACTGCGTCTCCGCCACCTTCTCCCCCCGAAACCGAAATCGTCCCCGACAGCCAGTTCGAGGAGGCGCTGCCGCCGCTCGACCCGGACATGAACCGGCCGCTGGAGCCGCTCGAGGATTTCCAGGTTGACGATGTCGCGCCGGTGACCGCCGAGGGCGAGATCATTCCGGACGCCCAGGTTGCCGATCCCGAACTCACCAGGCCGCTCAGCCCGATCACCGAATTCGACGTGCGCGTGCCGGAGCCCGGCGCCGAAGCCGCGGAAGACGCGCCCGGGCCGGTGGAGCCGGTGCGCTATTCGCTGGATATCGAGGGGCTCGAGGAGGTCGAGCTGGAAGGCCGCTTCCGCGAGCTTTCCGCGCTCGAGGATTCCGACGGCGAAGCGACCAACGGGTCGCAGGTGGCGCAGCGCGCGGAAGAGGACGAGCTTCTCGCCGTCCGCATCCTGCGCTCCGAAGGCTATTATGATGCAACCGCGGCATCAACCATCGAGCAGGTGCCGGAGCAGCCCGGGCGGCTGACGGTCACCCTGAGCGCCGTTCCGGGACCACGCTACAATTTCGGCGCGATCACCGTTTCGGGCGCGGAGACCGAGCCCGCCGGGCTGGTCCGCGAAGCGCTGCCGCTCAAGAACGGCGAGCCGATCGTTGCGCTCAACGTCGAAGCGGCCGAGGCCAATGTCCGCCTGCGCCTTCCGCAGCAGGGCTACCCCTTTGCCGAGGTGGGTCTGCGCGACATCCTGCTCGATCCCGACACGCGGCTCGGCGATTACACGCTGCCGGTGGAGACGGGGCCGCGCTCGCGCTTTGCCGGTTTCACGACGGAGGGCGACCTCGCCTTTGGCGCCAAGCATGTCGGCGTCCTTGCCCGCTTCAAGCGCGGCGAGCTTTACGACCACCGCAAGGTCGACGACCTGCGCGAGGCGATGATCGCCACCGGCCTGTTCACCACCGTGTCGGCCGAGCCGGTGCGCACCGGCGAAGCGGTCGGCGACGGCACCGAATATGTGAACATCCTCGTCCGCCAGGATGCCGGCCCGCCGCGCACCCTGTCGGGCAATGCCGGTTATGCGACCGGCGAGGGCTTCCGGATCGAAGGCACCTGGGAGCACCGCAACTTCTTCAGGCCGGAAGGCGCGATCCGCGCCACGGCCATCGCCGGCACGCAGGAGCAGACGGTGCGCTTCCAGCTCCGCCGCGCCAATGCCGGCAAGCGCGACCGCACGCTGCTGGTTCAGGCCGAGGCCGGCCGGCGCGATTACGCCGCCTTCCGCGGCTACACCGCACGCTTGAGCGGCTTGGTGAGCCGCGAATCGACCCCGATCTGGCAGAAGAAGTGGACCTACGCCGTCGGTGCCGAGCTCATCGCCACCAACGAAAGCGTGATCGGCGAGCCGCGCCTTTCGATCGGCGATGCGTTCTTCCTGGCCGGGATCACCGGGCAGCTCGGATACGACCGTTCGAACAGCCTGCTCGATCCCACCAAGGGCTTCCGCGTGCTCGGCCGGATCAACCCGGAGACCTCGCTTCGCGATCCGGGCCAGCCCTACATTCGCAACTTCCTGGAAGGCAGCTACTACTTCCCCGCCTCCGACCAGCTCACCGTCGCCGGCCGGGCGCGGGTTGGATCCATCTTCGGCGCGGAGCTTAGCGAACTTGCCCCATCGCGGCGGCTTTATGCGGGCGGCGGCGGATCGGTGCGCGGCTTCGGTTTCCAGGAGCTCGGGCCACGCGCCGATTTCGTCAATCCGAAGTTCGATCCGACCGATCCGGACGAGAAGGATTCCCCGACTATCTCCCGGCCGACCGGTGGGCGCAGCCAAATCGAGTTCGCGCTGGAGGCGCGCTACCGGTTCGGCAATTACGGCGTGGTTGGCTTCATCGACGGCGGCCAGGTTTATGAAAGCCAGTCGCCGCGGCTAAACGACATGCGCTTCGGCGTCGGCGTCGGCGGCCGGCTCTACACCAGCTTCGGGCCGATGCGCGTCGACGTTGCAACCCCAGTAGGCCGCCGCAAGGGCGAGGGGCTCGTCGGCGTCTACGTCTCCATCGGGCAGGCGTTCTGATGGCCGACGAGGGCGAGTTCGACGACGCACCGGCACCGGACGTGGTTCCTGCCGGCCGCCATCGCGCTCGCACCGTCGCCAAGTGGGTGGGGATCGTCCTCGTCGGCCTGCTTGTGCTGCTCGCCGCAGCCTGGATTTGGCTGAATTCCAGCCTCGGCCACCGCTATGTGGTGCGCCAGATCAACAATCTGGAAGTCGCGTCCGGGCTCGACATCGACGTGCAGCGGATCGAGGGATCGCTGTTCGGCGAACTCAAGGTCTACGGCCTGACTCTGAAGGACCCCAAGGGCACCTTCTTCGCCGCGCCCGAAGCGACGCTCGACTGGCGGCCGCTTTCCTACTTCAAGAACCATATCGACATCAAAAAGCTGAGCATCCCGCAGGCGCGCCTGTATCGCCTGCCGGAGCTCAAGCCGGGCGATCCCGACGCGCCGATGCTGCCTGATATCGACATCGACGTGACTCGTTTCGAAGTCGGCAAGATCATGGTCGATCCCGGCGTTACCGGATACCGCCACCTGCTCGGCCTCAGCGGCAAGGCGAAGATCGCCGACGGCCGGGCGCAGGTCGCACTCGACGCGGGCGCACTCAACGCGCCGGGCCTTCCGGGCGGCGACAAGCTGGTGCTTCGCATCGACGCGGAGCCTGAAGCCAACAAGCTGGCGCTCGGCGTGCGGGTCACCGCGCCGGCCAACGGCTTCGTCTCCGGCCTGACCGGGATCAAGCAGCCGCTCGCCGCTTTGGTCACCGGATCGGGCACCTGGAAGGATTGGAACGGGCGGGCGCGGGCGCAGCTTGCCGGCAAGCAGTTCGCCAACCTGACGATCGGCGCCAAAGACGGCCGCTGGAGCTTTGCCGGGCCGCTTTCGCCGGGCCTGGTGCTTGCCGACGGTCCGGCCAAGCGCCTGCTCGGCGACGTGCAACTCAACCTCACCTCAGGCTGGGCCAATCGCCGCGCCGACATGAAGCTTCGGCTCAACTCCTCCGCGCTTGCTCTTGCGGTCGAGGGGCTCGCCGACCTTGGCCAGAACAAGTTCGAAAACCTGAAGGTCGCCGGCCGCCTGCTTCAGCCCGGCGCCGTGGCGCCCGGCCTGACCGCGCGCGACCTGCGCGTCGAGGCGGTGCTGAACGGCGCCTTTGCGACTCCGTTCGTCGCCTACAACGTTCGCGCCGGTGCGGTCGGTTTCAACGGCACGGTGCTTGAGGGCTTTGCAAGCCGCGGCCGCGCCAAAATCGACACCGACAGGATGCGAATCCCAGTATCGCTAACGGCGCGGCGGATCACTGGGCTCGATCCGTCCGTGGGCGGGCTGCTCACCAACGTGTCGGTCAACGGCACGGTGTTCGTCAGCGGCAGCAAGATCGTGTCGGACGATCTCAAGATCCGTTCCGACCGCTTGAACGCGACAGTGGTGATGGCCGCCGACACCGCGCGCGGCCAGTATCGCTTCGGGATCAACGGCACGGTCAACAATTACCGCCTCCAGGGCATCGGCCTGATGGACATCACCACGAACATGGACGTGGTGACCTCGGCCGGCGGCTTCGGCTTAAGCGGCCGCGTGGCGATCCGCACCAAGCAGATCGAAAACGCCTCGGCGCGCGATTTCCTCGGCGGCAACGCAACGCTTTCGGCGCGGGTGCGGCTGAACCCGGCGGGCGACGTGCTGCTGGAAGACATCAAGCTCAATTCGCCCGGCCTTCGGATTACATCCGGGCGCGGCACATGGGCGCCGAACGGAAGCATCAACTTCCGCGTGGCCGGCGTGTCGCGCGCTTACGGAGCGCTGGCGGTGGTGGTCACCGGCACGGTGGACAAGCCGCAGGTCCAGCTCCGCGCCGCGAATCCGGGCTTCGGAATCGGCCTTCGCGACGTTTCCGCGACGATCCGCGCGGTGGCCGGCGGCTACCGGATCAACGCCACCGGCCAGTCGCAATACGGGCCGTTCACCGCCGACGTGACTCTACTCCAGGGCCGCACCCTGTCGGTGGACATCCACCGTTTGCTGTTCGCCGGCATGACCTTCACCGGCCGGGTGTCGCAAACCGCCGCCGGTCCGTTCGCCGGGCTTCTCAACGTCACCGGCCAAGGCATCGACGGCCAGATCCGTCTCGCCGCCGAGGGCCGCTACCAGCGCGCCGACGTGAACGCGCGGGCCAACGGTGCGCAGATCCCCGGCGAAACGCCGATCCAGATCCAGCGGGCCTTGGTCCAGGCGACGGTGATCCTGTATCCCGACGCGCCCCACGTCGTCGGCGACGCGCAGTTCGAGGGGGTTCGCTCGAACAATTTCTTCCTCGCCCGCGGTCGCGCCAAGGTGGATTATCGCGGCGGACGCGGCACCGCGCAGGTCTTCGCCGAAGGCTCGAGCGGCGTTCCGTTCCGGGTCGGCGCCAACATCGCGCTGACGCCCGAGCTGATCCGCGCCAACCTCCGGGGCGAGGTCAACCGTATCCCGTTCCGCCTCGCCCGCCCGGCCGAAGTGCGCAACTCCGGCGGCAATTGGCAGCTTTCGCCGACCCAGCTCGTCCTGCCGCAGGGCAATGTGCTTCTCGCCGGCCGCTACGGCAGCGCCGGCACCGTGATCCAGTCGCGGCTCAAGGACTTCGATCTTTCGGTGCTCAACGCCTTTGCGCCGACCATGGGCGTGTCCGGCAAGGTCAGCGGAAGCATCGACTTCGCCCAGGCGGCCGGCGCCGCTTTCCCGCGCGCCGATGCCAGGCTCAACGTGTCGGGCTTCAGCCGCACCGGAATCGCAACCCGCTCGCCGCCGGTCGACCTCGCCGTCCTCGGCGAGCTTCGCCCGGAAGGCGCGTCGCTAAACGCCGTCGTCCGCCGCGGCGGCAACGCCATCGGCCGAATCCAGGCTCGCCTCCAGCCGACCGGCTCCGGCACCTGGATGCAGCGCCTGATGGCCGCGCCCCTTGTCGGCGGCGTCCGCTACAACGGCCCCGCCGAGGTGCTGTGGTCGTTCAGCGGACAGACCACCCGGCAGCTCTCCGGCCCGATCGGCGTCGCCGCCGATTTCAGCGGCCGGGTGCAAAGCCCGCAGCTCACCGGCATTGTCCGCGCCAACAACCTGATCTTCACCGACGAGACCTACGGCACGCGGATCACCAGCCTCGGCGTCCAGGGCCGCTTCAACAATTCGACGCTGGAGCTGACCCGGATCTCCGGCAAGGCGGGCAGCGGCACCATCGAAGGCAGCGGCACCGTCGGCTTTGCGGCGACGTCCGGCTATCCGATCGACATCCGCTTGAAGCTCACCAACGCGCAGCTCGCGCGCAGCGACAATATCGGCGCAACCGTGACCGGCGACATCAACGTCACCAACAGCCGGGCCAACGGCGCGCTGATCAGCGGCGACCTCACTATTCCGAACCTGCGCTACCAGATCATCCGCCAGGGCGCCGCCCAGGTGATCGAGCTTGCCGGGGTGCGCCGCAAGGGCGAGCCGCTGCCCCCGGCCGGCGGGGTCGAGGAGGCCGGCACGCCCAGCATCTGGAAGCTCGACCTGCGCGTGCGGGCCGACAACCAGCTCTTTATCTCGGGCATGGGCCTCGAATCCGAATGGAAAGCGGACCTGCGGGTGCGCGGCACGTCGGCGACGCCGGAGATGACCGGCGAGGCGGAATTGCTCCGCGGCACCTACAGCTTCTCCGGCCGCCGCTTCGAGGTGACGCGCGGCAACATCGTCTTCACCGGCGGCCGCACGTTCAACCCGCGCATCGACCTGGTCGCCACCTCGGAGATCGAGGGCGTCGACATCAGCATCGTCGTTTCCGGCACCGCGACCCTCCCGCAGATCGCCTTCACCTCCAACCCGGGCCTGCCGCAGGACGAAATCCTGTCGCGCATCCTGTTCGGCGGTTCGGTGAGCGAGATTTCGGCGCTTCAGGCGGTGCAGCTCGCGTCCTCGCTCAACGCCCTTCGCGGCGGCGGCGGCGGCCTGAACCCGCTCGGCAAGCTGCGCTCGGCGACCGGGCTCGATCGCCTGCGGGTCCTCGGGGCGGACGAGACCACGGGGCGCGGCACCGCGGTGGCAGCGGGCTTCTACATCTCGAACGACATCTATCTGGAGCTGATCACCGACGCCCGCGGCTTCACCGCCACGCAGATCGAAGTGGCGCTGTCAAAGGCGCTGAGCGTCCTTTTCCAGGCAGGTTCGCAGGGCACGTCCAGCCTCAACGTCCGCTACCGCAAGCAATATTGAGCCGTCGGATCAGCCGGTCCGGATAGCGCAATGGATTGGCACCAGATAAAATTGTGGGTCTCGGGCGCCAGCGGCCTCGATATGGATGCGCTGCATGTCCATGTCGGCGTGCTCGCGCAGGTGGCAGTCGCCGTCCTGCTGAGGAAGCGGCTGTCGAGCCCCTGGCCCTGGCTTGCGGTTGCGGCGGCGGCGTTCGCCAATGAAGCTTACGATTTCCAGTATGAGATCTGGCCGACGCGGTGGCAGCAGTTCCTTGAGAGCGTGAAAGACGTGTGGAACACGATGATCCTGCCCACCGTCATCCTGCTGCTCGCGCGATTTGCCCCCGGGCTGTTTGCCGCGCCCTTAGTTGCCGATGCGGGTGAGGCGGGCGAAGGCGGGGGCAAGGCCGGGGAATAACCGCAACGCTGGCATCAGCAGCGCGCGCGGCAAAGGGCGCTCGGCGGAGCGACGCAGGGCTTCGGCAAGGCCGAGCGGGCGGCGCGCCCTGCTTGAAAAGGCGCGCTGGAAGTCGGGCGCCGGGTCGCCGGCAAGCACCGCCTCGGCAGCGGCGATGCCGCTTTCCAGCGCAATCGCAACGCCGTCGCCCGCCAGGGAGGCGATCACCGCCGCCTGATCGCCGACGCGATAGACCTGCGCCTCGGTGCCCGCCGCCCGCCAGCCATAGGGTACGCCGGCGACCGCGCTCCACGGGGTGAGCGCGCCTGCCTCTAGCCGTTGGCCAAGCACCGGCACTTCCCGTGCAAGCTGCGCAAGCAGCGGCTCGACCCCGCCCGCCGCCTTGAGCCGGGCGCGGGAGACGGAGAGGCAGAGGTTCGCGGTGCCGTCCTCCTGCAACAGCGCGCCGGCATAGCCGCCATCGAACAGGTGAAGCTCGATAAAGCCTTCCAGATCCGACGCGCCCGGCACGGACGCGCGCAGGCCGAGCGGCGCTTCGGCAAGGTCCGCGCCGCGCTCGGCGCCGCGCAGCTCGTGCTTGCCGGTGGCGATCAGCAAGGCCTCGCCCTGATATTCCTCACCGTCCTCCAGGCGAAGTGTGCGCGACGGGAGATCGGCGGCGCGCATGGCACGGCCGCGCAGCAGCTCGGCGCCTCCTGCGATGGCGGCGTCCTGCAAGGCGGTATCGAGGGTGCGGCGGGAGAGACCCACCGCCGCATGGGGGAGGGGCGCTTCGAACGTCGCCCGGCTGGTGGCCAGCCGCAAGCGGGTGATCGGTCTCGCACCCAGGCTGTCGGCATCCACGCCCAGCCGTTTAAGCGCGCCAAGCGCATCCCAGCCAAGGAAACCCCCGCACACGACGTCGCGCGGGCCTTCGCTGCGCTCGACCAGCACGGCGCGCACGCCGCCCGCCGCCAGCCGAATCGCCGCGGCGCAACCGGCCGGCCCGGCGCCGGCGATCAGCGCAGGCGTTCGACGCACAGCCGGAACGGGAAGCGGCGCACCACGCGGGCGCCCTTTATCCCTGCCTCTTGGAGGATTCGCCGCCACTCGGCGGGGCGGTAAGCGCGGGCGATGGACAGCCGGCCGTCCTCGCGCACGATGCGGTGCACCCGCAGCAGGCGGGCGAGCAGCGGGTAGCCGGCGTAGGCGAAGCGGTGGCGGTGGAGGTCGTTGACCAGCCAGCCACGCGCCGCATTCGCCTCCATCCAGACGAGAAAGTCGCGGAGCTGGCCGGCGCTCATGTGGTGCGCGACGAGGCTGGAGACGACGAAGTCGAAACGGCCGAGGTCGCGATAGTCGCCGGTGCGCCAGTCGATGGCGAAGTGCGCCGGGGTGGCGGCCTGCGCGGCGGCGGCGCTCTTGGGGTTGAGATCGACGCCGGTGAGCCGCGCCTCGATGCCGCGCGCGCTCGCCCAGCGCGCGATGTCACGGAGCATGCCGCCTTCACCGAAGCCGACATCGAGCAGGGAAAAGGCCTTTGCCCCCCGCGTGCCGCGGCGCAGGAAATCGAGCGTCGGCCGCGCCGCGAAGGTCCAGCGGTTCACCCGGCCGAGATCGGCCAGCACCCTTTGGTATTCGGCCGGCGGCAGCGCCGCGTCGTCCATCTGCTCGTCTTCGAGCGCACGGACGGAAAGGTCCCTCACCCGGCGCGCCGAAAGTGGAAGCCCTCGGCGGCAAGGCCGGGCCCAAATGCGAGGGCGATGCCGCGCTGATGCTCCGGCTCCCCGAGCAGGGTGGCGAGCACGAAGGGGAGCGTCGACGAGGACATGTTGCCGAAGCGGGCGAGGACTTCGCGGGAGGCGGCGAGTGCTTCCGGCGCAAGGCCGAGGCCGTGTTCCACCGCATCGAGCACCGAACGACCGCCGGCATGAACCGCCCAGGCGTCCACGGCTCCGGCACCGTCTTCGCCCAGTAGCTGCGCGCGGAAATCCGGCTGGCGCAGGGCCTCGGCGATGCGGCCCGGCACTTCACCGGAAAGCTGCATCACGAAGCCGTTGTCGCCGACGTCCCAGCGGATCAGCGCCGAGGAATCCGGAAGCGTCGCCGCGAAAGGCCGTTCGATTGCGAAGCCGCCCGGCTCGCCCGTTACCAGCATCGCCGCCGCGCCGTCGCCGAACTGCAGCATGGCGAGGAGGGGCTCCAGCGCGTCATCGTACTGCAGGTGGAGGGTGGAAAGCTCCACCGTCACGGTCAGCACCCGCGCCTGCGGTTCGGAGCGGACAATGTGGTAGGCGGTGCGTAGCGCCGACACCGCTGCGTAGCAGCCCATGAACCCCACCAGGGTGCGCTCGACATGGCCGGGAAGGCCAAGCTCGGCGGCGATGATCTGGTCGATGCCCGGCGCAACGAAGCCGGTGCAGCTCGCCACCACCAGGTGGGTGATTCCGTCCAGCGCCACCTGCGCCCTGAGCCGCGCGATCGCCTCCAGCGCCAGCTTCGGCGCGGCCTCGGCATAAAGCCGCATCCGCTCGGCGGTGCTCGGGTTGCGGCCGAAATAGAAGCCGCCGTTCGCAACCGGTGAGCCCTCGTCCTCGCCGCGCGGAAGCACCGACCAGCGGTGGCCGATGCCGGAACGCTCGGCCATGCGCAGGAACACGGCGCGCTTGCGCGGCTCGGCGATGCGCTCGGCGGCCCACCCGATGAAAGCGTCGTGAACGTCGTGGTCGGGCACTGCGGTGCCGACGGCGTGAAGGTAAGCGGCGGTCAGAAAGGGGCTCCGAATGATGTGTCCGTTTCCGCTAAACCAATGAGGAGTGCAGCGGAACCGGGGCTTTAGGTGGTGGGGAAGCCGCGCATTTACAAAGCCGCTCCTTCAACAGGCCCGCAAAAACCCTCGCTTGGCGGCGGGGAGAGCCGGAACGGGGTTGAGGGGCGATTCCCCCGCCCCTAGACGGGGAGCGTGGACGGGGCGGATCCAAGACCAGCGGACGGCGTGCTGCGCGGCAAGGCGCATCTCTTCCCGCTGCGCGTGTATTTCGAAGACACGGACGTCGCCGGCATCGTCTATTACGCCAATTACCTGCGCTTCCTAGAGCGGGCTCGCTCCGACATGCTGCGCGCCATCGGCGTCGACCAGCGCGCCGCGCTGGAGGGCGGCGAGGGCGTCTATGCGGTGGCGGAGGTGTCGGTGCGCTACAAGGCGCCGGCGAAGCTGGCCGACGATCTCCTGATCGTCACCGAGGTTAAGGAGGTCCGCGCCGCTTCCGTGCTTATTCAGCAAAGGGTCATGCGCGGAGGGCAAATTCTGGCGGACGCAACGGTGACGGCCGCTTTCCTCTCTCCGGAAGGCCGTCCCAAGCGCCAGCCGCGCGCATGGGTTCAATTGTTCGAGCGGTTGCAAAGGGAAGGTTGAGAGTGGCTGTTGATGCATTGGCGGGTAGCGCGATGTCGCCCGTGTCCCTGTTCTGGCAGGCCGATATCGTCGTCAAAAGCGTGATGGTCGGCCTCCTGCTGGCCAGCGTCTGGACCTGGGCGATCATTATCGCCCATGCCTTAAAGGTCCGCCGCCTCGGCCGCGAGACCGAAAAGTTCGAGCGCGAATTCTCCAAGGCCGACGATATCGACCGCTTCTACGAGCAGCGCGGCCGCGAAGAGCTGCCCAGCGCCAAGATCTTCGCCGCGGGCATCGCTGAATGGCGGCGCTCCACCGGCGGCTCCCGCATCGACCGCGAAGGCACCCGCGCCAGGCTTGCGCAGGCGCTGCATTCGGCGGTGGGGGCGGAAGTGGACGCGCTCGCCAACCGGCTCAACATCCTCGCCACGGTTGGGTCGGTTGCGCCGTTCGTCGGCCTGTTCGGCACGGTGTGGGGCATCATGCGCAGCTTTTCCGACATCGCCGGCGCCAACAACACCAGCCTTGCGGTGGTCGCGCCCGGCATTGCCGAGGCCTTGTTCGCCACCGCTTTGGGCCTGTTCGCGGCCATCCCGGCGGTGATCGCCTACAACCGCATGACCCACGGCATCAACCGCATCGAATCGCGCCTGATCCGCTTCGCCGACACCTTTCACGGCACCCTGAGCCGCGAACTGGAGCACGAGGCGTGAGGGGGACCGCCCTAGTTCCTCCCCTCCCTGCACGGGAGGGGCCGGGGGTGGTTGCGAGGCGAAGCCGAGCCCTAGGCGCTCGCCCCGGCATCGAGCCGGGCCGATCGCACCCACCCCTTCCCCCTCCCTTGCAGGGAGGGGCATTCTGATGGCCATGGGTCCCATCCACTCCGGCGGGCAGCGCAGGCGGCGGGCGCCGATGGCGGAGATCAACGTCACGCCGATGGTGGACGTAATGCTGGTGCTGCTGATCATCTTCATGGTCACCGCGCCGCTGCTCGTCGCCGGAGTTCCCGTGGACTTGCCCGACAGCAAGGCCGGCGCGCTCGACCAGGAGCAGAAGCCGGTGCAGATCTCGCTCGATCCGTCGGGCGCCGTGTTCATCGACGAAGCGCAGATCGATCCGGCCGAGCTCGGCCCGCGGCTTGCCCAGATCGCCGCCGCGAGCCGCGAGGAAGGCGGGCCGCGCATCTTCCTGCGCGCCGACCGCGGCCTCGATTACGGCCGGGTGATGGGCGTGATGGGGGAGATCAACAATGCCGGCCTGCGCAAGGTCGCCCTGGTCAGCGTCGCGGGCGGGGAGGCGCAATGATGCAGCGGGTGGAGGCCAAGGGGCTAGGTGTGGCGCTTGCAGCGCATGCCGCCTTGCTGGGCCTCCTCGCCTACGGCTTCGACGATCCCGATCCGAAGCCCAAAATCCTGCCGATCAGCGTTGAACTGGTCACCGAGGACGTAGGTCTCGAAAGCACCGCGCCGACTCCATCGGCGCAAGAGCCTGCGCCGCTGCTTGCGCCGGAAGAAGGGCCGCCGGCCCCGGCTCTCGCCGAGCCGGTACCTGCGCCGCTCCCCGTACCGCGCGTCGAGCCAGCGCCCGCCCCGCGGGTGACGCCCACGCCGCCGCCACCTCGCCCCGTCCCCACGCCCAAGGCGGTACCCCGTCCGCAGCCGCGTCCGGTGCCGGCGCAAGCCAGGCCGGCGCCGCCCAAGCCCGCACCGCCCAGGCCCGCGCCTGCTCAAGCCAAGGCTGCTCCAACGCAGGCTGCCAAACCGTCGGCCCCCGCCGGCCAGCCGAAAGGCTCGGCCACGCGTCCCACGGGGCGGCTCAACGGCGTCCTCGCGAGCCTTGGGACAAGCAACAGCCAAAGCAAGGCGGCCTCGCCGCCCGCTAAACGGGGCGATGCGAAGGTCGAGGCATCGCTGGTTGCCGAGGTGCGCCGCAAAGTGAAGCCGCACTGGCAGCGCAACGTGCCGACCGGCGCCGACGCCGAACAGCTCAAGACCGAACTGGTCATCACCTTGGCGCGCAGCGGCGCCATTACCGGTATCAGGGTTACTGGCACCACCGGCACGACGGCAAGCAACCGGCCGCAGGTCGCCCTCCACCAGGAACGGGCGCGTAAGGCGGTGACTCTGGCTGCGCCCTTTGGGCTGCCGGCGGAATTTTATGAAAATTGGAAAGAACTGACCATCACTCTGGATATGAGACTGGCCCAATGAACATGCGTACCAAGTTCGCGGCGGTTGCGGCCGTCTCCCTTCTCGCTCTTGCCGTGCCCGCGGCGGCGCAGCTCAAGGTCGATGTCAGCGCCGAGGGGGCGGACGACCTCACCATTGCGGTGCCGGTGATGCCGACGCCCGAGCGGATCGAGACCGCCGCCGGCAATACCGAGGCGCTCGGCCGCCAGGTTGCCGACGTGGTTGCAGGTGATCTGTCGCGCAGTGGGCTGTTCCGCCCGGTAGGCCCTGGTGGGGTGAAGGCCGTCTCCTATGGCGAAGTCACCGCGCCGGCGTTCGGCCATTGGTCGGGCACCGGCGCCGCCGCACTGGTCCAGGGCTTCGTGCGCGCCAATGGGGACGGCAACCTCACCGTCGGCTGCTACCTCTACGATGTTGCGCTGCAGAGCGAACTCGCCCGCAACGGCTTCGTCGTCGCCCCGCGCGATTGGCGCCGGGCCGCGCATAAATGCGCCGATTCGATCTACGGCCGCTTATCGGGCGAAAGCCCGTTCTTCGACAGCCGCATCGCCTACATCGCCGAAAGCGGGCCCAAGGACCGGCGCATCAAGCGGCTCGCGATCATGGATTCGGACGGCGCCAACCACCGTTTCCTGACCAACGGCCAATCGACTGTGCTCACCCCCCGCTTCTCGCCGGACTACAAGCAGATCGTCTATCTGAGCTACCTCGAGAACCGGCCGCGCATCTACATCTACGACATCGGCACCGGCCGGCAGCGGGTGGTGACGGAAAGCGCCAACCAGACCTTCGCGCCGCGCTTCTCGCCCGACGGCCGCTGGATCCTGTATTCGATGGCGGTGGCGGGAAACACCGACATCTACCGGGTCTCGGCCCAGGGCGGCCAGTCGCAGCGCCTCACCAACTCGCCCGGCATCGACGTCGGCGGGAGCTATTCGCCGGACGGCAGCCGGATCGTTTTCGAAAGCGACCGTTCGGGCAAGCAGCAGATCTACCTGATGGACGCCGACGGCTCCAACCAGCGCCGGATCAGTTTCGCTGGCGGCTCCTACGCGACTCCCGAATGGAGCCCGCGCGGCGATCTCATCGCTTTTACAAAGGTGACCGGCAACTTCCGGATCGGCGTGATGAGCCCGGACGGCGGCAGCGAGCGCCTGTTGACCAACAGCTGGCAGGACGAAGCGCCGACCTGGTCTCCCAACGGCCGGGTCATCCAGTTCTTCCGGACCAGCCAGGGCCGCGGCGGGCAGAGCAGCGTCTGGCAGGTCGATCTCACCGGCGTCAACGAGCGGCGCATCCCGACGCCGCTTGAAGGCTCCGATCCCACCTGGGGGCCGTTGCTCCCCTGATTGTGCGCGTTTGAAAAAAGGAGAAACACCATGAAGGCAAACAGCCTCCGAGTAGCCGTGATCGCCGCGGCGCTTGTCCTCACCGCCGGCTGCGGCAAGAAGCAGCCCAAGGACATCCCGCCGCCGCCGCTCGGCTCCGAAGGCACAACCGACGGGCAGGCCGGCACCGGCGATCCGTCGGGCGGCGTCGGCACGGAAACGCTGCCCGGCTCGCGCGGCGACTTCCTCGCAAGCGTCGGCGGCGCAATGGGCGGCGACCGGGTGCTGTTCGAAACCGACAGCTATTCGCTCGATTCTCAGGACCGCGCCACCCTCGACGCCCACGCCGCCTGGCTGCAGCGCAACCCCAATGTGCGGGTGACGATCGAAGGCCATGCCGACGAACGCGGCACGCGGGAGTACAACCTCGCCCTCGGCGACCGCCGCGCCAACGCGGCCCGCACCTATCTCCAGAGCCGCGGCATCGCGGGCAACCGGCTGAACGTGATCAGTTGGGGCAAGGAACGTCCCGAAGCGCTCGGCTCCGACGAAAGCGCCTGGGCCCAAAACCGCCGCGCCGTGACGGTGGTGCCGGAGTAAGCCCTAATTCCTCCCCATCGAAGATGGGGAGGGGAACCAGCCGTAGGCTGGTGGAGGGGTAGGTGCCGTGAGGTTCGTGGTCCGCATAGGCACACCCCCGCGCCGCTGAGCCGTCTCCCCTCCCTTCGCTGGGAGACAGAAGTTGGGCGCGGCGGCAAAGAGGGAGGGGCTGGGGGGTGGGTTTCCCGGGGTCGTACAAGAGGCTGCGGTAAACCCACCCCTGCCCCTCCCTTTCGTACTCCTGGATTATTCGACAAGGCCAATGGTGAGGGAGGGGTTCTCACTACGCAATTCCCGCTACGCCCCCAAAGCCTCGTCCAACAATCTCGCCAGCCTCAACCCGCCCCGCGCGATCTGCCGCCGCGCGACCGGCACAAGCTTACGCGTCGTCGCTTCGTCGATCACCGGGCGCTCCGCAGGAACGGGGCCGCAGGGGTCGGCCATAACGGTGCCGTAGGCGAACTCACGCGCAACATCCCAGCCTTCGCGGCTCCACTCTTCCACAGTGCCCGCACGCATCCCGGCGCGCTCCGCCGCCGAAAAGTCGCCAAGCACGCCCCCGGGGCCGCCCGGCGGGTTGGAGATGCCGCGCTCGGCGATCCAGCCATCCCAGGTGCCGTGCAGGTTGGTGCGGCCGGCTATGACGCCGTAGGTCACTGGAAAGCGGTTGCCGCCGAGATCGCCTTTGTCGCCGGCGTGAAGCGGCATGTGGAGATCGCCGACGAAGTGGATCAAAAACGCGAGCGCCATCACCCGCTCACGGGCCGGAAGCTCGTTGTCGGCGAGCAGCTTCAGGTTGCGCTCCACCTGCGCGGAGACGCAATTGCCGTCGCGGCACGCGGCCTTGAGGTCGAACGGCTTGCAGATGTCGACATTCTGGTAATGCCAAGGGGAGGAATAGCTGAAGCGTTCGCCAAGCCCCTTGATGCAATCGGGCCAGTAGCTTGCATCCTCCATCGTCGCCGCCGGGCAGGTCGGCGTGTCCAGCAGCTTCGACTGCGCCAACAGGCGGCGGATTGCGGCCTGGGTGACGGGACGGGCCTCCATGTAGCCGATTCGGCCAACGGTTTCGTGGCCATATTCCCACCAGGCGGCGGCGGGGGAGGCGGCGAGGAACAGGGCGCAGAGCGCAAGCAGGCGTTTCAACATGGCGGTGCCTATAGCGAGGAGCGCGCGCTTATTCGTCCCCGTAAATCGCAACCTGGACGCCCTGTGCCGACGCAATGCCGCGATACATGCCTTCGCTGTTGAAGGTGATCGCATGCTCGCCCGCCGGAGTGACGACGATGACGCCGCCGGTGCCGCCCATCACCTCGACCTGGCCCAGTGCGGCGTCGGCCGCAGTCTGAACGTCTTCCCCCAGCATCCGCATGCGCGCGCAGATTTCGTGGGCGACCGCCGCCCGGATGAAATATTCGCCCGATCCGGTGCAGGAAACCGCCGCGGCTCGGTCGTCCGCGTAGGTGCCGGCGCCGATCATCGGCGAATCGCCGATCCGCGCCCAGCGCTTGCCGGTGATGCCGCCGGTGGAGGTCGCCGCGGCGACATGGCCTTGGGCGTCCACCGCAACCGCGCCAACCGTGCCGTATTTCAGGTCCACGTCGAAATAATCGTCGCCCTGGCTGCGCATGATCTCCAACGCGTCGCGCCGTTCGGGCGTGGCGAAATATTCCGGCGGCGCTTGCTCCAGGTCGTTTTCGCGGGAGAATTGGTCGGCGCCGTCGCGGCTGAGGAAGACGTGGTTGCTCTTTTCCATCACCGCACGCGCCAGGCTCACCGGATTGCGGGTCGCGGAGGCACCGGCCACCGCACCGGCCGCAAGCGTCGCGCCGTCCATGATCGCGGCGTCCATTTCGATCGTGCCCTGGTAGGTGAAGACCGAGCCGCGGCCGGCGTTGAAGTGGGGGTGGTCCTCCAGGAACCGCGCCGCCGCCTCCACCGCGTCCACCGCGCTACCGCCCCCGGCCAGCAAGGCCGAGCCTGCCTTGAGGGCTCCGTTCAAAGCGGCTCGTATGTCGCGCTCCTGCTCGGCGGTAAGCAGGCGCCGCTCGATCACGCCGGCGCCCCCATGGACGACGAGCTTCCAGCGGGGCGAGGCAGCGGCGTCGGTCATTGGAAACTCCGAAAGGGTGCGACGGGGGAACGCACGGGGTGGCCGCCCTATCCCTCGGGCCAGGGGACAGCAAGCACGTGATTATTTCGGTAGTGGAATCAAATAGATGGTGAAAAATAGCTTATCCCTGCCGGGAAAGGAAATGCGAAGCCGGACGACTAATAAACGGTCCGGGCGGGGGACAGGTTCGTCCAGACGCGTGGCGGGATTCAACAACAGGGGCAAACTTCATGGCGATGTGGATTGGAACGAATGAAGACGACTGGATCTATGGAACCGCCGCAGCGGATGAAGTGATCGGCCTCGACGGCGACGACATGCTGTTCGGCCTGGAAGGCGACGACGTGCTCGAAGGCGGCAACGGCGGCGACCAGCTCGACGGCGGCACCGGCGCGGACGTGATGCGGGGCGGCGACGGCCAGGACGTTTATTACGTCGACAACCAGGGCGACGTGGTGACCGAGAATGCGGGTGACTTTGGCTGGGATCAGGTCATCCTTTCGCTCTCCAGCTATGTCATGCCGGCGAACGTGGAGGATCTTTACGTCTGGTACGCGGACGGATCGACCGTGGTCGGCAATGCGCTCGGCAACTCGATCACCGGCTATTGGGGCGCCGACCGGCTGGAGGGCGGCGCCGGCAACGACGTGCTTTACGGCAAAAGCGGCTCGGACACGCTGGTCGGGGGCACCGGCAACGACCTTTACTACCTCCTGGTCGAGGATGAGGGCGATTTCGACACGGTGATCGAGGCGGCCGGCGGCGGCACCGACACGGTGTACCTGAACCTCGAATATTACGCGCTCCCCGCCAACATCGAGAACGTCATCCTGACGGAACGGTTCGCTCCGGCCACCGTGATCGGCAACAGCCTGGCCAACCACTTCCTGCTGGGCACCAATGCCTACACGATCAGCGCCGGGGCCGGCGTCGATACGATCGACTATTCCCAAACGCACCAGGCGATCGAAGTCGATCTCCTTACCGGCACGAACGGCGGCGGCGCCGCCAATGACAGTTACACCGGTATCGAGAACCTCACCGGCAGCACGGGGGACGACATTCTGCGGGGTAGCGACGGCGCCAACATCCTGATCGGGGCAATGGGCGGCGACACAATGGAGGGTCGCGGCGGCAACGACATCTACGAAGTCGACGTCCAGTTCGACGTGGTGATCGAAGCGGCCGGTGGCGGCACGGACGAGGTTCGTCTCGTCGGCAACGTGAGCGAGTATGCGATGCCGGATGAAATCGAACGACTGCGCAACAGCAACGGTTATGAGCTCCGGGCCTGGGGCAATATGCTCAACAACGACATGATCGGCTCCGCCGGCCCTGAGATCTTCCGCGGCGGCGACGGCCATGATTCGCTGAGCGGCGGGGCCGGCGACGACAGCCTGTACGGCGACGGCGGCCACGACATGCTGACCGGCGGCACCGGCGCGGACTGGCTGGAGGGCGGCGAGGGCAATGACAGCTACAGCGTCGACAACGGGGGCGACACGGTGGTTGAGCTCGCCGGCGAGGGTGTCGATCAGGTCTATGCGGCGGTCGCCGTCTACGTCCTGCCCGAAGATGTCGAGAACCTTTCTTACAGCGGCTACGGGTCGTTCACCGGCACCGGCAACGGCCTTGCCAACCTGGTGCAAGGGGGCGGCGGCGACGATTCGATTGCCGCACTCGGCGGCAACGACGAGCTTCGTGCCGGGAGCGGCAACGACTGGGTGAACGGCGGCGCCGGAGACGATCTGCTGATCGGCGGCGGCGGCGCGGATGCCATGACCGGCGGAACCGGGGCGGACACCTTCCGCTTCGGCTCCTACGAAAGCGGCACCGGCGCGGAGGCCGATCGGGTTCTGGATTTCACCTCGGGTGAAGACATGATCGACCTGTCGAGCATCGACGCCGATCTCTGGACGTCGGGCAACCAGGCGTTCGCCTTTATCGGCGGCGCGGCATTCTCCGGCACCGCGGGCGAGTTGCGCTATGCCTTTGACGGCACCGACGGCCGGCTTCAGGCCGACACGAACGGCGACGGCTTTTCCGATTACGAGATCGTCTTTTCAGGCCCGATCCAGCCCCTCGTCACCGATCTGGTCCTCTAGGCGAAACCCGCTGCACGCCGCCTGCATCCAATCTCCTTGGGTGCGGGCGGCGGCGGCGGGTTTCGCCTTGCGCTTCAAGCGTCTATATAGGGGCCATGTCCTTACGCCCTTGGCGCGATATCGCGCGCCGCACCTCGCGCCAGATCATGGTCGGCTCCGTTCCGGTCGGCGGCGACGCGCCCGTCACCGTGCAGACAATGACCAATACTTTGACCTCCGACGTGCGCGCCACGGTGGACCAGATCCGCCGCTGCGAGGAAGCCGGAGCGGACATCATCCGCGTCTCCTGCCCCGACGAGGACTCCACCCGCGCTCTGAAGCAGATCGTCCGCGCCGCCCGCGTACCGATCGTCGCCGACATCCACTTCCACTACAAACGGGCACTCGAAGCCGCCGACGCTGGCGCCGCCTGCCTGCGCATCAACCCGGGCAATATCGGCTCGGCCGACCGGGTGCGCGAAGTGGTCAACGCCGCCAAGGCGAATGGCTGCGCGATCCGCATCGGCGTCAACGCCGGCAGCCTGGAGCGCGACCTCCTCGAGAAATATGGCGAGCCCTGCCCGGAGGCGCTGGTCGAAAGCGCCCTCGACCACATCCGCCTGCTCGAGGACCATGATTTCCGCGAGTACAAGGTCGCGGTGAAGGCGTCGGACGTGTTCCTCGCCGTCGCCGCCTACCAGCAGCTCGCCGAGGCAGTGGATTGCCCGCTTCACCTCGGCATCACCGAAGCCGGTGGCCTGCGCGGTGGTACGGTGAAGAGCGCGATCGGCATCGGCTCGCTCCTGTGGTGGGGGATCGGCGACACGATCCGCGTCTCCCTGTCGGCCGAGCCGGAAGAGGAAGTGCGCGCCGGTTTCGAGATTCTCAAAAGCCTCGGCATCCGCAACCGCGGCGTCCGCGTCGTCTCCTGCCCCTCCTGCGCGCGGCAGGGCTTCGACGTCATCCGCACCGTTCAGACGCTGGAGGAACGGCTCAGCCACATCCGCACGCCGATGTCGCTCTCCGTCCTCGGCTGCGTGGTCAACGGCCCCGGCGAAGCGCGCGAAACCGACATCGGCATCACCGGCGGCGGCAATGGCAAGCACATGGTCTACCTGTCCGGCGTCACCGACCACCACGTCCAGGACGCCGACATGGTCGAGCATATCGTCCGGCTGGTCGAAGCCAAGGCCGCGCAGATCGAAGCCGAAATGAGCGACGCCCCCGCGCTGGTTGCCGCCGAATGAGCGCGCATTGCTGCCACAACAAAGGGCAGGAGCTGGAGCGGATCGCGCTTCACAAGGACATTCGCCGGGTGCTCGTCGTGGTGATGATGCTCAACCTGATGATGTTCGTGCTGGAGTTCGGCGCCGGGATCATCGCCGATTCGGCGGCTTTGATGGCCGATTCGGTGGACATGCTCGGCGACGGCCTGGTCTACGGCATCAGCCTTTATGCGCTGGAGCGGAGCCTTCGCTGGCGGGCCGGGATGGCGCTTGCCAAGGGCGCCTTCATTCTTGCGCTCGGGCTCGCCATCATTGTCGAAATTGTGCTGAAGATGCTCTGGGGTCACCCGCCCGCGTCCGGCCTGATGCTGGTATTCGGTGCGATGGCGCTCATCGTCAATTTGAGCTGCGTCGCCTTGCTGTGGCCCTATCGCCGCCACGACGTGAACCTGTCGAGCACGTTCGAATGTTCGCGCAACGATGTGCTTGCCAATGCCGGCGTGATCGTTGCCGCGTTCGTGGTGTCCGTCACCGCCTCGCCCTGGCCGGACATTGCGATCGCCGGCGTGATCGCCTTTTTGTTCCTGCGCTCGGCACTCAAGGTTACGCGCGACGCCTTGCCGCAATACCGGCACGCCGCGCACCATCACGCCCCTGCCGAGTAGGGCCAAATCTTCCCCTCCCTTTTAGGGAGGGGCAGGGGTGGGTAAGCACCGAAGCGGCTCGATGCCGCTGAGGGGCTGTTCCCGCATTGGAGCGCTCCCCCGCCGGCCGAAAGGCGCCTTCGCGGGCATCGAGCCCGCTCAGGCGCTACCCACCCCTGGCCCTCCCTGACAGGGAGGGGAGCATAGGAGTTTGGCGCCTCCCTGAGTAGGGAGGGGTCTATGCCCGGCAGCCACCCTAGCCCCCGCCTCACCCCTCCGCTATCCGCCGCCTTATGGCCAGCCGCCCCTCCTCCGTCCTGATCCCTTTCTCGGTTGGCACGCTGGGCATTGCCCTGTTTTCGGCCATGGATGCGGTCATGAAGGGGCTGGCGCTTGCGATCGGCGCCTACAATGCCGTGTTCTGGCGCATGCTGGTTGGGCTTGCTCTTTCCGCCATCCTTTATTTCGCGCAGGCACGCGTTCGGCCCACGCGTGAGGCGATGCGCTTCCACATCATCCGCGGCCTGGTTGGTTCGGTGATGGCGATCACCTTCTTCTGGGGGATCGCGCGGATGCCGCTCGCCGAGGCGGTGGCGCTGACCTTTATCGCGCCGCTCATCTCGCTCTATCTCGCCGCCGTGTTCCTCAAGGAGCCGGTGGGGAAGACGGCGGTGTTCGCGTCCGTGCTCGGCTTCGGCGGCGTGCTGGTGATCGTGCTGTCGCAAGCGGGCGGCGAGGCGGAGCGCGACCTTTGGGGCGCGGCCTCCGTGCTCGCCTCGGCCTTGCTCTACGCCTACAACATCATTCTGATGCGGCAGCAGGCGCTGGTCGCCAAGCCGCTGGAAATCGCTTTCTACCAATATGTCGTGGTGGCAGCCGTGCTTACCCTCGCCGCGCCCTTTCTGGCCGTTCCGCCGCCTGCGGGGGAGTGGCCGGCCTTGGTGTTCGCCGCCTTGCTCGCTTTGGTATCGTTGATGCTGCTCGCCTGGGCGTACCGCCGGGCGGAGGCGCATCGGCTCGCCCCGGTGGAATATACCGCCCTGATCTGGGCCGCCTTGTTCGGCTTTCTGGTGTTCGACGAGCAGGTCGGCGCGTCCACCTTGATCGGCGCCGTGTTGATCGTCACCGGCTGCGTGCTTGCGGCGCGGGGCAAGCACGCGCCCGAACCGCATCTGGAGGCAATGCCATGAACCCTGCACTGGCCTGGACCCTGCTCTGCATCGGCGGCCTGTTCGAAGTCGGCTTCACCACCTGCCTGCGCTTTGTCGATGGGTTCAGGAACGTGCCGTGGACGATCGGCTTCCTGGTCTCGGTGACCCTCTCCATGGGCCTGCTGGAATTCGCCTCGCGCACCATCTCGATGGGCACAGCTTATGCCGTATGGGGCGGGATCGGCGCGGCGGGGACGGTGCTGGTCGGCATCTGGTTCTTCGGCGAGCCGGCGGGGAGTGTGCGCATGCTGCTGCTGCTCGCGCTGATCGGCTGCATCGTCGGGCTCAGGCTCACCGCCGCCCTTTGAGGTATCAGTAAGGCCGGTCCTCACCCGCAACCGTCACCCCGGACTTGATCCGGGGTCCACCTTCTTCGCTCCTCTTTGCCTGAAAGAAGAAGGGGGATGCCGGATCAAGTCCGGCATGACGATAGGAAATCAGCGCGGCTGCTGTGCCAGGAGCGGCGCCACCTCCGCGCTTTCCTCCACCGACGGAATGAACCGCGCCTCCACCTTGCGGTGAGACGCCTGCTCATAAGCATAGCCCAGCGACAGGATCATGCCGTCCGACCATTTCGGCCCCAGGAAGGAGAGCCCCACCGGCAGCCCCCGCACCGCGCCCATCGGCACGGTGAGGTGCGGGTAGCCGGCCACCGCCGCGAAGCCGCCGGCGCCGCCACCGGGATAGGAGTCGCCGTGCACCGCATCGATCAGCCACGCGGCCGGCATCGTCGGGCCGACCAAGGCGACGACATTGTTGTCCTTGAGCATCTTGTCGATGCCCTCCGCCCCGGCGAGGCGAAGGCTGGTTTCGCGCGCTTTCTTATACTCGGGGTCGTTCAGCCCCTTGGTTTGCTCCGCTTCCTCGAACGTGTCCTGGTCGAACAAGGGCATCTCGCGGGGGGCATTGGCCTTGTTGAAGGCGATGACGTCGGCAAGCGTGCGGGTGGTGACGCTTGGCGGAGTGGTGGCAAGGTAGGCGTTCAGGTCTGCCTTCAACTCGGTGAGCAGCACCTTGTACTCGCCCGACCCCATTTCCGGCTTGCGCTCGAACTTGGCGATTTCGACCAGGATCGCGCCCTGGGCGCGCAGGGTGGCGAGGGCCTCCTCGAACCGCTCGTCCGTGCCGAAGCCGCTTGCGAAGCGCATCACGCCGATGCGCTTGCCGCGCAGCGAATCGGCGGACAGCCCGGCGGCGTAATCGGTCCGGTAGCGGTCGGCGTCCGCGGTCTGCGGGTCGGCGGGGTCGCTCCCTGCGATTGCTGAGAGGACCAGGGCCGCCTCGCGCACCGTGCGCGCCATCGGGCCTGCGGTGTCCTGGCTGTGGCTGATCGGAACGATGTGGGTGCGGCTGACCAGGCCGACGGTGGGCTTGAAGCCGACGATGCCGCTCAGCGACGCCGGGCAGGTGATCGAGCCGTCGGTTTCTGTTCCGATCGCGGCCGGGACCATGCCGGCGGCAACGGCGACGCCGCTGCCGGTGGAGGAGCCGCAGGCGTTGCGGTTGAGCACATGGGCATTCCGGGTTTGCCCGCCGACCGCACTCCAGCCGGAGATCGAATTGTCGTCGCGGATATTGGCCCATTCGGAGAGGTTCGTCTTGCCGACGATCACGGCGCCCGCCTCACGCAGACGCGCCACCAGAGGCGCATCGCGGTTCGTGACGTTGTTGGCCAGTGCCAGGCTTCCGGCGGTTGTAGGGAGCGGGCCCTTTGCCTCGATATTGTCCTTGATCATGATCGGCATGCCGTGGAGCGGGCCGCGCCCGGCGGCCGCGTCCAGCGCCCGCGCCTGCGCCATGGCGGTGGGATCAACCGCGATCACGGCGTTGACCGTGGGCTCCACCGCATCGATCCGGGCAAGGGCGGCCTGGGTGTTGGCCACCGCGCTGTCGCCGGAGCTGAAGGCGGGGGCAGGTCCGATGGCCACCGGCCGCTGCATCGAGCAGGCGCCAAGCGGCAGCAGGGCGGTGGCGGCTAACAGGCTTGCGAGGCGCATGAATTCTCTCTCCTGTTTGTCGATCAGCGCAGCGGCGTGAGCAGGGCGTCGAGCGTGCCCTTGCCGCCGCCGGTGGCCTGGAGGCGCGGGTAGCGAAGGCCGCCGTGCCAGTCGAGATCGAGGGTGCGGTAGGTGTCGCCGCTTTGCACAAGCAGGCGCACCGGCTCCTTGGTCGCCGACGCCGCCTTGATCGCGTTCTTGAGCGCGTCGCCGTCGAAGCTGCGCCCGTTCACGGCGATGATCTTGGAGCCGAGGGTGAGACCCGCGTCGAATGCGGGGCCGTCCCAGATCACGCTCGTCACCGCGCCGTCCTTGCTGCTCACCACAAAGCCGCCCGAATAGGTCAGGTCCACCGCGCTGCGCTTCTTTTCGCCGGACTTGAACCAGTCGGTCGGCTCGGCGGTGTAGGTGAGGCGGTAGCCGCCTTCGGTGAAGCCTTCGAGCGGGGCGCCCTCGGTATAACCGGTCAGGCGGCGGTTGAGGTAGGAGGCCCAGTCGTAAGGCTGCACCCGGTTGAGCGTCGCGACCACTTCGTCGAACGTGTAGGTGAGCTCGCCATAATCGCGGTCGTTGACGCCGAAAAAGGCGCGGGCGAAATCGTCGATCGAGCGCTTGCCCTTGGATTGGCTGCGGATGATCCGGTCGACGTCGAGCCAGATCAGCAGGCCTTCGTTGTAATAATCCTCCGAACGCTGCCAGCCGCGCCACGGCTGCGGCGCGCGCTGGGCGATGATCGGATCGTTGGTGGTGTCGATCAGCGGGCGCCAGCTCCGGCCCGGGGTCGCCGCATCGTAGGTCGCGGCGATGGCGGCAAGCGCGTCCAGCGTTTCCTGCTTGGACAGCATGCCGGAGCGGGCGTCGAGTACATAACCCCAAAACTGCGTCTGGCCTTCATAGACCCAGAGCAGGCTGTTCTGCATCGGCGTGCGGTAATCGGGCGTCCAGGCGTCCTTGCCCCGGCGATATTTGCCGTCCCAGCTGTGCACAAACTCGTGGGGCAGGAGGTTGCGGTCGCTCTGCGCGCTTGCCCAGTCGGTGAAGTAGCCGCTCTTCACACCGTTCTCCGAGCTGCGGTGATGCTCGAGGCCGATGCCGCCCAGGTTGTTCGAAATGGAAAGGAGGAAGTTGTAATGGTCGTAATGCTGGGCGCCGAACAGCTTCACCGCCTGGGTGACCAGGTTGCGGTGGAGCGCAATCTGCTCGTCGGTTGCGGCGAGCTGGGCCGGCGTGTCGGCGAAGACGTCCAGCGTCACGTCGCGGCTGAGCGGAATGCTGCGCGAATGCTGGCCGGCGAGCACCGGCGAATCGGCAAGGATCTCGTAGGTCGTCGGCTGGTAGGTGATCGTGTTCGCGGGGGCGTTGCCGCCGGCGGCGGGGCGAAGTGCCGTCGCCGCCTTCCAGCCCTTGGGCAGGGTCAAGGACGCCTGGATCGGGATCTGGCGGACGTAATAGCCGGCCGGGTAGAGCGACAGGGATATCCACTGAACGCTGGCCAGCTCCGGGGTCATCACCGTGCGGCCCTGCTCGGATGCGGTGGCGGAGACGAACTGGAACTCGACGTCGATCGACTTCACACCGTCCGGCACGTCGACGTGAAAGGCGTAGACGTCGAGCGTGTCGCGGCTCCAGGTCAGGCGCTTGTTGCCGGCGGTGATCTTCAGGCCGGTGACCTTGTTGATCTGGCCGCTCGGCGAGTGGGCGCCCGGGATCCACTTCGGGTACAGAAGAACGAAGTCGCCGGTGCGATCGACTGGGATCGTCTGGCGTACTCGGAAGATGCGGCGCTCGAGGTCGGTGGCGTCGACGCGCAGCTTGATCGTGCCGGGATACGCGACGTCGCGAGCCGGCGGGATCGTGTCGATCTTAGGCGAGGGTTCGGCGCGGGTGAAATTGGCTGGGAGCTGCTGCGCCGCGGCGGGGGAGGCGGCGGCGGACAGGAGGAGCAAGGCGGTGAGGGCAGGGCGCATCGTGCTGTGAGTCTCCGAACGGGGAACCCACGCCGCATGGCGCGCGCCGCGCCCTCTGTCCAGCGGATCGGCGCGGGTAATCGCGCCGGCTCCGATACTTAGGCGCCCAGGCCCGCGCTCAAGCCCGCCGCGGCGGCGGCTTCCGCCTTGGCCCGCTTGGCCGCTTCGATCGCCTCCAGGATCACCTTGATCGCTTCCTCGCGGTCGCCCCAGGTGCCGACCCGCACCCACTTTTCGGGCTCGAGGTCTTTGTAGTGGGTGAAGAAATGCTCGATCTGCTGGCGGATGATCAGCGGCAGATCCTCGCCTTCCTCGATATTGGCGTAATAAGGCGAGGTGCTCTTGATCGGCACGGCAAGGATCTTCTCGTCGCCGCCGGCTTCGTCCTCAAGCCGCAGCACGGCGAGCGGGCGGGCGCGGACCACCGATCCGGGAATGAACGGCACCCGCGCCATCACCATCACGTCCAGCGGATCGCCGTCGGGCGACAATGTGTGGGGGATGAAGCCGTAATTGGTCGGGTAGCGCATCGGCGTGTGCAGGATGCGGTCGACAAAGATCGCACCCGACGCCTTGTCGAATTCGTACTTCACCGGCTCGCCGCCGATCGGCACTTCGATGATGACGTTGATGCTTTCGGGCGGATCGTCGCCGATGGGGATAAGGTCGATGTTCATGGGGCGCGGCCCTTAACGAACATCGGGCCCCGCGTCACCCCGCTTCCCCCTCCGCGCAAAAATGCTAAGGCCCCGCCCTATGAGTAAAGGCCCACAAAGGATCAGGGGAACCCAGGACATCTGGGGCGAGGACGCGGACCGCTTCGGCCGCGTCGTGGAGGCGTTCGACAAGGTGCGGCGCTTGTACGGCTTTCAGCGGATCGAGCTGCCGGTGTTCGAGGCAACCCAGGTTTTCGCCCGCTCGATCGGCGAAACCACCGATATCGTCTCCAAGGAAATGTACAGCCTTGAGGACCGGGGCGGCGAATCGCTGACCCTGCGTCCGGAATTCACCGCCGGCATCTGCCGCGCGTTCCTTTCGGAAGGCTGGCAGCAGCACGTGCCGATGAAGGTCGCCACCCACGGCCCGGTGTTCCGCTACGAACGCCCGCAAAAGGGGCGGTATCGACAATTCCACCAGCTCGATGCGGAGATATTGGGGAGCGACAGCCCGCTCGCCGACGTGGAGCTGCTCGTCTTCGCCGACCAGCTCCTCAAGGAACTCGGGATCAGCGAGGGCGTGACCTTGCAGCTCAACACGCTCGGTGATGCCGATACGCGCGCAGGGTGGCAGGCTGCATTGATTGCTTATTTTGAAGGCCACCGGGACCAACTCTCGGACGACAGTAGGGTGCGGCTCGAGAAGAATCCCCTTCGCATTCTAGATTCTAAAGACGTTGCGGATCGTATTTTGATTCGGGACGCTCCTCAGGTGGACGATTATCTAAGCGGCGAAGCCGGGTACTTTTTCGACAGAGTTCAAGCAGGCCTCGATGCTGCTGGGGTGGAATTCGAGCGCAATGCCCGTTTGGTGCGCGGCTTGGACTACTACCGGCACACGGCCTTCGAGTTTGTCACGGACCAGCTAGGCGCCCAGGGGACGGTGCTTGCGGGAGGTCGGTACGACGGCCTTATGGAGGCCCTCGGTGGCGGGTATACCCCAGCAATCGGCTGGGCCGCCGGCATTGAGCGCCTTGCAATGATGATTGAAGCACCGTCACCCGAGCGCGTGAACTTCGCGATCGTCGTAGAAGACGATGCCATCAACCATCTTGGTCAATGGGCTGCGGCGGCTCTTCGTCGCGGCGGCATCTCGTGTCAGCTAATCAGCGAGGGGTCACAGCGGAAGCGGTTTGATAAAGCTGTGAAACTGCAACCTGATTCCATCCTTATTTTCAACACCGTTCTCCTAGAGGAGGGCCAGCTTGCCAACATGCGTATCAAACGCCTTGTTTCCGGGCGACGTGCATCAGAGCGTGAGAACAGTGTCCTTGGGGAGGCACTTACTTCCAAATTTCGCATTCAGAGACTCACCACGAACAGGATCGACTCTGGGGCCGATGTGAAGATTTACGAGCGTCCTGACGCATGACCTCGATCTCCGCCGATCGGATCGCGCAAATTCTCGCGCGGCGGGATGAGTTGCAGGCGGCAATGTCCGCCGGCGACCTTGCCGCCGATGCGTTCGTGAAGCTGTCCAAGGAATATGCCGAGATCGAACCCGTCGCCGCGGCGGCGGCGGAGGTTCGGCAGTTGCGCGACGAACTCGGCTCGCTCGCCGAGATGCGCGACGATCCCGAGATGCGGGCGATGGCAGAGGACGAAATCCGCGCGGTCGAGGCGCGGCTGCCCGAGGCCGAACGCGCGCTCGCCCTCAAGCTCCTCCCCCGCGACGCCGCCGACGACCGGCCGGCCATGCTCGAAATCCGCGCCGGTACGGGCGGCGACGAAGCGGCGCTCTTCGCCGGCGACCTCCTGCGCATGTACCAGCGCTACGCCGACGGGCAGGGCTGGCGGGTGGAGCTGATTTCGGCAAGCGCATCGGAAATGGGGGGCTTCAAGGAAGTGGTCGCCTCGGTTACCGGCCAGGGCGTGTTCGCCAAGATGAAGTTCGAAAGCGGCGTCCACCGCGTCCAGCGCGTGCCCGCCACGGAAAGCGGCGGGCGGATCCACACCTCGGCGGCCACGGTGGCGGTGCTGCCCGAGGCGGAGGACGTCGACGTCCAGATCGACGAGGCGCGGGATCTGCGCATCGACGTCTACCGCTCCTCCGGCCCGGGCGGGCAGTCGGTCAACACCACCGACAGCGCGGTTCGGATCACCCACCTTCCGTCCGGGCTGGTGGTGATCCAGCAGGACGAGAAATCGCAGCACAAGAACAAGGCCAAGGCGCTCAAGGTGTTGCGCACCCGGTTGTACGAGCTGGAGCGCGAGCGGCTCGCCTCGGCGCGTGCCGGCGCGCGCAAGTCGATGGTGGGATCGGGCGACCGGTCCGAGCGGATCAGGACGTACAATTATCCGCAGGGGCGGGTGACCGATCACCGGATCAATCTGACGCTGCACCGCCTGCCCGAAATCTTGGAAGGCCCTGGGCTGGATGAACTGCTCTCGGCCTTGGTGGCCGAGGACCAGGCGCAGAAACTGGCGAGTTTGGATGAGGTGTGACCCCCCTCCCTGCCAAGGGAGGGGCCGGGGGTGGGTCGCGCAAGAGCGGGGTCGATCCCCGCTCCTGCGCGCTCCTAACCGGCTTCGCCCCCATCGAGGGGGCTCAGCCGCTACCCACCCCCGGCCCCTCCCTAAAAGGGAGGGG
>DASWNA010000031.1:0-71542 GCA_036399475.1 Allosphingosinicella sp.
AACGTCGTCTCCTGGTGACTTTCCTTCGACAGCATTATGCCCTCCCAGGCCATCGAACCCAATTCCACGCTGCGCCAGGACCCCCACTTTCCAAACCGCCACGAGGCACTAAGCGCGCAGAGACTTAAGAACCGGTTACCCAGGTCCGATCGGATGGAGGAATGTGACGAAGGCCGGGTCCGTCCAAGCGCGAGCGGGGGGCGGGGGGGCGGCGTTCACCTCTTCCTTACCGGTTTGCGGTTAAGAACCGCGTCATGAACGCACAAACCAGGATCGACGCGCCGGTGACGGCGGACCCGCGCCCGCGCTCGGCGGTAAGTTCGATGGTCGGGGTGGTCGGCCTGCTCGGCCTGTTCGCCTGGTTCGCCGTGGCGCGGATGTTCGAATTTTCGGGGCCGAACGCGACCCTGTGCGCGCTGGTCGCGTGCGGCGCGCCGATGCTGCTCTGGTCGATCCTGGTCGACAAGGTCCATCGCAGCCCGTCAAGCGGCCTCGACTGGGACAATCCGCCGCGGCCGCTCCGGGACACCCTCGACACCAGCATCGCCAAGATCGCCGGCCTGTGGGCGACCTGGACGGGTATCGCGATGTTCTACTGCGTTGGGCGCTGGTATTGGGACGGCATCTATCTTTACGCGATGCAGGTGCTCGGCACCGTTGCCGTGCCGCTGCTCGTCGCCTCAGTGCCCTACCTGCTGTGGATCGACCGCCGCCTCAAGGAGCCGCGCGACGGCGCCTGGCACATGGGGCAGCTCGTCATCGGCCGAAGCTCGGCGGTGGACAAGGAAATGCTCTACGATTTCCTGCGCAGCTGGGCGATCAAGGCGTTCTTTCTGGCCTTCATGATCGCCATCGTGCCCGGCAACTGGTTCGGCGCGATCACGCCTTCGGGCGAGCAGATCACCTTCACCCTGGTGACGCTCACCTTCTGGCTGATCGGCGTGATGTTCATGATCGACACCGTCTTTGCAACCGTCGGCTACGCGCTGACCATGAAGCCGCTCGACGCCCACATCCGCTCGGCCAACCCCTATGCGGCGGGCTGGACGGCTGCCCTCATCTGCTACCCGCCCTTCATCATGATGAACCCGAGCGGGCCGCTCCACTATCTGCAGGGCACCGCCGGCTCGGACAGTTGGGTGCATTGGCTGGACGGTCATCCCGCGCTGATGGTGGTGTGGGCGGTGGCCCTCGTCGCGCTCGCCGCCTTCTACGCCTGGGCGACGGTGGCGTTCGGCATTCGCTTCTCCAACCTTACCCACCGCGGCATCCTGACCCACGGTCCTTACCGCCTCACCAAGCACCCGGCCTATGTGTCGAAGAACCTGTTCTGGTGGCTGGGCGTATTGCCCTTCTTCACAGTCACCGGCGACATGAACGACGCCATCCGCAACACCGCGATCCTGGCGGCGGTAAGCGGCGTCTATTATTGGCGCGCACGGACGGAGGAGCGGCACCTGATGGCCGATCCGGCGTACCAGGAATATGCGGAATGGATGGAACGCAACGGGCCGTTGCCAAGGCTGATCCGCAAGCTTTCGGGCAAGGGTGGAAGCCCATCTCCGGCACCTGCCGTCCCAGCGGAATAGGGCGCGACCGCTAAACTCGTTTGAGCGGCCCTTCACAAGATTCGTTCGTCCCGAGCGAAGTCGAGGGGCGCACACGAGGACTCAGGGGCAGCGCCCCTCGACTTCGCTCGGGACGAACCAGGTTGGTCGGTGTTGAGGACGAGTAACTAAGCGCCAGCCAGAAACTTCTTCACGCTTCGCGCCGCTTGGCGAAGCCTCTGCTCGTTCTCCACAAGCGCGATGCGCACGAAGCCCTCGCCTTCCTCGCCGAAGCCGACGCCGGGCGCCACCGCGACATGCGCGTCGGCCAGCAGCCGCTTCGCGAATTCCATCGAGCCAAGGTGCCGGAACGCCTCGGGGATCGGCACCCACGCGAACATGCTTGCCTCCGGGGGAGGTATCTCCCATCCGGCGCGGGCAAAGCTCGTCACCAGGCAGTCGCGCCGCGCCTTGTAGAGCTTGCGGTTGGCTTCGACGATGTCCTGCGGTCCGTTGAGCGCCGCCGTCGCCGCCGCCTGGATGGGCGTAAAGGCGCCGTAATCGAGATAGGATTTCACCCGCGTCAGGGCGTTGATCAGCGTCCGATTGCCAACCGCGAAGCCGATCCGCCAGCCGGCCATCGAATAGGTCTTGGACATGGAGGTGAACTCGATCGCCACCTCCTTCGCGCCCGGCACCTGGAGGATGGACGGCGTCGGCGTGTCGCCGAAGTAGATCTCGGCATAGGCCAGATCGCTGATCACCCACAGCTTATGCTCGCGCGCAAACGCCACGACCTTTTCGTAGAAAGCGAGGTCCGCGACATAGGCGGTCGGGTTGGACGGATAGCCGATCACCAGCACCGAGGGCTTCGGCACCAAATAGCGAAGCGACAGCTCCAGCCGGTGGAAGAAATCCGGCCCCGGCGCCGCGGGAATGGAGCGGATCGCGGCGCCGGCGATGATGAAGCCGAACTGGTGAATGGGGTAGGATGGGTTGGGCGCAAGCACCACATCGCCCGGCGCGGTGATCGCTTGGGCGAGGTTGGCCAGGCCCTCCTTCGATCCCAAGGTGACGACCACCTCGCTCTCCGGATCGAGGTCGACTCCGAAGCGTCGGGCGTAATAGCCGGCCTGGGCTTTGCGGAGCCCTGCGATGCCCTTGGACGCGGAGTAGCCGTGCGCCTTGGGGTTGCGGGCGGCCTCGGCGAGCTTCTCGATCACGTGCGGCGGCGGCGCGCCGTCGGGATTGCCCATGCCGAGATCGACGATGTCGATGCCCTGGGCGCGGGCGGAGGCTTTCATGGCGTTCACTTCGGCGAACACGTAGGGGGGCAGGCGGCGGATACGGTAGAAATCGTCCATGACCACGCTGCGTATCACAAGATGGTGCGGATTGCGGAGAGGCTTCGCGCCGGGCAGAAGGGCGACTTCAATCCAGCCGAGGTCGCCCATGCAGCCGCTCGCCCGCCGCCAGTTCCTCACCTCCACTGCCCTCGTCGCCGCCTTGCCGCTGCTGCCCGGTTGCGCGACGCGGATTGGAGGAGGGGCGGCGCCCGACGACGCAGCGCTGCAGGCGATGCTCGCCGAAGTCGCCGAAGCGATGCTGCGCGAGTATCCGGAGAATGCGACCTCGCTCGGCCTCGACAAGGACGGCCGCGGCCTCCTCAAGGCGCAGCTCACTGACCGTTCACTCGCCGGCTACCGCCGCTTGGGCCGGGAGGCCGCGGAGCGCCTTCGCCGCCTGAAGGCCGTCGATCGGACCAACCTCAGCCCCGGCGCGCGGCTCGACCTCGACGTCATCAAAACTTCGCACGCGCTCGCCGTCGAGGGCTTCCGCTTCCCGTACGGCGACTCGGTAGTGCTCAATCAGAATTGGTCCTACCGCAACTCGCCTTACGTGGTGGCGCAGAACACCGGCGCGTTTGTCGAGATCCCGGATTTCCTCGACTCCAGCCACAAGGTGGAGAATGCCGCCGACGCCGAAGCTTACCTGGCCCGCGTCGAAGCCTATGCGGCGGTGCTCGATGGCGAGACCGAGCGCTTGGTCAACAACCGTTCGCTGGGCGTGATCGCGCCCGATTTCCTGCTCGACAAGACGCTCAAGCAGATGAAGTCCTCCCGCGCGCAACCCACGAAGGAATGGGGCCTCGTCACGTCCCTCGCCCGCCGTACCTCCGCGATACCGGGCGACTGGAGCCCCCGCGCCCTCGCACTAGTGGACGGCCGCGTCGCACCCGCCTTGGACCGGCAGATCGCCGAACTGGAGCGCCACCGGGTCCGGGCCGACAGCCGCGCGGGCGTCTGGAAGCTGCCCGATGGCGACGCTTATTACGCCTGGGCCCTGCGCGCCGCGACCACCTCCTCGCTGACTCCCGACGAGGTCCACCAGCGCGGCCTGGATGAACTCAAGGCGCTGCAGACGCAGATGGACCCGCTCCTCCGCTCGCTCGGCTACACGCAAGGGAGCGTCGGCGAGCGCATGACCGCGCTCGGCAAGGACCCTAAATACCTTTTCCCCAACACAGATGCCGGGCGGAAGCAGATCCTCGATTACGTCAACGGCCGGGTCGCCGACATCCGCACCCGCCTGCCGCGCGCCTTTGCGACGCTTGTTCCCGGCAACCTGATCATCAAGCGCGTGCCCGTGGAGATCGAGGCGGGCGCACCCGGCGGCTATGCGGCGGCCGGCACGATCGACGGCTCGGTGCCGGGCAATTATTATATCAACCTGCGCGACACCTCGATCTGGCCGCGCCACGCGCTGCCGACGCTCACTTACCATGAGGGCATTCCCGGCCACATCTGGCAGGGCGAATATACCTACAAGCTGCCGCTCGTCCGCTCGCTGGTCGCCTTCAACGCCTATTCCGAAGGCTGGGCGCTCTACGCCGAGCAGCTCGGCGACGAGCTCGGCGCCTACGAAGGCGATCCGGTCGGCCGTCTTGGCTTCCTCCAGTCGCTCGCCTTCCGCGCCTGCCGCCTAGTGGTGGACAGCGGCCTCCACGCCAAGCGCTGGACGCGCGAGCAGGCCATCCAGTGGTTCGCCACCACCAACGGCTCCTCCGTCGAGGAAGTGCAAAGCGAGGTCGACCGCTATTGCGCGTGGCCGGGCCAGGCCTGCGGCTACAAGGTCGGCCACAGCGAGATCAACCGCCTGCGCGACAAGGCGAAAGCGGCGCTCGGCGACCGCTTCGACTTCCGGCGCTTCAACGATGCGCTGGTGCTCGGCGGCGCGGTGCCGATGACGTTGCTTGAACGCGTCGTCGATCGCCACATTCAAGGAGCAAAGGCATGAAGCGCCTCCTTCCCCTCACGCTGCTCCTGCTCGCATCGTGCGCCACCACGCCGCCGGGGAACAGCGAGCGCGCCCGGTGGGAGACACAGGCAGCGCGCGTCACGGTCACCCGCGACAACTGGGGCATCGCCCACATCCGCGGCAAAACCGACGCCGATGCGGTGTTCGGCATGATCTACGCGCAGGCCGAAGACGACTTCAACCGGGTCGAGACCAACTACCTCACCGCGCTCGGCCGCACTGCCGAGGCGGAGGGCGAGAAAGCGATCTGGGCCGATCTTCGCGCCCGCCTCTACATGGATCCGGCCGACCTCCAGCGCCGCTACGCCAGCAGCCCGGAGTGGCTGAAGCAGCTAATGACTGCCTGGGCGGATGGGCTGAACTATTATCTCGCCACCCACCCGGACGTGAAACCGCGCGCAATCGCCCGCTTCGAACCGTGGATGGCGCTTTCCTTCACCGAAGGCTCGATCGGCGGCGACATCGAGCGCATCGATCTCGCCCGCCTCGAGGCGTTCTACTCGAAGCGCGGCAAGGCGCTTGCCAGCCGCGCGGAAACCGATCCCGAACCCCGTGGCTCGAACGGCTTCGCGGTCGCACCGGCCAACACGGTGGACGGCAAGGCGCTGCTCCTCATCAACCCGCACACCAGCTTCTTCTTCCGCGCCGAGCAGCAGGTGACCAGCGACCAGGGCCTCAACGCCTACGGCGCCGCCACCTGGGGCCAGTTCTTCATCTACCAGGGCTTCAACGAGCGCGCCGGATGGATGCACACCTCCTCGGGCGTCGATTCGGTCGACGAGTTCCTGGAAACGGTGGAGCAGGGCCCCGGCGGCCTCGTCTACCGCTACGGTAACGAACGCCGGCCGATCACCACCCGGACGATCACCCTGAACTACCGCGCCCCAGACGGCTCGATGGCGAGCCGAAGCTTCGAAACCTTCCGCACCCACCACGGGCCGGTGGTGCGGGAGGAGGGCGGCAAGTGGGTCGCCTTTGCAATGATGCACAAGCCGGTCGAAGCGCTCCAGCAAAGCTATCTGCGCACCAAGGTGTCGGACTACCAAAGCTTCGTGAAGGTCGCCGAGTTCAAGGCGAACTCGTCCAACAACACCATCTTCGCCGACGCCAAGGGCAACATCGCCTACCACCACCCGCACTTCATCCCGGTGCGCGACGACCGCTTCGACTTCACCAGGCCGGTGGACGGCTCCGACCCGCGCACCGACTGGCGCGGTCTCCACGCGCTCGGCGAAGCGCCCAACCTGCTCAACCCGCCCAACGGCTGGATTCAGAACACCAACAACTGGCCTTATTCCGCCGCAGGTCCCAACAGCCACAAGCCCACGGCATACCCGCGCTACATGGACACGTTCGGCGAGAATCCGCGCGGGGTTCACGCTCAGCGGGTGCTTGGCAATCGGAAGGACTTCTCCGTCGAGGCCCTGCGCGCCGCCGCCTACGACTCCTACCAGCCCGCCTTCGCCCAGCTCATCCCCGGTCTCGTCCGCGACTATGACGCGCTCCCCGCCGTGTCTCCGCTCAAGCGGCGGCTGGAGGGGCCGGTCGCCGCCCTGCGCGGCTGGGACTATCGCTGGAGCGCGGAGTCGGTGCCCAATACCCTTGCCATGTTCTGGGGCGACGAGATGTGGCGCCGGATCAAGGCCATTGAGTGGGATGAAGCCGGCGGCACCTACCGCCAGATCGAAGAGGCCGCGCCGAAGCTCAAGCTCGAAACACTTGCCGCCATGGTCGATCGGCTGGAGGCCGATTTCGGCCGCTGGAACGTGCCGTGGGGCGAAGTGAACCGGTTCCAGCGACTTACCGGCGATATCGCCCATCCCTTCAGCGATGCCGGCGCCAGTATACCCGTGGGCTTCTCCTCGGCGCGCTGGGGCTCGCTTGCTTCGTTCGGCGCCGCACCGCGCGGCGGCAGCAAGCGCTGGTACGGCACCAGCGGCAACAGCTTCGTGGCGGTGGTGGAGTTCGGCCTAAGGGTCCACGCGGTGGCGGTCACCGCCGGCGGCGAAAGCGGCGATCCCAAATCCCCGCACTTCAACGACCAGGCCGGCCGCTACGCCACCGGCAACCTGCGGGAAGTGTATTTCTACCCCGAGCAGCTCAACGGCAAAACCGAGCGGGTGTACCGGCCCGGGCGCTGACGTGGCCGATGACGTGCATGGCCGGGCGAGGGGTCAGGAACGGCAGCGCACGTCACTATCCCCGTTCGTCCCGAGCGTAGTCGAGGGGCGCACCTCATGCGTATGTGCAGGAATTTAGAGCGGGTGCTGTAACAAGCGGGCGAGGTTCGGATGGCCTTGATGCGCCCCTCGACTACGCTCGGGACGAACGAGAATAGGGAAGCAGGCGAAGCTCAAACACTCACGCGCGCTAACCGGCCGCATCCCCGATGCGGACGATACCTAGCACACCGCCCGCGCCTGGCTTGGCGGCACGCCGAAATTCTGGCGAAAGGCGCGGGTGAAGGCGCTTAGCGAGCCGTAGCCGAGCTGCTCGGCGATCTGGGTGGCGCTCACCGCCTCGCTTTTCAGCAGCCGCGCCGCGCCTTCCAGGCGAAGGCGGCGGTGATAGGCGAGCGGCGGCAGGCCGAACACTTCGGCGAAACTGCGGGTGAGGTGGAAACGCGACAAAGCCGCCTCGCGCGCCACCGCATGCAGGGTGACCGCCTGATCGGCATGATCATGGATGAAGCAACGTGCTCGCTCCAGCCGCTGCAGCGTCTCGATGCGCGTCGATTGCTTGGCCGATCCAAGCCGCTCCAGCCGCGTGGCGAAGGTGGCGAGGTAATCCTCGGCGCCAACGGTGGCTTCCTGCACGATCCGCCTGGCCAGCGCCGGTCCGGACGCCGGGCGGTCGAAGAGCAGCCGCGCGTAATTGGCGAGCAGGGAGGCGAGGGGATCGATCCGGCTTCCGGCGATGGCCCGTCCGCGCCCCAGCGGGGCCTGCGTTCCGTCGCGCCCGCCGTCCTCGACGCCGAGGTAGACGCACAGGCCGATTGCATGGTCGGACGACGCCATTCGCGCCTCGAACTCGACGCCCGCCTCGACGAGCATGAACTCGCCGGCGCGAAGCCGCCGGGTGCGGCCGTCGATCTCGTACGTTTCCTCGCCCTGCAGCACGTATTTCACCGATGGCGCCAGCGCCCGCATCCTGCTTCGCCCGCTGCCCAGGCGCGACAGCACCACCGTGCCGCTCTTCAGCGGCAGACGCGTTCCTTCGCCGTGGCTCGACATGAAGTAGAACGGCGTCGTCTGCGGCATGGAGACGGATCGGTAGGCCGCGTTGGGCATTGAGCTCATATCGAGCAAGGGAAGCAAATAGGATGCCAGCCGAAAGCCACTGGAAAGTGCGGAAATTCAGCGACCTCCCCCGGTCCCGCGTCCGGTCGCGAGCACCGATTGTGCGGAAACGGACGCGGTGAGGATCGCGACCTTCAACGTCAACGGGGTCAACGGCCGACTGGAGCGGCTGCTCGAATGGCTGGACGAAACGCAGCCCGATGTCGCCTGCCTCCAGGAATTGAAGGCTCCGGACGAGAAATTTCCCGCCGCCGCTCTCGAGAAGGCTGGCTACGGCGCGATCTGGCAGGGCCAGCCGCGCTGGAACGGAGTCGCCATCCTCGCCCGCGGCTGCGAGCCGGTGGAGACGGCCCGCGGGCTTCCGGGCGACCCAGGCGACGAGCAGTCGCGCTACCTGGAGGCGGCGGTGAACGGCGTGCTGATCGGCTGCCTCTACGCGCCCAACGGCAACCCGCATCCCGGGCCCAAGTTCGATTACAAGCTCGCCTGGATGGAGCGCCTCCACGCCCATGCGCTGAAGCTCATCGCCCTCGATAATCCGGTGGTGCTGGCCGGCGACTACAACGTCATCCCGACCGATGCCGACGCCTACAAGCCGGAGCGCTGGACGGACGACGCCCTGTTCCAGCCCGAACCGCGCGCCGCCTTTTTCCGCCTGCTTGGCCAGGGCTGGACGGACTCGCTGCGCACCCTCCACCCCGACGAGACGATCTTCACCTTCTTCGATTACTGGCGCAACGCCTTCGCCCGCAACGCCGGCATCCGCATCGACCACCTGCTGCTCAACCCCGCCGCCGCGCCTTCGCTGAAAGCCGCGGGCGTCGACCGGGACACCCGCGGCAAGCAGGGCGCCAGCGACCACGCGCCGACCTGGATCGAGCTGGACGTTTAGGCTCAGGCCCGCCACGGTCGAGCCACCGAAAGCCGTCACCCCGGACTTGATCCGGGGTCCACCTTCTTCCTTCTCGCGGACTTCAGAAAAGAAGGTGGATGCCGGATCAAGTCCGGCATGACGAAGGTGGCGGGGAGGAGCCAAAACGTCGGCGTGATTTACAACCCGCTAACCCTCTCGCACCGCGACTCGCGCATTTCCGCGATTGGCCCGGCTTTTGCTTTTGCTAACAACATGTTCACCAAGCTTAAGCGCCTCTTCACCATAAAGACCCGCATCGAAGCCTGCGCCGTCATCTACGCCCTTGCCGTCGGCGCGGTGACTCGGGGCTATGCCTACCTCGATCAATATCCCGGCACCGGCGGCTGGCTGCTCTTCGCCGCCTGCACCGGCACGATCTTCCTGGCCGGCGGCAAGCTGTTCGACTCGGTCCGCCCGCCCAGCATCCGCCGCGCGAGCATGGCGCGGATGCTGGCCCGGGCGCGCGCAAGCTAGCGGACGTCCAGCCGCTCGCCGCTGTCGAAATCGCGCTGAAGGAGGGCGGCAATCGCGTCGGCAACCGAAGTTGGCGGCTTCAAGGTCGCGGGATCCTCGCCGGGAAAGGCGCGGGCCCGCATTGTAGTGGCGGTGGCGCCCGGATCGACGATCGCGACCTTCACCGACGACAGGTTGCGCACTTCCTCGGCATAGCTCAGCACCAGGGTCTCGAGCGCCGCCTTCGACGCGCCGTACGCGCCCCAATAAGCGCGTGGATGCGCGCCAACGCTGGACGTCACCGCCAGCAGCCGCCCCGCCGCGCTTTGCCGAAGCAGCGGATCGAAGGCGGCGATCAGCGCCTGGTTGGCGAGCACGTTAAGCGTCAGCACGCGGTTGAACTCCTTGCCGTCAATCGCCGCAACCGGCGTCAGGGTGCCCAACGTTGCCGCGTTCAACACCATCACGTCGAGAGCGTCCCAGCGGCCGGAGATCGCTGCCGCAAGCCGCGCGATGCTGTCGCTCTCCGTAAGGTCGAGCGGCGCAATCGTGGCGCTTCCGCCGGCCTGGTGGATTCGGTCCTCCACTTCCTCCATCGCGCCCGAGGTGCGGGCGGTGAGGATCACGTGCGCGCCGGCTGCGGCAAGGGTCTCAGCCGTTGCCGCGCCGATGCCGCGGCTTGCGCCGGTAACCAGGGCAAGGCGCCCTTCCAGAAAACGGTTAGACATTCACAAACTCCGTTCGTCCCGAGCGAAGTCGAGGGGCGGGGGCACAGACTCGGAGCAGCGCCCCTCGACTTCGCTCGGGACGAACGAGTCCGTTGGTTGCCCCTAAAAGCGCAGGTATGCTTTGGCTAGGCGTAGTGCTCTTCGATCAGGGAGAGCTGGTCCACCGGCTCGGATTCCTCCTGATCGGTGAGGCGGGTCGGATAGGCGCCGGTGAAGCAGGCGTCGCAATATTGCGGGTGCGCATCCTCGCGCACCTCCTCGCCGGCGGCGCGGTACAGGCCCTCGATCGACACGAATGCCAGGCTGTCGGCTTTGATGTAGGCGTTCATCTCGGCGACGTTCATTTGGGCGGCGAGCAGCTTCTTCCGCTCGGGCGTGTCCACCCCGTAGAAGCAGCTATGCCGGGTCGGCGGCGAGGCGATGCGCATGTGGACCTCGCGCGCGCCCGCCTCGCGCAGCATCTGCACGATCTTCAGGCTGGTGGTGCCGCGCACGATCGAATCGTCGATCAGCACAATGCGCTTGCCCTTGATCAGCGCCGAATTGGCGTTGTGCTTGAGCTTGACCCCGAGGTGGCGGACCGCGTCGCCCGGCTGGATGAAGGTCCGCCCAACGTAGTGCGACCGGATGATGCCGAGCTCGAACGGAATGCCGCTTTCCTGGGCATAGCCGATCGCCGCCGGCACGCCCGAATCGGGCACCGGCACGCAATAATCCGCCTCCACCGGGTTCTCGCGGGCAAGCTCGGCGCCGATCTGCTTGCGTACGGAATAGACCGACGATCCGTCGACGATGCTGTCGGGGCGGGAGAAATAGACATGCTCGAAGATGCACGGCCGGGGCCGAACCGCCGCGAACGGCCGGTGCGAGCGAAGCCCCTTTTCCGAAACGATGATCATCTCGCCCGGCTCAACCGAGCGCAGGTAGGTGGCGCCGACCACGTCCAGCGCGACGGTTTCCGAGGCGAAGATGTAGGCGTCACCGAGCTTGCCCATCACCAGCGGCCGGATGCCGAGCGGATCGCGGCAGGCGATCATTCCTTCGGCGGTGAGGCAGACCAGTGAGTAGGCGCCCTCGACCTGCTTCAGCGCATCGATGAAGCGGTCGAGCAACGTCCGGTAGGTGGACGTCGCAACGAGGTGGATGATCACCTCGGTGTCGGAAGTCGACTGGAAGATCGAACCGCGGCGGTTGAGCTCGCGCCGGATCTTGGCGGCGTTGGAGATGTTGCCGTTATGCGCCACCGCGAAGCCGCCGCTGGCCAGCTCGGCGAACAAGGGCTGGACGTTGCGCAGCGCCGTCTCGCCCGTGGTGGAATAACGGACATGGCCGATCCCCGCCTGGCCGGCGAGCTGGCGGATGATCTCATCCTTGTCGAAGTTGCCGGCGACATGCCCCATCGCCCGGTGCGAGTGAAAGGCGCGGTTGTCCCAGGTGGTGATGCCGGCCGCTTCCTGCCCGCGGTGCTGAAGCGCGTGGAGGCCGAGCGCGGTCACCGCCGACGCGCTTTCCGCGCCCCAGATGCCGAACACGCCGCATTCCTCGCGCAGCTTGTCGTCGTCGAAGGGATGAGTCGTCAGCATGTTCACGTCATCGCCCCGCCGAAAAGAATCCGTTGCCCCGGCGTCATATAGGCAGGAGGTCGGCATTTGTCGCCCCGCGGGGCGCGAATTGATGTGGATTATGGAACGGCTCGCCTCGTGACGATTCTTGTCTGAACCGCCGCCGGATGCCACAGAAAGAATCACCATGAGGAAATTCCCGCTCCTGCTCGCCGCCTTGCTTGTCACCGCCTGCGGGCGGGGAGGGGAGGACAAAGGCAATCAGACGAGCCCCTCCGCACAGGGTTCCGGCGGCGGTGCGGACCCGGCAAAGCCGATTGGAGCCTCCGACAGCCTCACCGGCTTGTACGAACTCAAGTCAGGCGGCCTGCCCAGCCAATTGTGCGTCATCCAGCGCGGCGGGGGGGCCGCCCGCTTCGGCCTCAACATCTGGGGCGCGAACATGCACGCTTGCTCCGGCGCGGGCACGGTGGAACGCAAGGGCAGCAAGCTCACCCTTGTCATGGCGGGCGACCGAAGCTGCGCGGTGGACGCGACCATCGAGGGCAACGCCATACGCCTCTCCGGCAAGATGCCCAAGGGCTGCGCTTATTATTGCGGCAAGAACGTCGCGATGACGGGCATCAGCCTGGCCCGGAGCGGCAACACCGAAGCGGACGCCTTGAAGGCCCGCGATGTGGTGGACGAGCCCTTGTGCGACGCGCCCGCCAAAGGCTGAGCACCTGCCGTTGACGTAAAGGTAAGGCAGGCGTAGAGGCGAGGCCATGCCCGATATCTCGCCCACCGCCGATTTCGACGCACCGGCTGCAACCGCCGACAGTTTCACGATCAGCGACCTGTGCGAGGAGTTCGCCGTCACGCCGCGGGCGCTTCGTTTCTACGAGGACGAAGGCCTGATCGCGCCGGAGCGCCGCGGCCTTTCCCGAATCTATTCGGGCCGAGACCGCGCCCGCCTGGCCTGGATCCTGCGCGGCAAGCGCGTCGGCTTCAGCCTCGCCGAAATCCGCGAGATGATCGACCTCTACGACCTCGGCGACAACCGCGCCGAGCAGCGCCGCGTGACGCTCGAGAAATGCCGAAGCCGAATCGCCCTGCTGCAAAAGCAGCAGCGCGATATCGAAGAGGCCATCGCCGAGCTCGAGCGGTTCGTCGACAAGGTCGGCGACGCGTCCGAATAACCACCGCACTTTTCCAGATTAGCGACGAGGAACACCTTATGCCGAGCTACACCGCCCCGGTCCGCGAGACGCAATATGTGTTGCAGCACGTGCTCGGGCTCGACCGCTATTCGAACCTTCCAGGCTTCGAGAACGCCACGCCCGATCTGATTGAGGCGATCCTGTCCGAGGGCGGCCGCTTCGCCGCGGAAGTGCTTGCGCCGCTCAATCGCAGCGGTGACGAGGAAGGCTGCACCCGCCACGCCGACGGCTCCGTCACCACCCCCGCCGGCTTCAAGGACGCCTACAACCAGTTCATCGAGGGCGGCTGGACGACGCTCACCGCGCCCGAGGAATTCGGCGGCCAGGGCCTGCCGCAGGTGATCGGCACCGCCGTCAGCGAATATCTCCTCTCCGCCAACCAAGCGTTTGAGATGTATCACGGCCTCACCCAGGGCGCGATCGCCTCCATCCTGGTCAAGGGCTCGGACGAGCAGAAGGCGCTCTACCTCCCCAACATGATCTCCGGACGCTGGACCGGCACCATGAACCTCACCGAACCGCATTGCGGCACCGATCTCGGATTGCTCAAGACCAAGGCCGATCCGCAGGATGACGGCAGCTTCAAGATCAGCGGCACCAAGATTTTCATCTCGTCGGGCGAGCACGACTTGTCCGACAACATCATCCACCTCGTCCTCGCCAAGATCGCCGGCGCGCCGGACACGGTGAAGGGCATCTCCCTGTTCATCGTGCCGAAGTTCATCGTGAACCAGGACGGTTCGCTTGGTGAGCGCAACGGTGCCGTTTGTGGTTCCATCGAGCACAAGATGGGCATCCACGGCAACTCGACCTGCGTGATGAACTATGACGATGCCGTCGGTTACCTCGTCGGCGAGCCGGAAAAGGGCCTTGCCGCCATGTTCATCATGATGAACGCCGCGCGCCTCGGCGTCGGCCTTCAGGGCCTCGCCCAAGGCGAGGTCGCCTATCAGAACGCCGTCACCTACGCCAAGGACCGCCGCCAGGGCCGCGCCCTGGTCCCTGACCAGCGCGATCCGAACGCCAAGGCCGACGCGATCATCGTCCACCCCGACGTCCGCCGCATGCTGATGGAAGCCAAGGCCTTCAACGAGGGCAGCCGCGCATTCGTGCTGTGGGGCGCGCTCCAGGTCGACATCAGCCGCAAGGCGACGGCGGAAGAGGAGCGCGAGGCCGCGTCCGACCTGCTCGGGCTCCTGACCCCGGTGATCAAGGGCTACCTCACCGACAAGGGCTTCGAAACCGCGGTCAACGCCCAGCAGATCTACGGCGGCCACGGCTACATTCGGGAATGGGGCATGGACCAGTTCGTCCGCGACGCCCGCATCGCCCAGATCTACGAAGGCACCAACGGCATCCAGGCGCTCGATCTCGTCGGCCGCAAGCTTGGCGCCAACGGCGGCCGCGCGATCCAGGCCCTGTTCCGCATCCTTGCAGAGGAGATTGGTGCGGCGAAGAACGAGGACAGCATTCAGCCCTTCGCCGGCGCTCTCGAAAAGGCAGTCGCCGATCTTCAGACCGCGACGATGTGGCTGATGCAGAACGGCCTTGCCAACCCCAACAACGCCGGCGCCGCGGCCTACCCGTACATGACGCTGATGGGTCATGTCGGCCTCGGCCTGATGTGGCTCCGCATGGTCCAAGCCAGCACCAAGGCGCTGCGCGAAGGCTCGGAAGACGCCGCCTTCCACGAATCCAAGCTGATCACCGCCCGCTTCTTCGCCGAGCGCGTATTGCCGGAGACCGGCAGCCTGCGCCGCAAGCTGGAAGCAGGCGCGGACACGCTGATGGCCCTCCCGGCGGAGGCGTTCTAAGCCGTCACTTCGCCTCCGGGGCGAACCAGTTCTTGGACCGGAGCCTCGGCTCCGGCGCCTCGCCCAGCGGTGTCACTACGCAGAACGCGTCCCACCGCTCCGGCGCGCGGTTGATCTCGGCAAAGGTCACGCGCTTCGCCCGTTTGATGGTGCACGGGATTTTGCGATCCGCCTCGGCGGCGGCGCTGAGCGGTTTCACCGAGCCGATGTGGAACCACGGATAGGGGGCCCCCGGCCGCCAGGCCTGCGGGTAAAGCGTGCGCAGCGCATCCAGCGCCGCGGCATGGTAGATGCTGCCGTGATGCTCCGAATTGCGCCGGTCGACAAAGGTCCACTTGAGCGACCCGGCCGCCGGCGATTTCAGCGCCGCGACGAAGTTGCCGACCGCCCGGCCCATCGTTCCGCCTTCCGCGCCGAGGGTGAGATAGAGGCGGCGCCCCGCATAATCCTGCCCCTTCAGCATCGCGCCGGCGCGGTTGCCGAGTTCCTCGCGGTTCCACCAAAGGCTCGGGCTGATCGCGAGGTAATCGTTGAACAAGCCGGGCTGCCTGAGCAGCGTGTCGACCACGAATAGGCCGGCCAGCGACTCCCCAATCAGCGCCCGCCGGCCATTGGTGCGGTAGTTCTTGTCCACGTAGGGGATGATTTCCTCGGCAAGGTAACGCCGGAAGTCGGCCGAACCCCCACCTCCGGCAGTCTCTGCCGTCTGCCCATTGGCCTTGAAATACTCGATGTAGCGCTGATCCTGCGTCGGCGTCGTCAGCTCCCAGATACGGTTTTTGGTGGAAATTCCGACCACGATTAGGTCATCGAAGGTCCAGCTCATCGAGCCATGCTCCGCGAGGCCCGCGATGTGGGTGAAATCCTGATCCACCCCGCCGTCCAGCACGTAAAGCACTGGGTAGCTACGCACGTCCTTGGGGTCGGAGTAGCTCGCCGGCAGGTGGATGTTGATCTCGCGGTCCTGTCTGAGGATCGCCGAGGGCACAACGAAGGACGTGCCGATCGAGATCGGCTTGCCTCCCGGGGCCTGTGCGGCGGCGAGGCTGGGCGCGGCCACTGCCAATGCCGCCGCGAATTTCAGCAGATGCGTGTTCATGCCCATGCTCCGGGTTGCTGCGGCACGATGGCCAGCATCTCCCGTACGGGCAAGTGCCCAGCGGCTACGCGCCGTCGCTCTGCTCCACCCCGGGATAGGCCTGCGCCTTGAGCAGCCCCGCCAGGTGCGCCGCGTTGGAGGCGAGCATCTTCGCCGCCTCGGCCACCTTGTCCGGCACCTTCGGCAGGTCCTTGAAGTCGGTTTTCTGCATCGCTTCGCCGACCCAATAGCAGGCGGCCCCGGCGGGGATGGTCCAGCCTTCGTCGTTCAGGCCCTGGAACAGGTCGGCGGTGACGTTGTGACCGCCATCCTCGTTGCCGACGATCGCCGCAACGGCGAGTTTGCCGAAGCTGGGCATCCGGCCGCGCTCGTCGGTCTCGCCAAGGAAGGCGTCCATCCGCTCCAGCACCCGCTTGGCGATGCTCGACATCTGACCAAGCCAGATCGGCGTGCCGAAGATCAGGATGTCGTGCTCCAGGATCCGGCGGCGGATGTCGGGCCAGTCGTCGCCTGGCCCTTCGTCCGAGGTCACGCCCGGCTTGATATTGTGCTCGGCAAGTCGGATCGTCTCGGCCAGCGTCACGCCGTGGACGGCGAGCGCGTCCGCGACGACGCCGATCATCTTGTCGGTGGAGCTCTCCTCGCCCGGCTTGGACTTGAGGGTGCAGTTGATGGCGATGGCGGTGATGGTCATGCGCGAAGAAGCGCAGCACAGGCGGTTCCGTTCCGGAGCGGCACTAACTTAGGTTATAGCCGCACCCGCCTCAGCCAAAGGCGCGCTGCGCAACGACCCCCGCCACGGGAGCGATCGCCGGCAGCGCTTCAAAGGCGGGCCGGGCGAGCAGATAACCCTGCACATAGCGAATGCCGAGATCGCGCAGTGCGCCAAGCTCCGCCTCCGTTTCCACGCCCTCGGCGATCAGAGTGATGCCCAGCTTGCGGCACATCCGGGCGACTCCGTCGACGATTACCCGCCGCGCAAGGCTCGCCTCGATGCCGCGGATCAGCTCCATGTCGATCTTGATGATCTCCGGCTGAAATCGCGCCAGGAGCGCGAGCCCCGCATGGCCGGCGCCGAAATCGTCCAGCGCGGTGCCGAAGCCCATCTGCTTGTAGGAGTGGACGATGTTCGCGACGTGGGCGGGGTCTGCCATCTCCTCGTTCTCGGTGAACTCGAAGATCAGCCGGTCGGTCGGGAGGCCGGTCGCCGCGGCGGTCTTCAGCGTCAGCTGGATGCACGCCTTGGGCGAATAAACCGCGTTGGGCAGGAAATTGATCGACAGCCGCGCACCAGTGTCGAGCAGCCCGACGCGCACCGCCGTCTCGATCGCCTTGACGCGGCACTTCTGATCAAAGGCGTAGCGGTTCTCCGGGGTGACCCGACCGAGCACCTCGCCCGCGGACTCCCCGTTCGGCCCACGGACCAGCGCCTCATAGGCGAAGGGCTCCAGCGTCTCCATGTCGACGATCGGCTGAAAGGCCATGGAGATATCGAAATCCAGCGCCGCGCCATCGCGGCAGCCGGTGCACATGCGGGAAAGGGAAGCGGCCAAGCGAAGCTCCTCGGAGAAGAGCGTCGGTTATGCTGCAACAGGCTTAAAGAGGCGTTTAACAAGCCGCTGATTCGCTGTGCTTTAGATCAATGCCGCTCCCGCACGTTGGCGAAGCGCACGTTGGGCCATTCCTGCTCGAACCGGCCCATCTCCCATGCGTTGCGCATCATCAGCACCGGTTCGCCGTCGGCGTCCTCGGCCATCGAGGAGCGGTGGGTTTCCATCAGGCGCTTGAGTTCGGCGGGCTCGTCCGAGCTGACCCAGCGGGCGACTTCGTACGGCGAGGCCTCGAAGCCGATCTTCAGCGAATATTCGGCTTCCATGCGCGTCGCCATGACGTCGAGCTGCAGCAGGCCGACGACGCCGACGATCCAGTTCGAGCCGATCGACGGCTTGAAGATCCGGATCACACCTTCTTCCGCCAAATCCTGCAGCCCCTTCCGCATCTGCTTGGACTTCATCGGATCGTCGAGGCGCACGCGGCGGAGCTCTTCGGGCGCGAAATCGGGGAGGCCGGTGAAGGCCACGTCGCCTTTCTCCGAAAGCGTGTCGCCGACTCTAAGCGTGCCGTGGTTGGGAATGCCAACGATGTCGCCCGGGCGGGCAAGCTCGGCCAGCTCGCGGTCACGGGCGAAGAAGGTGATCGGGTTCTGGATCGACATCGCCTTGCCGAGCCGGCCGTTGGTCAGCTTCATGCCGCGCTTGAGGCTGCCCGAGCAGACCCGCATGAAGGCGATGCGGTCGCGGTGGTTGGGGTCCATGTTGGCCTGGACCTTGAAGATGAAGCCAGAGCATCTCGGCTCGTCCGGCGAAACCGGACCACCCCGCGCCGGCTGGGCGCCCGGTGGCGGCGCGAAATCGCTGAGGCCCGCGAGCAGCCGATCGACCCCGAACTCGCGCAGGGCCGAGCCAAAGAAGACGGGGGTGAGATCGCCGCTGCGAAACGCGTCGAGATCGAAGTCCGGATAGGCTTCACGGGCAAGCTCGCCTTCCTCGCGGAGCAGCGCCAGCGCGTCCTCAGGCAGGATCGCATCGAGCTTCGGGTCGTGCATGCCATCAACCTGCACGACGCCGCCGGGCGCGGTGCCGGAAGTCTTGTCCGCAAGCATCATCTTGTCCTCGCCAAGGTCGTACAGACCCTGGAACATGCCGCCCATGCCGACCGGCCAGTTGCGCGGGGACACGTCGAGCTGCAGCGTCGCGGCGATCTCGTCGAGCAGCACGAAGGGCGACAGGCCCTCGCGGTCGACCTTGTTGATGAAGGTGACGATCGGGATGTTGCGAAGCCGGCAGACCTCGAACAGCTTCCTGGTCTGCGCCTCGATGCCCTTGGCGGCGTCGATCACCATGATCGCGCTGTCGACGGCGGTGAGCGTCCGGTAGGTGTCCTCGGAGAAGTCCTGGTGGCCCGGCGTGTCGAGCAGGTTGAACAGGATGTTGCCCACTTCGAACGTCATCACCGAGGAGGTGACGGAAATGCCGCGCTGCTGCTCGATCTGCATCCAGTCGGAACGGGCGCGGCGGCGGTCGCCGCGGGCGCGCACTTCGCCCGCTTCGTGGATCGCGCCCGCGAAGTAGAGCAGTTTCTCGGTCAGCGTCGTTTTGCCGGCATCGGGATGGGAGATGATCGCAAAGGTGCGGCGCTCGGCCGGCACGCCGTCGGCGCGGGGGCTGTCCATCTGGAGGGTGGCCGTCTCGGTCATCGTGCAGGCTCCGGGCGCCGCGCCTTGAGGCGCCGCCAAATTCATCGGTTCAAAAGGTGGGGATCAGGGCGTGCCTTAGCGCACAGGCGCGCTTTTGGCGAGGCTTCAGCTTTCCAGCAGCGTGAAGCGCACCGGCATGATCTCGCGAACGTGGAGCACGCCGGCCCGATCCTTGGTGACGACGCTCAACTGCTGCACGTCCTTGCCGCCCAGCGGGATCACCATCCGCCCGTCGGCGGCGAGCTGCTCGGCCAGCGCCACTGGCACGTCCCGGGCGGCGGCGGTGACCAGGATCCGATCAAAGGGCGCATGGTCGGCCCAGCCGCGCGAGCCGTCGCCGGTCTTGATCTCGGCGTCGAGGCCGAGGGTGGCGATGCGGATGCCGGCTGCTTCGGCGAATTCCTCGACGATCTCGACGGTGAACACCTCCGCGCCGAGCTCGGCCATCACCGCCGCCTGGTAGCCGAGGCCAGTGCCGATCTCCAGCACCCGGTCGTGGGCGTGAAGCTGGAGGAGGTCGACCATCAGCGCGCCGATGAATGGCTGCGACAAGGTCTTGTCGAAGCCGATCGGCAGCGGCGAGTCCTGGTACGCCGCGCCGGCAAGCTGGGCGGGCACGAAGATGTGGCGGGGAACGTGGAGCAGGGCAGTGCGCAGGGCGGGCCCGAGCGCCGCCTTGCCGATCTCGTCCTCGGCCAGGTCGAAATGGAGGTCCACCACCTCCACCATGTGGCGGCGTAAGGTTGCGAGATGCTGTTCGGTCATCGGCTTCATGCCGCCCATGTAGGCACGCCTGCCGGGAAGGGGAGGGGGAACCGGCGCGCGGCCCGGCCATTTGAGCGGTGAAGGAGCCCGCAACATGACCGATGCCCAGTTTCCAAACGCCAAAACCAACAGCCCCGACAACCCCGAAAGCTGGGGCAAGAGCGGCGATCTCTCGCGCGGTGATCCGGACAAGCAGGAGCGCTTCAACGGCTCAACCGGCGGCGGCCAGGCTGGCGGCGGGGCGTACCCCAACCCGCACACCGGCAAGGAGGGCGAAAGCGACCGCGAAGGCTTCATGGGCCATGGCGGCCAGACCGAGCAGCCTTATCACGGCCCCGGCCAGCTCGGCGACGATGAAGAGGGCGAAAACCCCAACTCCGCGACCAAGAGCACTGGTTCGAAGGAGGATTGAGCCTGCCTACGCCGCGGTGGCCTTAAACAGGTAGGGGCCGGCACTCATACATGAGCACCGGCCCCTCCCTCGATACGCGACGCGAGGGGTCGGCCCCTCCGTTGACCCCCCTGTTAAGCAACCGAAGGGGACCGACCTGGAAGCCGACGTCCAGGCCTATGCACTGATTCGGTTGATGAATGGCTGAATGGGACCGACAGCCGTTGTTCAACTTCGGCCGGCTGGGCGGGGACGCCTATTGGGCACTATTGCCGCTCGATTCCAGCTTCACCTCGTCGGGAACGTCGATCTTGATCTCGTCCGGCACCTTGATGTCCGGCGTTTCGACATTGACGTTCACGCCTACCTTGTCGGCCGTGCTGTTGAAGCCGTCGCGGAACAGGAAGAACAGCAGCAGGATCAGGCCGAGCAACAGAACGACCGCAATGATCCAGCCGCCGCCGCCGCGCCGGCCGCCGTCGCCGGTGACCACCGTGGTGTGGGTTTCGCGCACGCGCTCCGGTTCGCGGTCCATATCGCTCATGTGTATCTCCATTTAATTGTTCCAGCCCCGAAACGCCCAGGCGGAGACGCCGGTTCCGCTCAGCCCGCCGCCGCCGCCTCGCGCAGGATGCGGGTGAGGCTTTCCACTGAGTAAGGCTTGTGGAGCAGCTCAAAGCCGTGGCGCCCGTCCTGGGCAAGGACGTGGCTGTAGCCGCTGGTCAGCACCACCCGCATCGCCGGCCAGCGCTTGCGGATTTCCAGCCCCAGATCGATGCCGCTCATCCCGGGCATCACCACGTCGGTGAAGACGAGGTCGAAATCGTCGGCCCCTTTTTCCAACATCCGCAAAGCCTCGTCCGCATGGGTCGCAAGCCGCGTGACGTGGCCGAGTTCGCTGAGCAGCTGCGTGGCGAATTCGCCGACTTCCTTGTTGTCCTCCACCACCAGGATGCAGATCCGCTCCAGCGGCGCGCCGTCGTCGGCTTGCTCCCTGGGTTCCGCGGGCGCCTGACGGGCGACGCGCGGGAGGTACAGGGTGAAGGTGGTGCCTTGGGCAAGCGCGCTTTCCACGCGCACGTCGCCGCCCGATTGCTTGGCGAAGCCGTACACCTGGCTCAGGCCGAGGCCGGTGCCCTTGCCCACTTCCTTGGTGGTGAAAAAGGGCTCGAATATCTGGGCCAGCACGTCTTCGGGAATGCCGCGGCCGGTGTCGGAAATGGAGAGCGCCACGTAATCGCCCGCGCTTCCTTCGCTCCATTGGCTGGCGGGGACGCTGTCCACCGCCTTCGCAGCGATGCTGAGGCGTCCTTCGCCGTCCATCGCGTCGCGCGCATTGACCGCCATGTTGATCACCGCCGTTTCGAACTGGGCGATGTCGGCTTCCACGAAGCAATTGTCGCAGGCGACGTCGAGGTCGAGCTTGATCCGCGAGCCGACTACCGTGCGCACCATGTCGCACACCAGCCGCACCCGGTCGCCGGCGTCGAACACTTCGGGCTTGAGCGCCTGGCGCCTCGCAAAGGCGAGGAGCTGGGCGGTGAGCTTGGCCGCCCGGTCGGCGGTGTCGGAAATCGCGTCGAGGTAACGGCGCTTGCGCTCTTCGGGTACGCCGCCCCGGCGAAGCAGGTCCACCGAGGAGCGGATAATGGTCAGCAGGTTGTTGAAGTCGTGCGCCACGCCGCCGGTAAGCTGGCCGATCGCTTCCATCTTCTGCGCCTGGCGAAGCTGGTCCTGCGCGGACAGGAGCTCGGCGGTGCGCTCCTCCACGCGCTGCTCCAGCGTTTCGTTGAGTTCGCGAAGCGCGGTTTCCATCTTGGTGCGCTCGGCGATTTCCTCCTGCGCTTCTCCGAACAGGCGGCTGTTGTCGATTGCGATCGCCGCCTGCGCGGCGAGGCCGACCATGATCCGCTCGGCCCGTTCCGTGAACACGCCGGTGTCCGGGTGGCCGAAGAACAAGCCGCCCAGCACGTCGCCCGTGCGCGAGAAAACCGGCACGGCAAGGTAGGAGCGAACGGGCAGGTGGCCCTTGGGCATGCCGAAATGCGGGCCCATGTGGCCGTAGCGCGGGTCGGCGGTGATATCGTCGCTGCGCACCACACCGGCGCCGACGAAGGTCGGCTCGAACACCTGCGTCGCGCGCGGCAGCCCGAAGCTCTCGAACTGCGAGCGTTCGGCGCCCGACAATGTGTAGAGCAGGAACGACCCGCCGGAGCGGTCGTAGACGTTGTAGAAGAAGGCGCCGAACGCCGCCCCGGTGACTTCGCGGCCCGCATCGGTAACCATCTGGACGATGCGGTCCAGATCGAGCTCGGCGGCAAGCGCTGCGCCGGTTCGGTTGAGCACTTCCAGGGTCTCGCGCTGTTCGCGAAGCGCCGCTTCGGCCGCGCGCCGCCCGCGGATGTCGCGCATCACCGCAAGGGCGCCGATCACCGCCCCGGCGGAGTCGCGTAACTGCGTGCCGACAAAGTGGATGTCGATCAGGTCGCCGTTTTTCGCCTGCCGCACCGCCTCCACATCTACCCGCTCGCCGGCGATCAAGGCGGAGAACATGGCGCGGCTTTCCGGGCCGCTCACGCCGTTCTCCGGCGAAAGAATTTCGATGGGGGCGCCGATCGCCTCGTCCTCGCCATAACCGAACAGCCGTTCCGCGCCGCCGTTCCAGCTTGTGATCCGCCCGTCGATACCGGCGCCGATCATTGCGTCGGGCGAAGAGGAGGCGATGGCGGCGAGCCGCGCCATCGGCTCCACCCGGCGTCGTTCGTCCGAAATGGCGGCAAGCAGCAAAACGGTGATGGCGCTGACTGCAACGAATTGCTGGGTGTTGAGGATCGGATCCACCCCGAACTGGATCAGCGGGCCGCTGCCGACGCTCACCCCCCAAATCGCGAAAGCGGACGAGATCAGCAGCGTGGCCGAGGCGCCGCGCACGTAAAAGGCGATTCCCGCCCAGATCAGCACCGGGAACAGGTGCCAGCTCCTCAGCCAGGGAAAAACCGACGGATCGAAGATCAGCCAGCCAAGCAGGGTCGTCGCCGCGACGCAGGCGGCAAGATGCGCCCAGGCGACGGTCGGCAGGTCGCGGCTTCCGGTCTTCCACCAGCTCAGGATGAACGGCGCGATGGTGAGGCCGGCGACGACGTTGCCGAACCACCAGTTCGTCCAGACTTGCGCGCTCTGCTCGCCGTCGAGGCCGGCCGAGCCGAAGAGGATGAGGGTGCCCAAAGATGCCGAAATGGCCGCCGCTCCGGCAACGCCGAAGATCAGCCATAGCACGTCATGGCGGGTGCGGAGCGCCGGATCGATCCGGCCAAAGCGCTGCAGGATGTAGGCGGCGGAGACATCGGCAGCGGCATTCGCACCCGCAATGGCGAGCTCCGCCCAAAGCGGTTGCGCGGTGCCAAGGATCAGGCTTGCGCCCAGGCGGCCGAGGAAGATCGCCGGCCAAAGCCGCCAGCCGCCGATCAGGAGTCCCGCGAGCGACACGCCGAAGGCCGGCCACACGGCCGAGCCCGCGCCGCCGAACCTGGCCCATTGCAGGCCAAGAACCGCGAGCGGCAGATAGGCCGCGAATAAGAGAAGCCCCCCCGGGAGCGCGCGCTTCAAAACTGTCCCTCACCCCATTCGTCCCGGCAGGCGCGGGAGCGAGTGCGATGCAAAGCCGAAACGAAGCCCCGCGTAAAGGGCAAAATGCGCGGGCGAACCGCCGCCCTCACCGGGAGAGCGGCGGCTTTATCAAGAGCTTAGCTGCCGGAGCCGGTGGCCGCCGGCGCGGAGACATCGACCTTGACATTGGTGTCGCTGCCGCCGCCCATCAGATCTCCGCCGAATTTCCAAAACAGGAATGCGAGCACCGCGATCAGCAGGATAACGGCAATCACGGTGCCGCCGCCGCGGCCACCGCCATCGGTGGTGACGACGGTTGTCGTTTCGCGGTCGCGATTGTGATCACTCATGGCACATCTCCGTTTGTTTCGGAGGCATAACGCCGGCTCGCGGGCCGGGTTCCCCCTCGCGCGGGGGCGGCGCCGCCGCTAAGCAGTGGGCAAGGGAACCGGGGGAATGCAAGAATGACGCCGCTCGACAAAGGCCAGCTTTGGGTGATGCGCATCCACGCCGCCTGCTTATCGCTCCTCCTGCTGCTAGCCGGGGCGGGCGCGGAAGCGGTGCTTCGGAGCGAGGCGGCGTTGCCGCGCGGTGCGATCGTCCTGCCGCTTCTGCTGGTCGTGCTTTGGCTGGTGATCCTGGCGCCAGGGAAGCGCTTCCGAAGCTGGGGCTACCAAATGGACGCCGAGGAGCTCCAGGTCGCCCGCGGCCGTTGGACCCAGGTGCATACGGTGGTGCCGCTCGACCGGGTGCAGCATCTCGATATCGCCCAAGGGCCGCTGGAGCGAAGCTTCGGCGTGTCGCGGCTGATCGTCCACACGGCGGGGACGCTGCACAGCCAGGTCACGCTTCCCGGCCTCACCCGCCCGGTCGCCGAGGCGATGCGCGACGAGATCCGCGCCCGCATCCGCCAGGAAGCGCCATGACTGACGCGACCCTCGCCGACCGACGGGTCCACCCCGGCACCATCCTCCTGCGCTTCGTTCAGGGAGCGCCCTCGGTGGTGTTCGGCCTTCCCGCGGCGCTCGCCATCTTCTCGAAGCGCGGGCTCGGCCTGGCGCTGCTCGCCGCGGCCGCGCTCGGCGGCGTGATGATCCTGCTCCAATGGCTCCGCTGGCGCAGCTTCCGCTACGGCGTGGGCGAACGGGAAATCGTGATCGAAAGCGGGATCCTGAGCCGCAACCGCCGCTCCATCCCTTTCGACCGGGTGCAGGACGTCGATATCGAGCGGGCCTTGCTCGCCCGCATGTTCGGCCTCGCCAAGGTAAAGATCGAAACCGGCGCCGGCGGCAAGGACGAAGGCCTGCTCGACAGCGTCACCGTGGCGGAAGCCGACCGGCTGCGCGCCGCCGTGCGCGCTTGGCACCGCCACGCCCCCGTCACCGTCGCCTCCGACGAAAGCGGCGGTGAGGAGGCCCGCACCCTCGTCGCTGCCCAGCCCGAAGCGCATCTGCTCTTCGTCATGAATGTGAAGCGCGTGCTCGTCTTCGGGCTGTTCAGTTTCTCCCTGGTCTACCTCGCCAGCCTTTTCGCGCTTTTGCAGACGTTCGAGCGCGGCCTGGGGTTCAACATCTACGATCCACGCCGCTGGATGGGCGTGGTGGAGCACAACTTGCCCCACCGCTTCACCGTCGCGGCAATCGCCTTCGTGCTGTTCCTCGCGATACTGCTCGGCGTCGCCGCGGGCGTGCTCCGCACCCTGGCCCGCGAATTCAACTATCGGCTGCTCAGCGAAGGCAGCCGCTTCCGGCGCGAGCGGGGCCTTTTCACCCGCACCGAGGCGGTGATCGCCAAGAAGCGGGTACAGCTCGCGTTTCTTTCGACGGGCCCGATCCGCAAGCGCTTCGGCTGGGGCGGCTTGTTCTTTCAAACGCTCGGCGCGGCGAGCGACGCCAGCGGCATGCAGGCGGCGGCGCCCTTTGCCACCCGGGCCGAGATGGAGCCGATCCTCGCCGAAGCCGGGCCGTTCCGCCTGCCGCAGCTTTCCGAGCTGACGATGGTGTCGAGCCGCCACATCGTTCGCGCGGTGGCGACGGGCGTCGGCCCCGCACTGGCGGCCGTACTGGCGGCGTCGACCGTCTTCACGCCGGCCTTGCTGCTCCTGCTGTTCATGCCTTTGTTGGGCATAACCGCGGCGCTGCAACGCCGCCATCACCGCTACGAACTTCAGGGTGATCTTCTCGTGGTCGCCCGCGGCGTGTGGCGCCAGCAGCTTTGGGCGGTGCCCGTGGCGCATGCCCAGGCGGTCAGCGTGTCGCGTTCCTGGCTTCAGCGCAGGTTGGGGCTTGCAACGGTGTCGGTGGACACGGCGGGCGCCCCTGCAACCAAGGGCGCCCGGATCGTCGACATTCGGCGGGACACTGCCGAAGCGCTTGCGGCGGACATCGCTGCCAGGCGGCGCGCTTATTCCTCTGGCAGGAAGTCCGGCACCGAAAGGTAGCGCTCGCCGGTATCGTAGTTGAAGCACAGGATCCGCGCGCCGGCGGGCACCTCGGCCAGCTTCTGCGCAACCGCGGCAAGGCTTGCGCCCGAGCTGATCCCGACGAGAATGCCTTCCTGGCTTGCCGAACGGCGCGCCATTTCCTTGGCGTCGGCGGGATCGACCTGGATCACGCCGTCGAGCAACTCGGTGTTGAGGTTCTTGGGGATGAAACCCGCGCCGATGCCCTGGATCGGGTGCGGCCCCGGCGCGCCGCCGGAGATCACCGGCGACAAAGTCGGCTCGACGGCGAAGACCTTGAGGTTTGGCCAGGCCTTTTTCAGCACCTGGGCGCAGGCTGTGATGTGGCCGCCGGTGCCGACGCCGGTGATCAGCACGTCGATCGGCTGGTTGCCGAAGTCCGCCAGGATCTCCTCGGCGGTGGTGCGCAGGTGGACTTCGATGTTGGCGGGGTTCTCGAACTGCTGCGGGATCCAGGCGCCCTCGATCTCCGCGGCAAGCTCATGGGCGCGGGCGATCGCGGCCTTCATGCCGCCTTCGCGCGGTGTAAGGTCGAAGCGGGCGCCATAAGCCAGCATCAGGCGGCGGCGCTCGATGCTCATGCTTTCCGGCATCACCAGGATCAGCTTGTAGCCCTTTACCGCCGCAACCATGGCCAGGCCGACGCCGGTATTGCCGGAGGTCGGCTCGATGATCGTGCCGCCGGGCTTGAGCGCGCCCGAACGCTCGGCATCCTCGATCATGGCAAGCGCGATGCGGTCCTTGATCGAGCCGCCGGGGTTGCCGCGCTCCGATTTCACCCACACTTCCGCATCGGGGAACAGCCGCGCGAGCCGGATGTGCGGCGTCTTGCCGATGGTGTCGAGAATGCTGTCGGCTCTCATGATGGCTGTCTCCTGCGTTGCGGCTGCTCATCTGGGGCGCTGAACCGCCGGTTCAACCGCCCGCTATCGCGCGGCCCCGCACCGCGCTAGCATTTCCGTGTGCGAGGACGGCTGGGGAAAAGGATTTGCAGCTGCTGACACTGGAATTCCCCGAAGCGTTCAGCCACGCCCAGTGCGACCGGATCCTCGCGCTTGGCGCCGGGCAGGGGCCTGAGCCGGCTACCGTGTGGGGCGGCGATGCGTATCGGGTCGATGAGCGGGTGCGCCGCGCAAGCCGATCCTACCATCTACGCAGCGAAGCCACGGCATGGGTCTATGACCGGCTGGACGCGCTCTTCGCTGCGGCGGCGGAGCGCTTCGAACTGGAGGTGGATCCGGCTGCGGAGGATTTCCAGCTCCTGCGCTACGAAGTGGGCGATCACTTTCAGGCATGGCACACCGATGCCGGGGCCGATAAATATGATGCGCGTCTGATCTCCGTGTCCGTGGAGCTTTCCGATCCGGCGGATTTTCAGGGCGGCGTGCTGGAAATTCCGCAGTCCGGCGCGGGGGGGCGGCTGCCGCGCGGCGGGGCGCGCCTGTTCCTGTCGCGCTGCATCCACCGGGTAACGCCAGTGACGAGCGGCGTCCGCCATGCGCTCGTCAACTGGACGGGCAAGCCCGCTTAGCCTTCCTTCGGCTTATCGTCCGGCGGGTCGAAGCTTCGCGCATTGCGCAGCTCGGGAAACCACTTCGCCCAAAGCAACGTCACGGCGATTGCACCAATTCCGCCGGCTACAACCGCGGTAACCGGCCCGATCACCGCGGCCAGGAAGCCGGATTCCGCTTCGCCAAGCTCGTTCGACGCGGAAATGAACAAGGTGGAGGCCGCGCCGACCCGGCCGCGCATCTCGTCGGGGGTGTAGAGCTGGATCAAGGACTGGCGCACGAACACCGAAAGCATGTCGGCCGCGCCCAGCAAGGCAAGGCAGAACAGCGACAGCGGCATCCACCGCGACAGGCCGAACACGATGGTCGCTGCGCCGAACACGCCCACCGCCGCGAGCATCTTGACGCCGACATTGCTCTTGAGCGGCTTCCACGAGAACCAGATCGCGGTTAGCGTCGCCCCCAGCGCAGGGGCCGCCCGGAGATGGCCCAAGCCTTCCGGACCCACCATCAGGATGTCACGCGCGAAGATCGGCAGCATCGCCGTCGCCCCGCCGAGCAGGACGGCGAACAGGTCCAGCGAGATCGCGCCCAGCACCAGCCGATTCTGCCGAACATAGTGCAAGCCGTCGATCATCTGACGCCATGGATTGCGGGAGCCGGTGATCGCGCTGCGCGGCTTCGGCCCGATCATGAACATGCAGAACAGGGACAAGGCGAACAGGCAGCCGCTCACCGTATAGGGCATGTGCGGGGCGATGGCGTAGAGGTAGCCGCCCAACGCCGGTCCGACGATTGCGCCCGATTGCCATGCGATGGAGCTCAACGCGATCGCCTTGGGCAGGATCTCGCGCGGCACCAGGTTGGGCGCAAGCGCGCTCAGCGCGGGGCCAGCGAAAGCGCGAGCGACGCCGAGCAGCCCGGCGACCACGAACAAGGCAGTGAGGGTGGTGGCACCAGTCCAGGCGAGCCATCCAAGCGTCGCTGCGCAAAAGATTTCCAGGCCGATCGAGGCTCGCGCTATCAACCGCCGGTCGAGCCGATCCGCCGCCAGTCCGGTCACCAGCGTCAGCAGGAACAAGGGCACGAACTGCACGACGCCGATCAGCCCAAGCTGCAAGGCCGCATCGCGCATGTTCATGCTCTCGCGGGCAATGTCGTAGACCTGCCACCCGATCACGATCACCATGCCCATCTGTGCAACGGTGGAGGCGAGCCTTGCCGTCCAGTAGAAGCGGAAATCGGGAATGGAGAAGGGATGCGCCTGGGGAGCGGTCATCTGCGGGCGCTTAGCGCCGCGCCCGCCCGGCGGCAACCGAGCGGCTGGCGCGACCGCGAATTTGGGTGCAGACGGCGCGAATAGCTGGAGACACACGATGGCCCTTCGTTTCACGCACCTGCTTCTTACCGTCACAGCAGCCTTGGCGCTCGCCGGTTGCGCCCAGACCACCAGCTCCGGCACCGCTGCTGCTCAGGCGCAGCCCACGCGCTGGTCGGTTTTCAGCCAAAGCTTCATCGACGGCTATTTCCGTCAGAACCCCACGTTTGCGGTCGGCCAGGGCCGGCACGAATATGACGGCCAGCTGCCTGACTGGAGCCCCACCGGCCTTGCCAACCGGATGGCGTTCCTGCGCTCCTCCATCGCCGCCGCGGGCGCGTTCAACGCCAAGACGCTGTCGAGGGAAGAACGCTTCGAGCGCGATTACCTCGTCTCCCGCGCCCGCGCCGATCTGTTCTGGCTCGAAGGCGCCGATCAGCCGCACCGCAATCCGGCTTATTACGCCGACGCGCTTGGCCCCTCGGTCTACGTCACCCGCAACTACGCGCCGGCGGAGACTCGGCTGCGCGCCTACACAGCGTACCTGAAGAATATCCCGCGCGCGGCGCAGCAGATCCGCGCCAACCTCAAGACGCCGTTGCCGTTGAGCTTCATCGACTACGGCAAGTCCGCGTTCGGCGGTTATGCCGAATATTACCCAACCGACGGCAAGGCCGCCTTCGCCGAAGTGAAGGACGCCGCCCTCCAGGCGGAACTCAACCAGGCAACAACGGTCGCGGTGAAGGCGATGAAGGGCCTTGCCACCTGGCTGGAAGGCGAGCGGCCCCGCGCCACCCAGGGCTTCGCGCTCGGCGCCGATACCTTCGCCCGAATGCTGCGCGATACGGAAATGGTCGATCTGCCGATTGCCGAACTCGAAGCGATCGGCCGCGCCGATCTGAAGCGCAACCAGGATGCCGTGAAGGCCGCCTGCGCCGTCTACGCGCCCGGCCTCTCGCCGCAGGCCTGCATGGACAAGATGAGCGCGTCGAAGCCGCAGGGCGGCGCCGTGCAGGGCGCGCGGGCCCAGCTTGCCGGCCTCAAGCAGTTCATCCAAGACAAGAACCTCGTCACCATCCCCGGCACGGAGGAGGCCAAGGTCGAGGAAGCGCCGCCCTACAACCGGCAGAACTTCGCCTACATCGACATCCCCGGCCCGTATGAGAGCGGCCTGCCGTCGGTTTACTACATCGCTCCGCCGGACCCGAGCTGGCCCGCTGACGTTCAGGCCGGCTTCGTTCCCGGAGAGGCGGACCTGCTCTTCACCTCGGTCCACGAAGTGTGGCCGGGCCACTTCCTCAACTTCCTCCATGCCAACCGCAGCCGCTTCACTTTCGGCAAGGTGTTCGTCGGCTACGCATATGCGGAGGGCTGGGGCCATTACTCGGAAGAGATGATGTGGGAAGCGGGCCTCGGCGACGGCAGCCCGGAAATCCACATCGGCCAGCTATCCAACGCCCTGCTGCGCAACTGCCGCTATCTCTCCGCCATCGGCATGCACACCGGCCGGATGAACATGGAGCAATCGCGCCGGATGTTCCTCGATCAATGTTATCAGGACGAGGGCAATGCCCGCCAGCAGGCGGCGCGCGGCACCTACGATCCCGCCTATCTCAACTACACGATGGGCAAGCTGATGATCCGCAAGCTTCGCGAGGATTGGACGGCGAGCCGTGGCGGGCGGGCGGCGTGGAAGGACTTCCACGACCAGTTCCTCAGCTATGGTGGCCCGCCTTTGCCGCTGGTCCGCGCCCAGATGATGGACGGAGCGCCACGGGCGGCGTTCTAGGCGAACCGTCGCCGGGACCTTGCGTTGCCGCAACGCCACGCAGTCCGAAAACCTGCGCCGGGTAGTTGTGCTTCAACCCCGGCCGGGCGATGATTTCCCCTCGATTGAAGGGGGAAGATCATGAGAAAATTGTTGGTCGCGGCGATGATGCTGGCGCAGCTCGCGCCCTGCGCCACGTCGGCCCAGGCGGCGGAATTGGCGGCCGGGCCCCAGCAGCAGACCCGGATGGGGGCTTTCGCCGGCGCGCGCTTGCGGGTGTCGCTTGGCGGCAAGAAGCAAACCGTCCGCGCCGGGCTGATGGCGGCGCCCTCGGTTCACAGCGTGAAGGATGGCGCGTCGCCGCTGCGCATTGGCGAAGGGCTGGAATACGGCCTCACCGATCGCCGGCCGCAGCCCGGCCTGAGCTTCGCCGGCCGGCAGATCGGCTCCGGCAAGCACCGTCCCGACGGCCCACGGCAGAACGTCTCCACCACCGGCTACATCGCCATCGCCGCCGGGGTCGTGCTGCTCTCCGGCTTGGTGTTCCTTGGCTGGCTGGTCCACGAGGGCAACCAGAACACCGAATGATCAGGCGGCTGCACCTTAGGTAGTCTTGAAAAGGTACCAGCCGTCGGCCGCGGGCTCGATCCAGATGTAGGTTGAAGGGCTGATTGCGGGCACCCTGCCTGAGGTGGGGAGCAGGAAGCCGACCTCGTTGTCGATGATGCCGCCGACGGAGAGGATCAACAGGCCGTCTTCTTCGCGGACGCCACTCGCGCCGGCTGCCTTGAGCGCGCGCTCCAACTCGGCCGAGCGCGGTTCGGCCCGAGCCTGGGCGAGCAGCGCACGATGCTCCTGCGCCCAGGCGAGCAGTTCGCGGTCGCTGGAAAGGGTAAGCTTCGCATTGCGGATGGCGTCACGTTCTTCGGGATCGTTTGACGGCGCTGCGTCATCCATCCGGATCAGTTCTTCCAGCACTCCGGTAAGCGCCAGGGAGCGGATCGCCGTCAACCGCCAGCCGGATCGGCCCCCATCGAGAAACAGATACAGGTCCGGGTTCGCTCCGGCCAACGCGGGGACCCGCGCAACCGCGCTGAGCGGGCCGGTGCGGAACACCTTGTCCGGTGCGGGGAGGATGCCGCTCCCCGCACTCGCGAATCCTTTCAGCTCACCGGCAAGCAAAGCCTTGCCTTCCGCTGACCGGAGCGCGGCTGTGTTGTTGAGCGCGACCATGCGCTCCGCCGCGGCCTCCGGCGTTGCGGGAAGCACGGCTGCGCAAAGCGGTGCGCAGGCAAGCAGCAGGGGAGCGGTGAGCAGTCGGTGCAGGTGGATCATGGAGCCGGCTTAGGGCTTTGGCACCCCCGGCGCGAGCGCAGAAACCGTGAGCATTTCGCGCTTGGGCAGTGCAGCCGTCAAAGCTTCGGCAAAGTCACGCCGCGCTGGCCCATATATTTGCCGGCGCGGTCGGCATAACTCACCTCGCACGGCTCATTCCCCTGCAAAAACAGGAACTGGCACGCGCCTTCGTTGGCGTAGACCTTGGCCGGAAGCGGCGTGGTATTGGAAAACTCCAGCGTCACATGCCCCTCCCAGCCGGGCTCCAGCGGCGTTACGTTGACGATGATCCCGCACCGCGCATAGGTCGATTTACCGAGGCAGATCACCAGCACGTCGCGCGGCACGCGGAAATATTCCACCGTCCGCGCCAGCGCGAAGCTGTTCGGCGGGATGATGCAAACGTCCGTCTTGCGATCAACGAAGCTGTTCGCCTTGAAGTCCTTCGGATCGACGATGGCGTTGTCGACGTTGGTGAACAGCTTGAACTCGTCCGACACGCGGGCGTCGTAGCCGTAGCTCGACAGGCCGTAGCTGATCGTCCCCTCGCGGCGCTGGCCGTCCTCGAACGGTTCGATCATTCCATCGGCGAGCACCCGCTCCCGAATCCACCTGTCAGACATGATCGACATTCAGCGCCCCTTATTCTCCGCGCCGAAACCTTCGCCGCATTGCCGCGGCGAACGCAAGCCTCACTTGATGTGGAGGACGCAGATCAGGGTGAACAGGCGCCGGGCGGTGTCGAAGTCCATCTCGATCTTGCCCTTCAAGCAGTCCTGGAGGAGCTCGGCTGCTTCGTTGTGCATGCCGCGCCGGGCCATGTCGATCGTCTCCAGCCCTTGCGGCGAACCGGAACGGGCGGCTTTGAAGTAGGATTCGCAAATCCCGAAATAGTCGCGCACCGGCCGTTTGAAGCGGGCGAGGCCGAGGCGGATGGTGTCGAGCGGCTGCCCTGCTTCGTCCCGAACCTCGATGGCAAGGCGGTTTTCCTCGACTCCCAGGCGGATCCGGAACGGCCCCTCATGCCCGGCGGGCTGGAAGCTGTTCCCTTCCAGCAAGTCGAAGATCGCAACCTGGCGCTCGCGCTCGATATCGTCGCTGCGGCGGATAATCGTCCGCTCGTCCAGCTCGATGTCGATGATGCGGGGTTCGCCCATATCGCGCCCTTAGCCCTCCGTTTGGCGTGGGGCAAACGCGACGGGCTGCCTTATCCACAGCAGTTCCACAGGCTTGCTGGCTTGAGCCCGCGGCCGGAAAGGAGGACAAGGCCCGCATGGCCGACATCATCAGACTGACGGGCGAAGCGCCCGCGCCCGAGACTTCGCATCTGCCCCACAATGTGGAGGCCGAGGCGGCGTTGCTCGGCGCGCTGATGATCGACAACCGGCTGGCCGAAGACGTGCAGCTCAAGTTGCGCCCCGACCATTTCTTCGAGCCGCTCCACGCCCGCATCTACGAGCAGGTGCTGAAGCTGATCGACCGCAACATGATCGCTTCCCCGGTGACGCTTCGCCCCTTGTTCGAGGCGGACGAGGAGATGAAGGCGCTCGGCGGCCCCGGCTACCTTGCACAGCTCACCGGATCGGGCGCGGCAATCATCGGCGCCCGCGACTTCGCCGGGCAGATCTACGAGTTGGCGTTGCTGCGCGCGCTGATCGGCGTCGGCCGGGAAATGGTCGAAAAGGCGATCGACACCAGTGAGGATGTCGATCCCAAGAGCCAGATCGAGCAGGCCGAGTCCGCGCTTTACCGGGTGGCCGAGGAAGGCGGCGGCGAAAGCAGCGTCAAGAGTTTCGCCGACGCAACCCGGATGGCGGTTCAGCTCGCCGAGAAGGCGCTCAACACCGGCGGCGGCTTGTCCGGAGTCACCACCGGCCTTGACGGAATCAATGCCAAGACCGGTGGCCTCCACCATTCGGATCTCGTGATCCTCGCCGGCCGCCCGGGCATGGGCAAGACGGCGCTTGCCACCAACATCGCCTACAACGCCGCCGCCCGTTATCTTCAGGACATCGCCGATGGCATTACGCCGGAGAAATCGGTCGGTGGCCCGGTAGCGTTCTTCAGCCTGGAAATGTCGGCCGATCAGCTCGCCACCCGTATCCTAGCCGAGCAATCGGGGATCAGCGGCGAGAATCTGCGCATGGGCAAGATCAGCCAGCAGGATTTCCGCAACCTCGCCCGCGCTGCCGCGGACCTCGAAGGCCTGCCGCTCTACATCGACGACACCGCCGGCCTCACCATCGCGGCCCTGCGCACTCGTGCCCGCCGCCTGAAGCGCCAGCGCGGCATCGGCCTGATCGTCGTCGATTACCTCCAGCTCCTCCAGGGCTCGGGCAAGAGCGGCGGCGACCAGAACCGCGTGCAGGAAATTTCGGAAATCTCGCGCGGCCTGAAGACGCTGGCCAAGGAACTGCACGTCCCGGTGATCGCGCTCTCGCAGCTCAGCCGCGCCGTTGAGCAGCGCGAGGACAAGCGTCCGCAGCTCTCCGATCTTCGCGAATCCGGCTCGATCGAGCAGGACGCCGACATGGTCTGGTTCGTCTATCGCGAGGAATATTACGTCCAGGTCAAGGAGCCCAAGCGGCCCAGCGAAGGCGACGACGCCAAGGTCTGGGACGACCACGCAAAGTGGATGGTGGACATGGAAGGCGCGTCCGGTATGGCCGAACTGATCGTCGCCAAGCAGCGCCACGGCTCCACCGGCAAGGTGAAGATGAAGTTCGAAGCCAAGATCACGCGGTTCTCGGACTGGATCGACGACAATTACCTCCCCGAAGTGCGGGGATAACTCCAGTTCCTCCCCGTCCGCCAGGATGGGGAGGGGAACCATGCGAAGCATGGTGGAGGGGTAACTGGCGAAAGCTTCTACAAGTTCGCGCGCGAAGCCCCCAAGTCCACGGCAGCTACCCCTCCACCGGCTTCGCTGGTTCCCCTCCCCATCTCGCGATGGGGAGGAACCTAGCCGCCGGCGTAGGGATCCCGCAGGCCAACCCCGATGCTGGTGCGCGCCTGCTCGGCTTCCGAGCTTGTCACCGGATAGGCGCAATAATCCGCCGCATAATAGGCGCTCGGCCGGTGGTTGCCCGATAGGCCAAGCCCGCCAAACGGCGCATTGGATGGCGCCCCATTCGTCGGCTTGTTCCAGTTGATCACCCCCGCGCGGACATTCGCCCAGAAGCGGTCGTACAGTTCCGGGCTGCCGCCGATCAGCGACGCGGCGAGGCCGTAGCGGGTAGCGTTCGCCTCGGCCAGAGCGGCGTCGAAATCCGGCACGCGGACGATCTGCAGCACCGGCCCGAACAATTCGGCGTCCGGCCGCTCGCGAACTTCGGTGACGTCGATCAAAGCCGGCGTCAGGAACGGCAGATCATCCCGCGGGCGCTCAAGGTGCTTGATCGGCCGCCCGCCCTTGGTGAGCAGGCCGAGAAATGCTTCCTGCAACTGGTCGGCGGCCTGGGTGTCGATCACCGGGCCCATGAACGGTGCCGGGGTTGCATGGGGATGGTCGACGATCAGCCGGTTGGCGATCTTCACGATGGCCGCGATCAGTTCCTCATGCGCCCCGTCGCGGACGATCAGCCGGCGCGCCGCGGTGCAGCGCTGGCCGGCGCTCATGAAGGCCGACTGCACCACGATCAACGCCGCGGCGTAGGCGTCCGGCGCGTCCCAGACGACCAGCGGATTGTTGCCGCCCATCTCCAGCGCCAGCATCTTTTGCGGCGTGTCGGCAAACTGGCGGTGAAGGGCAAGGCCGGCCCGCGCCGAGCCGGTGAACAGCAGCCCGTCGAGCCCCGGATGCGCGGCAAGCGCCTTGCCGATCTCCGGCCCGCCCTGGACGCAGCGCAGCACATCCTCCGGTACGCCCGCCTCGTGGAAGCGCGCAACGAGATACTCGCCCACCGCCGGCGTCTTTTCGGACGGCTTGAACACCACCGCATTGCCGGCCAGCAGCGCCGGAACGATGTGGCCGTTGGGAAGGTGCGCCGGGAAATTGTAGGGTCCAAGCACCGCAAGCACGCCGTGCGGCTTGTGGCGCACCGCCACCCGGGCGCCGAGCGCGCCTTCCTGGCGGCGTTGCGAACTGCGCTCCGAATAGGCGGTCACCGAGATGTCGACCTTGTTGACCACCGCGTCGACCTCGGTGGCGCTTTCCCACAGCGGCTTGCCGGTTTCCCGAGCGATCAGGTCGGCAAATTCGTCCTTCTTGCCCCGCACCCCATTGGCGAAGCGGCGCAGCGTCTCGATGCGCACGGAGAGCGGTTTCGCCGCCCAGGCCGCCCAAGCGGAACGGGCGCGGCCGACCTCCGCGTCGACATCGCCGCTCTGGCCGGTCCACAAGGCCGCGCCGGTTGCCGGCTCAAAGGATTGGAGGAGGGTTGCCATCTTGGCGCACGCACCATTTTTGACCGCGCTGGTCAAGCGGCTCCCGGCAAAGCGTCGCCCATCCGCCTGATCGCCGCGACCTTTTGGTGGAGCGCCGACCAGTCGTCGGCTTCGTCGATCCGGCTCCAGATCGCTTCCACTTCGTCGATATGCATGGAGCAGGGCGCCTCGTCCGACCAATATTCGTGATCCGTCGCGCCTGGCACCGGTGCGTACGCGCTCAGCAGCGTGCCGAGTTCTTTGAAGGCACCGTCCGCATAGGCGTCGTCGGCAGGGGAGGGGCCACGCCGCCGCCCGCCGCGCCAGTCAAAGAAGAAGCGGTCGATCTCCACCGTCTTCTTGGCAAGCGCGGTTTCAAGCGCGACAAGGAAGGCGCTGTCCAGCTCATGCTCGGTTGGCTGAATGCCGAGCCGCCAGAAGAGCTGGCGGATGAGCGCGCGCTGGAAGGTGTCCGGGAATGTTTCCAAAGACGGCTGCAGCGCCTCAACCTCGGAGATCGAGGTCAGCGCGCGGGCAAGCTGCACCGAGTTCCAGTGAATTGCCTCCGGCTGGCGGCCGAACGCGTACAGCCCGCTATGGTCGAAATAGGCCGCGGTAAAGGCGCCGTCCCACAGCGGCGTCCAGCGCCACGGGCCGTAATCGAAGCTCTGGGCGGTGATCGCGATATTATCCGTATTGAGCACGCCGTGGACGAAGCCGGCGGTGATGTAGGATGCCGCAAGCTGCGCTGCCGCCGGCACGAACCGCTCGAGCAGGCGCGCGCCGGGGTCCTCGCCCGGCTCCTCGCCGTAATAATGGTGAAGGCAATAAGCGGCGAGGGTTCGCATCGCGTCTGCCTGCTCGAAATATTGCAGGCGCTGGAAGGTGCCGATCCGGATGTGGCTGTGCTGCAGCCGCACCAGCACGGCGGCGCGGGTCGGGGAGGGCTCGTCGCCCCGCTCCAGCGCCTCGCCGGTCTCGATCAGCGAGAACGTCTTTGAGGTTTCTACGCCCAGCGCTTCCAGCATCTCGGTGGCAAGCACCTCACGCACTCCGCCCTTCAGAGTGAGCCGCCCGTCCCCGAAGCGGCTATAGGGCGTCTGCCCAGAGCCTTTGGTGCCGAGATCGAGCAGCCGCCCGGCGCCGTCGCGAAGCTGCGCGAACAGGAAGCCGCGTCCGTCGCCGATGTCCGGATTGTAGGACCGGAACTGATGGCCATGATAGCGCAGCGCCAGCGGCTCGGGCAGAGTACCCGCCAGCGGCTCGAAACGGCCGAAATGCCCAAGCCACTCCTGCTCGCTCAGCCCCTCCAGCCCCACGGCAGGCGCCCAGCGGTCGTTGCGAAAGCGCAGGATCGTCTGCGGGAAATCGGCCGCTTCGACCGGATCGTAGAACGCCTCGCCAAGCGAAAGGATTGCGGTTTCGGGCGTGTAAGTGGCGGGTTGCGGGAGCGTCGGCATCGGTGAATAGGGGCCTTGAGTGAGCTGGGGAGAAAGCATGGCGGCGTGGTCCGAGGGTTATTGGTCGTCGAGCGACGGCCTCCGGCTCCACTTTCGCGATTACCCCGGCGATCCGTCGCGCCCGCCGATCGTCTGCATCCCCGGGCTGACGCGTAACGCCCGCGACTTCGAAGGGGTTGCGGAGCGACTCGCCGGACGCTGGCGGGTGATCTGCGTCGATCTGCGCGGCCGCGGCCAAAGCGAGCACGCCAAGGACCCGATGAGCTACGTGCCGCCGCGTTATGCCGACGACCTGGAGGCGCTGTTCGCCGAGCATGCGCTCTCCCGCTTCGTCCTGTTCGGCACTTCCTTGGGCGGCATCGTCACCATGCTCCTCGCCCAGCGCGACGCCTCGCGCATCGCCGGCGCGGTGATCAACGACATCGGCCCGGTGCTGGAAACCCGCGGGCTCGACAAGATTCGCGGCTATGTCGGCCGCTCGCAGAATTGGCCGACCTGGCTCCACGCCGCCCGCGCCATCGCCGAAGCGCAGGGTGATCGCTATCCCGACTACAAGATCGAGCACTGGATCGCCTACGCCAAGCGCCTCTGCAAGCTCACCCCCAACGGCCGGGTCGTGTTCGATTACGACATGCGCATCGCCGAGCCGTTCAAGGTGCCCGGCGGCGAAGCGGGCTTCGACATGTGGGAAGCGTGGCGCGGCCTTGCCGGCGTTCCCACCCTGCTGCTGCGCGGCGAGCTGTCCGACCTTTTGAGCAAGGAGACCGAGCAGCGAATGAAGGCCGAGGTTCCTGCTCTGGAGACGGTCACGGTGCCCCGCGTCGGCCACGCGCCGACGCTCGATGAACCGGCCGCCGCGGACGCGATCGAGGCGTTCCTTGAGCGGGTGGAGGCGGGCGCCGCCGCCTGAAGCGCGGAACCATCGCGCCCGCTCCCGATTGTCCGGGGGTGAAGCGCTTCTTCCTTCCCGTCTGCCTTTTCGCCTCTCTGCCGGCCTGCCAAGGGCAGCGCGCGCCGGAACAACAGGTGCCCTACCATCCGGAGAAATCCGGCACGGTGGCCCATGCAATGTGCCTGCTCGGCTTCACCGCGGTGCCGCTGCGCGAGCTTTCCAGCGGTCACCACCTCATCGACGCGACGATCAACGGCCAGAAGGCGACCTTCATCCTCGACACCGGCGCCAACTTCAGCGTCGTGCACGCAGCCGCGGCGCGGCGGCTCGGCCTGCCGGACACGGGCGCGGCGGCCGGTGCGTTCGGGCTCGGCGGCGGAATGAAGGCGCTGCAGGTGAAGCTCGAGAAACTGGAGATCGGCGGAGTGGCGATCCGCCAGCGCCGGATCATGACGTCGGACCTGTCGCAGCTCGTCCAGGGTCTCGGCACCGTCTCGCGCACGCCGATCGCCGGGCTGGTCGGCCAGGATGTGATGAGGGAGCATCGCGCCGTGGTCGATGTCGCTGCACCGATGCTGTACGTCATTGCCGCGGACAGGAAGCCGGCACCGGTCCCGGCGGAGCAGTGCCGGGGCAAGCAGACCGCTCCGGCCAAGCGGAGCGCGTAAGCCTCAGGCCGCCCGCGCCGGGCTGAGGCAGCGGATGATGTCGGGCACCTGCTCGGCCGGAATGGCGGGCGAGTAGAGGTGACCCTGCCCGTAGTGACACCCCTTGGCCGTCAGCCTTTGCGCCTGCTCGGGCGTCTCGATGCCTTCCGCAACCACTTCGATGTCGAGGCTGTGGCCGAGCGTAATCACCGCCCTGATAATCGCCGCCGCATCCGCATCGACGCCGAGCTCCGACACAAATGAGCGGTCGATCTTTAGGACGTCGACGGGGAATTGCTTGAGGTGTGAGAGGGAGGCGTAGCCGGTGCCGAAGTCGTCGAGGGCGATCTGCACGCCGGCGCGACTCAGCGTCTTGAGCGCGCGTTCGACATAGTCCGCGCCGCGGCCAAGGAACACGGTTTCGGTCACCTCGAGCTGCAGCCGCTCGGCGGGTATCCCCGCCCGCTCCAGCCGCTCGAGCAGGCTTTCGGCGAACTCCGCCTTGCGGAACTCCGCCGCCGCCGCGTTGATCGCGACGTGCCCGAAGGGCAGGCCGGCATCGAGCCAGATGCGCATGTCGGCGATCACCTTGTCGATCATCCGGTCGCTGATCGCCGCGGCCGTGCTCAGGTCTTCAAAGGCGGCGGCGATCGAATCGGGCGTCTGGATGCCGCGCCGGGCATGGCGCCAGCGCAGCAGCGCTTCGAAGCCGGCAACTTCGCCTGAGCGCAGGTCGATCTTGGGCTGGTAGAAAGGAACGATCAGGTCCTTCTTCAGCGCCTCCCGGGCAATCCCGAGCATCGAGAGCCTGGTCTGCATCTCGGAGCGCATGCCGGCATCGAAGATGCGCAGATTGCCGCGCCAGCTCGCCTTGGCGACATACAGCGCGATGTCGGCATGCTTGAGCAATTCGGTGCGGCCGGTGCCGTGGATCGGGAACAGGCTTGCGCCGATGCTGGCGTTGAAATCCAGTATCCGGCCCGAGTGAATGTGCGGGCGGCGAAGCTCGGTGATGATCGCTTGGCCGGCGGTGGAAATCTCCTCGGGCGAGGTGACGCCGTTCAGGATCACCGCGAATTCGTCGCCGCCCAGGCGGGCGACGAAATCGTCGGCGCGGGTCGCCGAGCGCAGCCGTTCGGCAAAGGCGCAGAGCAGCGCGTCCCCCGCGTCGTGGCCGAGCGTGTCGTTGACCCGCTTGAAATCGTCCACGTCGAGCAGAAGCAGCGCAAAGCCGCTGCCCGGCGCGCCCGCCGCTGCGATTTCGTCGAGCCGCTCCTGGAACAGCAGTCGGTTGGGGAGGCCGGTCAGCGGATCATGATTGGCGATCCAGCGCACCCGCTCTTCCGACTGCTTCTGGTGGGTAACGTCGCGGGCGATCACCGCCAGCCGGGCATTGTCCCCGTCGGCATCCACCGGGGTTGCCACCACGTCCCACCATTTCGCGATGCCCTTGGCGGTTGGCTGCATCATGGTGAAGTGCGCGGTTTCGCCGGCCGCCGCTTTGTCGAGCGCCCGCCCCGCTTCGATCGCATTGGCCGGTTCGAGCACGTCGAGCCAGCGCGCGCCGATCAGATGCGTGGGATCGTCGATGTCCATCGCCTTGGGGCCGAGCCGGTTGACGAACAGGATGCGGCTGTCGCGGTCGAGCAGCTTGATGCAATCGGGGCTGGAATCGAGGATCGATCGGTTGAGCGCCTCACTGTCGGCGAGCGCGCGCTTGGCGATCACCCGGTCGTGGATGTCGGTGCAGGTGCCGTACCAGCGCACGACGCGCTCGTCGCCGTCGCGCTCGGGCAGTGCGCGGGCGAGCGTCCAGCGATGGCCGCCATCGTGGTGCTTGAGTCGGAACTCGACTTCGAAGCCGGAGGAATGGATCATGCTCCGGGTCCAGGCGAAGCGGGCGCGGTCGCGGTCGGCTTCGTGGATTGCGGCAATCCAGGCAAGGCCGAGATCGCCGCGCGGATCGCGGCCGGTGAATTCCCGCCATTGCGGGCTCAAATAGTCGCAATGGCCGTTCGACTCGCACGACCAGACGATCTGCGGCACCGAATCAAGAATGGAATGCGCCCGCTCAGTGCTTTCCAGCAAGGCGGTTTCGGCGCGCTTGCGGGCGCTGATGTCGCGGTAGAAGACGGTGATGCCGCTTGCGGTCGGCGTCACATGCGCTTCAATCCAGTTATCCAGCGGCGGGAAGTAGGATTCGATCGATTCGGCCACGCCCTGGCGCATCACGCGGCGGTAACAGTCGCCGAACTCAGTGGCGCCCGCGCCGGGGATCACATCCAGAATATGCCGGCCGATAAGATCGTGGCCGCCGTAATAAGCCACCGCGCGCTCGTTCATGTAGGTGAAACGCATCTCGCGGTCGAGCGAGTAGACGCAGTCGAGCGTGCCCGACAGAACGGCGGTCAGCGAGCGCTCGGCAAGCTTCTGCTCGGTGACGTCGCCGATAAAGCCTTCCAGCGACAAGGGCTCGCCGGTCTCGCCGTAGATCGCCTGGCCGCGCTCGTGCAGCCAGCGGGTGGAGCCGTCCTTGTGGGCGGTGCGGTAGGTGATATCGAACCGGCGCCGCTCGGCGATCGCGTCGGCGATGGTGGCCTCCAGGCCGGGCAGGTCCTCGTGGTGAACGATGGTTGCCCACTCGATGTCGCCCGAAAGCCATTCGGTCGAGGAATAGCCCGTCACCGCAAGCGCGCCGTCGCTTGCATAATCGAGCCGCCAGGGCGCCTCGGTGGTGCAGCGATAGGCAAAGCCGGGGAGGTTATCGACCAGGGTGGCGAGCTGGCGGCGGCTGGTCTGAAGCGCAAGCTCCGCCTGCTTGCGCTCCTCGATGTCGAAGATCAGGCCGCACAGCCAGCGCCGCGCGCCCGGCGCCGCGTCGCGCGGCCGGGCGATGCCCCGCATCCAGCGCACTTCGCCCGAAGGATGAAGTATCCGGAACTCGAAATCGTAGGTGTCGCCGGTCTCGAAGCTTGCCTGGAGCGCGGTCGCGGTCATGTCGCGGTCTTCGTGGTAGACCGGCATCAGCACGTCGTCCTCGCACACGCCCGTGCCGATGCCAAGCAGGCGCGAAGCGACCGGATCCCAGGTCGAAAGGCCGCTCACCATGTCGAGCCGCCAGGTGCCCACGCCGGCCGCCGCCAGCGCTTCACCGCAGAAGCCCTGCTCCAGCGCTCCCGCATCGGGCGCGCTTGCCGCCCACAAAGCGTGTTCATCAACGTGGATCATGGCGCCGTTGTGCAGCGCTTACGTTAAAACATTCCTTTCTTTACGACGGGGCGAGGCGTTTCTTTAGGTAACCCGGCGTTAACTACGATCATCGCGTTTTTGGCTCCCCGATTCTTGCGGCGGCTTCAAACGCGTTCTTCGGCGAGCAGACGCGCAAGCCGGGAAAGAAGCTCCTCCGGGATGAACGGCTTGCTGATGAAATCGTCTGCGCCGAGCTCCAGCGCGCCGACAACATCGCGCTCGCTCCGCCGCGCGGTGAGCATGATCACCGGAACGCGCCGTGTCTCTTCCTCTTCGCGGAGCCGGCGCAGCATTTCATAGCCGTCAACGGTGGGCATCATCGCGTCGAGCACGATCGCGTCCGGGCGGCATTCGGCGGTGCGCGCCAGCCCTTCGCGCCCATCCCGTGCCAGCACCACACGGTAGCCGCGGCCGGAAAGCCGGTGCTCCAGAAGGTCCAGGATCAGGGGATCATCGTCGCACACCAGGACGGTCGCCGCCGCGGCAGACGGCCCGGCAACTACTTGCGGGGGAAGGGGAGGCGGGGGCGTCGGAGCAGGAACTGCAGCCAAAGGCGGCGACGGCGGGGGAGCTTCGGCCGGCGCGGCAGCTTGCGGCCAAGCGATGCGATACCCCTTGGGCACCGCATGCCAGCGGCCGGCCTTGCGGACCATGTCGGCGCCGCACCGCCGGCAGCGGGCGAAAACCAGGCCTTTATTCACGATCTGCTCGGCGTCAGGCGCGTGCCCGCGCAGGGTGCAGGTGAGAGTTCCTTTCCTCGTCATCGCCCGATCAACCCGCTTGCGCGCGCTTCTTTCCCTCCCGGTCCTGCTGGGCAATAAGGGCCGCATGGCGCCGCCCCACATCCTTCACGTCCACTCCACCTTCGCGCTCGGCGGCAAGGAAGCGCGAGCGGTGCGGCTGATGAACGCCTTTGGCGGCGCGGCGCGGCACAGCGTGCTGAGCGCCGTTCCGGACCAGCTTTCCGCCCGCGATGCGCTCGCCCCGGACATCGAAGTAGACTTCCCCAACGACGCCCCGCCGCTCACCGGTGCGCCGACGCCGGGGCGCCTCTACCGCCTGGCGCGCTACGCCCGGCGCTTCGATCTCGTCCTCACCTACAATTGGGGCGCCTTCGACATGGTGATGGCGAAGAGGCTGTTCGGCGCTCCGCCGCTCATCCACCACGAGGACGGCTTCAACCAGGACGAGACCGAAGCGCTCAACCCGAAGCGCAACCTCTACCGGCGCTTGGGCCTGCCGGCAGCGCGCCGCCTGATCGTCCCCTCGGCGCGGCTCGCCGCCATCGCCCGCACCGCCTGGAAGCAGAAGCCGCACCACATCGAGCGGATTGCGAACGGCATTCCGGTCTCGCTCTACGCCGAACAGCCGCAGCCCGAGCTGCTCGGCCTCGGCGGGGAGCGGGACGGCATCGTGGTTGGCACGGTGGCCGGCCTTCGCGCCGTCAAGAACCTTCCCCGCCTGGTCCGCGCCTTCGCCGCCATGAAGAACAAGAATGCCCGGCTGGTGATCGTCGGCGACGGTCCGGAGCGGGCGCGGATCGTCGCCGAAGCCCAGGCGCTCGGCGTCGCGAACCGCGTCGATCTCCCCGGCTTCCGCGCCGAGCCGTGGCGCTGGATCGGCGCGTTCGACATCTTCGCCTTGTCCTCGGACAGCGAGCAGTCACCGATCTCGCTCCTGGAAGCCATGGCCGCCGGACTGCCCGCCGTCACCACCGCGGTCGGCGACATTCCCGACATGGTCTCGGCCGACAACAAGCCGCTGATCGTTGCGGCGGAGGACGAAGCCGGCTTCACCGCCGCCCTCGACGCCCTGGCCGAGCGGCAGGACCTGCGGCACGCCATTGGGCTCGCCAACCGGGAGAAAACAGCGATCGAATATGACGAAAAGGCGATGATCGCCCGCTACGCCCGGCTCTACGGTGAAGCCATCGGCCACCCGCGTGCGTTCGTGCCTGGAGGGCCATGATTTTTCCGCGCATTTGCGGGCAAGTCCGCGTATAGGCGCCCCCGTCTTAGTCGGAGGAACGATGTTCAAGGGTGTGAAGCCGATCCTGTATGGCGGCCGTGAAGTGCTGCCGCTGATCGAGGGCGGCAAGGGTGTATCGGCGACCAACCACGCAAGCTCCGGCGCCTGGGCGGCGTCCGGCGGCATCGGCACCGTGTCCGCGGTCAACGCCGACAGCTATGATCCCGAAGGCAAGATCATTCCCCAGGTCTACCACGCGCTGACCCGGCGTGAACGGCACGACGAGCTCGTCCAATATGCCATCGACGGCGCCGTCGCCCAGGTCCAGCGCGCCTACGACATGACCGGCGGGCAAGGCGCTCTCAACATCAACGTGCTGTGGGAAATGGGCGGCGCACAGCGCGTGCTGGAGGGCACGCTGGAGCGCACGAAGGGCCTCGTCACCGGAGTCACCTGCGGCGCCGGCATGCCCTACAAGCTCTCCGAGATCGCCGCCGAGCACGGCGTCTATTACCTCCCCATCATCAGCTCCGCCCGCGCCTTCCGCGCCTTGTGGAAGCGCGCTTACTCCAAGGTGCCGGAATGGCTCGGCGCGGTGGTTTACGAGGATCCCTGGCTCGCGGGCGGCCATAACGGCCTGTCCAATGCCGAAGACCCGCTCAAGCCCGAGGATCCCTATCCCCGGGTTAAAGCGCTGCGCGATACGATGCGCGAGGGCGGCATCTCAGACGAGGTGCCGATCGTCATGGCCGGCGGGGTCTGGAACCTGAAGGAATGGGATCACTGGATCGACAATCCCGAACTCGGCCAGATCGCCTTTCAGTTCGGCACCCGGCCCTTGCTTACCCAGGAGAGCCCGATCCCGGAGGACTGGAAGCAGCGGCTGATGACGCTGGAGGAAGGCGACATCCTGCTTCACAAATTTTCGCCCACCGGCTTCTACAGCTCGGCGGTGCGCAACCCGTTCCTGCGCAGCCTCGAAGCGCGGACCGAACGCCAGATCGCCTTTACCAAGGAGCCGATCGGCGATCACGAGTTCCAGCTCGACGTCGGGGTGAACGGCAAGAAGAATTACTGGGTAACGCGCGGCGACCTACTCCACGCGCGTGAGTGGTTCGACCGCGGCTACGTCGATGCCTTGAAGACGCCCGACGACACCCTCGTCTTCGTCGAGCCGCTGGAAAAGGTGCAGATCCGCAAGGACCAGGCCGATTGCATGGGCTGCCTCAGCCAGTGCGCTTTCTCGGCCTGGGCGGACAATGAGAAGAACTCCACCGGCCGCCTCGCCGATCCGCGCAGCTTCTGCATCCAGAAGACGCTTCAGGACATCGCCCATGGCGGCCCGGTCGACCACAACCTGATGTTCGCCGGCCACGCCGCCTTCCGCTTCAAGACGGACCCGTTCTACTCGAACGGCTTCGTGCCGACGGTGAAGCAACTCGTCGAACGCATCCAGACGGGCGACTAAGGGGCTAGACCACCCGGTCCGGCAGGTCCTCGCCGCGGCTCCAGGCGAGGATGTTCGCAATCGCCTTCTCACCCATCGCGGTACGGCCCTCGATCGTCGCCGAGCCGAGGTGGGGAAGCAGGGTGACGTTCGGCAGCGCGAGGAAGCGCGGGTTCACCTCCGGCTCCTTCGGATAAACGTCGAGGCCGGCGCCCGCGATCCGCCCTCCCTCCAACGCGTCCAGCAGCGCCTCCTCCTCCACCACGGCGCCGCGTGCGGCGTTGATCAGGAAAGCGTCGCGCTTGAGCAGCGCCAGCCGCCGTGCATCGATCAGGTGGTGGGTGGCCTGCGAATAAGGGCAGCACAGGGCAACAACCTCCGCCCCGGCGAGCAGCGGGTCGAGTTCCGGCCACCAGCGCGCGTCCGTCTCCGCCTCGGCCGCCGCGTCCAGCGGCCGCCGGTTGTGATAGTGGATGCGCATGCCGCAGGCGCGGGCCCGGCGGGCAAGGGCGCGGCCGATGCGTCCCATGCCGACGATCGCCAGCGTCTTTCCCGTGAGGCTGCTGCCCAGCAAGTTGGTCGGCGACCAGCCCGTCCACGCGCCCGCCCGCAGCAGCCTCTCGCCCTCGCCAAGCCCGCGCGCGGCGGACAGGATCAGCCCCAGGAAAATGTCGGCGGTGTCTTGCGTCAGCACATCGGGCGTGTTGGTGACCGCGATGCCGCGCGCTTTCGCGGCCGGGAGGTCTATGTGGTCGGTGCCGGCGCCGAAACTGGCGATGAGCTTGAGCTTCGGACCGAAGGCCGCGATCAGCGCGCCGTCGATCTTGTCGGAAAGGGTCGGCACAAGCACGTCGCAGTCCGCGGCCGCCAATGCCTCGCGGGTCAACGGACGGTCGTGTTCGCGCAGCCGAACGTCGAACAGCGTCCGCATGCGCGCTTCCACGGCTTCGGGAAGGCGGCGGGTGACGGTTACGGTGAATCGGCTCATCGTCCCGCTATGGGCGCCCGCCCGGCACCGTCAAGCACTTGGCGGTTGAACCCTTCGCCGCCCCCCGCGTAAGACGCGGCAAGAACCAAGGGTGACTTTATATGCGTAAGGCGTGGATGCTTCTTCTCCCGCTTGCTCTTTCGGTAACCGCGGCCGAGGCGCAGGAGGAGCGCGCGACTCCCTATTGGGCGTCGATTTCCGCGGGCAAGGCGATGATGCGCACCGGGCCGGGCAAGAATTATCCGGGCGTCTGGCTGTATGTGCGCGCCGATCTGCCGATCAAGGTGATCGAAACCTACCCGAACTGGCGCAAGGTGCAGGACCCGGCGGGCACCACCGGCTGGATGCTGCAGCGCCTGCTCAGCGACACCCGCACCGCCATTGTCACCGGCGAGGAGCCGCGGCCGATGCATGCGTCCCCCGACGAAGGTTCGCGGATCCGTTATCGTGCCCAGCCGGGCGTGGTCGGGCGGCTTTCGAAGTGCGCCAACAATTGGTGCCAGCTCGATGTCGGCGGCAAGCAGGGCTACATTCAGACGGCGCATTTCTGGGGCATCGAACCCGGCGCGACGCTGGACTGACGAGCGGTATGGGGGGCGAATGATGGAAGACTTGAAGATCAGCGACTTCGCGGCCGGCGACAGCTTCGACGTGGAAGCGGGCGGCGCGGTGCACGTCCTGACCGTGGCGGAAGTGGCCGAGCTGCCCCACGCCGCGCGCGACGCCGGCGGGTTCCGGCTGCTTTTCACCGGCCCGGTCCAGCCGCTGCTCCCGCAGGCGATGTACAGCTTCAAGGGCAGCCGGCGCACCGACGACATCTTCATCGTTCCGGTCGCCGCCGATGCGCAGGCGGTGCGCTACGAGGCGATCTTCAACTAGCCGGCTTTTCTGCCGGGTCCCATTCGAGCAGGTCGTAGACGCCCTTGTCCTCGATCACCGTAAAGCCGAGCCGGCGGTACAGGCCCATCGCCGGATTGTTCTTCTCGACGTGAATCGACACTTTCTTGCCCGCGGCGATCGCGCGGCGGGCGACGTCGTCGATCAACGCGCCGCCGAACCCCTGGCGCTGCGCCTCGGGAAGCAAGGCGATGTCGATGATCCGGATCTGGCTCGGCCATTCCTCAAGGTACAGGCGTCCGATTGGTGCGCCGCCTTGCTCCACCACCAGCCACTCCGCGGCGGGATAATAGGTCTCGTAATGATGGTGCTGGGCCTGGAACTGCTGCTGCAGGAACTGGATTTGCGTCTCGGGCGGCCAGCCGGTGATGGCGACCTCCTCCGCCCGCGTCAACGCATAGAGCCGGAACAGGAAGGGCATGTCGTCATCGCCCATCGGCCTGCAGGCGATGCCAAGCTTCCCCGCGCTCTCGAATGGCCGCGACATCCCAATCTCCCCATGCATCCCTTGGCGGAGGCATAACGCAAAAGGCCGATGCATCAATCGGCAAGCGGTACCGCGGCCGCTGACGCTGGCGGGTTGCGCTTTGCACCGGCGCCGGGCAATCGGCACGCCATGGCGCACTTGCTTCCGCCGCCCGCCGGGCTCCTCGACGGCGCGGCGCTGTTTCTGGATTTCGATGGGACCCTGGTGGAACTGGCCGAAGCGCCGGACGCCATTCGTGTGCCCGCGTCGTTGCAGCCCCTGCTCGCGCGGTTGACGGATCGGCTGGAGGGGCGGCTCGCTTTGGTGAGCGGCCGCTCGATCGCCGATCTCGACCGCCATTTGGACCGGTGCGGCGTTGCGGTGTCCGGCTCCCACGGGCTCGAGCTTCGCTTTGCGGATGGCGCCCGCGTGCCACTGGACGTCCCTGAAGGCCTCGCCGAAGCGCGCCGGGTTCTCGCGGAAGCGGCCGCAGCCGATCCCCGGCTCCTGCTGGAGGAGAAGCCGGCAAGCGTCGCTCTTCATTTCCGCCAAGCGCCGGAGCGGGCTGCGGAGGCGGAGACGCTTGCCGCCACGCTTGCGGAACGCACCGGCCTTGCCGTTCAGCCCGGGAAGATGGTGGTCGAGCTTCGGCCCCACGGCGCCGACAAGGGCGACGCGCTTCGCCGGTTGATGAGGGAACCAGTCTTTGCCGGCGCGCGTCCCTTGTTCATGGGAGACGATCTGACCGACGAACACGCCTTTGCAGCGGCGGCAGCGCTGGGCGGGGCGGGTATCCTCGTCGGCCCCGAGCGCTCAACGGCGGCAACGTGGCGCCTCGATGGTGTGGCGGAGGCGGCGCGCTGGCTGGAGGATGCCGCGCGTGGCTGACCTCAACCTGTGGCCGATCGGCAATTGCCAGGTCAGCGCGCTGGTCGACAGCCAGGCGGGCTTCGTCTGGGCCTGCGCACCCCGCGTGGACGGCGATCCGCTGTTCTGCTCACTGCTCAGCCCGACCGGAGAGGCCGAGGTGCCGCGCGGCGAGTGGCGGATCGCGCTCGAAAACCAGGTCTCCGTTGAACAAAGCTACCTGCGCAACACCGCCATCCTGCGCACCCTGCTCACGGATGCGGACGGCGGTGTGGCCGAAATCTACGACTTCTGCCCCCGCTTCCCGCGGAACGGCCGCATGTACCGTCCGGTCGCCTTTTGCCGGATCGTCCGCCCGATCGCGGGCGCGCCCCGCCTCCGGGTGAGCTTGAACCCGGCGGTGAACTGGGGCGAGCGCGATGCCGAGCGGACCAGCGGTACCAACCATATCCGCTACCTCCTGAAGCCGCAGCCGCTGCGCCTCACCACCGACGCACCGGTCGGGCAGATCCTCGAAGGCCGCTCCTTCCGCTTGGAAAAGGCGCTTCACTTCGTCCTCGGCCCCGACGAGCCCTTCGCCGGGCACGTCGGCCAAACCCTTGCCGCCTGGCTGCACGAGACATCGGCGGATTGGCAGGAGTGGGTGCGCGGCCTCGCGATCCCGCTGGAGTGGCAAAAAGTGGTTATTCGCGCCGCGATCAGCCTCAAATTGTGCCAGCATGAGGAAACCGGCGCGATCGTCGCCGCGCTCACCACCTCCATCCCGGAGGCCGCTAACTCTGGCCGCAACTGGGATTACCGCTACTGCTGGATCCGCGACGCGTATTACACCGTGCAGGCGCTGAACCGCCTCGGCGCGCTCGACGTGCTCGAATCCTACCTCGTCTACCTCCGGAACATCGTCGACGAGGCGAAGAGCGGCCAGATCCAGCCGCTCTACGCCGTTTCGGGCGAGGCGAAGATCGAGGAATGGGAAGCGCCAGGTCTTTCCGGCTATCGCGGCATGGGCCCGGTCCGCGTCGGCAATGCGGCTTATTACCAGGTCCAGCATGACGCCTACGGCCAGATCATCCTGTCCAACGTCCAGGCCTTTTTCGACGAACGGCTGCTCCGCAAGGCGACGGAAGCGGACTTCCAGGCGCTCGAGAAAGTCGGCGAGCGCGCCTGGGAAATGCACGACCAGCCCGATGCCGGCCTCTGGGAATATCGCACCCGAAGCGCCGTCCACACCTACAGCTCGGTGATGTGCTGGGCCGGCTGCGACCGCCTCGCTAACGCCGCCGACGTGCTTGGCCTCAAGGACCGCGCCGCGCTCTGGCGGGAGCGGGCCGACGCGATCCGCGCCCGGATCGAGAAGGACGCCCTCTACGGTCCCGAACAGCGCTTCGGCGCCAGCTTCGGCGGCGGCGAGACCGACGCAAGTCTGCTCCAGCTAGTCGACATGCGCTTCCTCGAGCCCGGCGACCCGCGCTTCGCCGCCACCTTCGAAGCGGTGGAGCGCGACCTTCGCCGCGGCGAACATATGCTGCGTTACGCCGCCGAAGACGATTTCGGCCTGCCCGAGACCGCCTTCAACTTCTGCACCTTCTGGCTGATCGAGGCGCTTCACCTCTCCGGCCGCACCGAAGAAGCCCGCGCGCTTTACGAACAAACGCTCGAGCGGCTCACCCCCGCGGGTTTGTTGTCCGAAGACACGGACTTTGAAACCGGCGAGCTTTGGGGCAATTACCCGCAGACCTATTCGCTGGTCGGTTTGATCAACTGCGCGATGATGCTGTCGAAACCGTGGAGCGCCATTCGATGAGCCGCCTGATCGTGATCTCGAACCGCGTCGCAGCGCCCAAGCCGGAAGGGGAGGGCGGCGCCCAAGGCGGCCTAGCCGTCGCGCTCTCCGCCGCGCTCCGGGAATATCGCGGCCTGTGGTTCGGCTGGTCCGGCAACAAGACCGAGGAATTCAGCGGCCACATCGACTTCCAGCGCCACGACGGTGTCACCTCCGCGACGATCGATCTCGAGGAACAGGACGTCGAGGAATATTATAACGGCTACGCCAACCGCACGCTCTGGCCGCTCTTCCACTACCGAATCGATCTTGCCGAATATGATCGCAGCTTTGCCGGCGGCTACGAACGGGTGAATGCCCGCTTCGCCGAAACCGTCCAGCCGCTGATCGAGCCCGACGACCTCATCTGGGTGCACGATTACCACCTCATCCCTTTGGGAAGGATGCTGCGCGAGCGTGGCCTCAAGAACCGGATGGGCTTCTTTCTCCACATCCCCTGGCCGCCGTCGCGCCTGATGGTGTCGCTGCCGTTCCACGAAGGTCTGGCGCTGTCGTTGCTGGCGTATGACGTGATCGGCTTTCAGACCGAGGAATGGCTGGAAAGCTTCCAGAACTATGTCGAGCGCGAGCTTGGCGGCCACTGCGACCCGGACGGCACAATCCATGTCGGCGGCCGCTCCGTCCACGCCGCGGCCTACCCGATCGGCATCGACTACAAGGAATTCCGCGCCGCTGCCGAGACGGAAGGCGCCCGCGTTGCCCATGACCGGCTCAAGAAAAGCGCCGACGGCCGCCGCACCATCATCGGCGTCGACCGGCTCGATTATTCCAAGGGACTGGAGGAGCGCTTCCTCGGCTATCGCCGCTTCCTTGAGGAGAACGAGGCCTGCCGCGGCAACGTCTTCATGCTGCAGATCGCGCCGCCGTCGCGCGGCGAGGTCCACACCTATGAAACCATCCGCGAGAGCCTCGACGAGCTTTCGGGCCGGATAAACGGCGAGTTCGCCGACGTCGACTGGGTGCCCATTCGCTACGTCAACCAGGGCTATGGCCGCGAAGACCTCGCCGGCTTCTACCGCGCCGCCGAGATCGGCCTGATCACCCCGCTGCGCGACGGCATGAACCTCGTAGCCAAGGAATATGTCGCCGCCCAGGATCCGGAGGATCCGGGCGTGCTCATCCTGTCGAGGTTCGCCGGGGCGGCGCTGCAGCTCAAAGACGCCTTGCTGGTCAACCCGTACAGCAAGGAAGAGATTTCCGACGCGATCCTGCAGGCGATCGGCATGCCCAAGGAGGAGCGCATCCGCAGGTGGCGCGCAATGAACGAGGTGGTGGAGCGCGAGGACGTGGTTTGGTGGCGGCGCGCATTCGTGACCGCGCTCGAGCGCTCGGGGCCGGAGCCGGACTGAGGGGCGCAGCCGTGGCCTAAGAGCCCGCCCCGGTTGCGCAGCGCTCCTAGGAGTACACGATCTGCACCTTGCTTGCCGCCGCACACGCCAATGCCCGCGCCTCATCCGCAGTCTCGCCCGTAGCAAGCGCCACCGCCATGCGCCGATAAGGCCGGGTCACCGGTTTTCCGAACACGCGCACGTCCACCTCGGCCCCCTCGCGCCCAAGGGCAAGCGCCTCCGCCACCCCCTCGAACGCGAAGCTTTCGGAATCTCGATCCGCCAGTACCACCGCCGAAGCCGCCGCCGGTGCGCTCAGGCCGATGTGCGGGATCGGCAGGCCCAGGATCGCCCGTGCATGCAAATCGAACTCGGACAAGTTCTGCGAGATAAGCGTCACCATCCCCGTATCGTGCGGGCGGGGCGAGAGCTCCGAGAAGATCACCTCGTCCCCCATCACGAAATACTCGACGCCGAACAGCCCATAGCCGCCGAGATCGTCGACCACCTTGCGCGCCATCTCCTCCGCGTCGCGCAACGCATTGGGAGACATCGGCGTCGGCTGCCAGCTTTCCCGGTAGTCGCCGCGCTCCTGCCGGTGGCCGATCGGCGGACAGAACAGCACGCCGTCGCGGGTGCGGATGGTGAGCAGGGTGATCTCGTAATCGAAGCGGATAAACTCCTCGACGATCACCCGCACCCGGTCGCCGCGCATGCCCGCCACCGCATAATCCCAGGCACGGCGCAGGTCGCCGGGTCCCTCGAGTTTGCTCTGCCCCTTGCCGGAGGAGGACATGACCGGCTTCATCACGCACGGGAAGCCCGTGAACTGCGCGGCCGCCTCGGCGTCCTCGAAGCACTCGCCGAAGCGGTAGCGCGAGGTGCGCAGCCCAAGCTTTGTCGCCGCAAGCTCGCGGATGGCATCGCGGTTCATGGTCATCTGCGTCGCCCGAGCGGAGGGCACCACGCAGGTGCCGGTCGCCTCGGCCTCGGCGAGGATTTCGGTTCGGATCGCCTCCACCTCGGGCACCACAAGGTCCGGCTTGTGCCAGGCGATCGCCTCCCGCAACCGGTCGGCATCGAGCATGGAGAAGACTTCCGCCGCATCCGCCACCTGCATTGCCGGAGCGCCCGCATAGGAGTCGCACGCCACCACATAGGCGCCGAGCCGCTTGGCCGAGATGGTGAATTCCTTGCCCAGCTCGCCCGAGCCGAGCAGCAGGATCTTGGCCGTGAAGCTCATCCCTTTACTCCGCCGAGCCGCGCTGCGCAGGCCCGCGACTGCTCCTCGCTCCCAGGTGCCAGCACGATGCGCTGCACCTCATGCTCGGTGCGGCCGACCGGCAGATAGGAGATCACCTTCTCCTCCGCGCCATCCGCGACGCGGTAGGAGAGGGGAGCGCTCGAATCGCCGATCGTCCCCGCCTCGCGCCGGATGAGTCGCATGCCGTCGCGCAGCCCGGCCAAGTAGGCCGCGCCCGCCGGATCGACTCCGGCGATCACCCCGTCGGCGACACGAGTCGCCTGTGCGTCGTAGCCGCGGTCGAAGGCGTGACGGCGCTCGGTCACCACCGTTCCGCAGGCGCCGAGCAGAGCCGCCGGCAGCACCACCGCCTCGCCGGTGCGGGCATAGCGCTCGATCCACGGCGCCGCGTCGATGCCGGTCTTTTCCATCAAGGTTGCGCGGAACAGCTCGGCAGCCATGGTCGAGCTCCCGACCGCCGCCTTTTTCTGCGCGCGCAGCACCGTGTCGAGCGACTGCGCGCCCGCGCTCTTCTCCGCGATCTCGGCATCAAGCACCGCGGCAAGCAAATGCCCGCGATCGTAGCTCACCTGCTGCACCGCCGGATCGCTCCAGAAGCGGGCGCCGACCTGCGCGCCCGCAACCGTCTTGGCGGGCGAGGTGCCGTAGCGCAGCAGGGTCTCGTTCTTGTCCGCCGCCCATTGCTCCAGCGTCCACAAACCGGCGCGAAGCAGCACCTTGGACGCCAGGTAATCGTTGAAGCCTTCCGAAAACCAGTAATCGGACGCTTCGTCCTCCGGCATGTTGCCGAGTGCGATCGGCACCCAGCTGTGCATATATTCGTGGCCCAGGAACCGCGTCGCCTGCTTGAGCTCGAACGCGCTGGTCGACGCGATCGTGAAAGCATCGGCGCGGCCGGTCCCGGTGTAGCTCAGGCCCGCCGGCACCTCGCCGAGCGGCGCCATCGCGACCAGGAAAGGCGTCGCTTCCTCGCCCCAGAAGTCGTTCTCGGCCGCGACCACCTTTGCGACCATGTCGGCAAGCTGTTCGGGCGTGAAGTTCCACTTGCCGTTCACCGCGACACGGAGCGGGGCGCGGCCGATCCGGCGCTCCACCACCGCCATGCCCTTGCCGGCGATGACGACGCTGTTGATCAGATTGGCGACGCTGGTCTTCTCGCCGCCGAGATGGTCGAGGTCGGACGCGACCGTCCAGCCCTTGGGGATCCGCCCCCAGCGGAAGCGGGCGTTCTTCTCCTGCCGGCCCCCTGGCGCCGCGAACAGGCCTTCGCCGTGCACGAAGAAATGGTCGCGGGCGATCAACGGACGGGCTTTCTCATAGGCAAAACCGGGCTCGTCCGGCCAGGCGGAGACCAGGTCGTAGCGGACGCGGATCGCGGCGCCGGGCCGGTGGTGGATCACCGGCGCGCCGTTCGCGCCGGCAGCGCGGCTCGCGCCGCGGATCTTGAGATCGGTGACGTGGCGCCACAGCTCGGTCGAGCCGGCCCATTCACTTGGGAGGACGAGCGTCGTCTCGCCGTCGGCATCGCCGCGAAAGCGCATCTCCACCCGAAGCGCATTGCCCCACCCGCCCGGCGCGAGCGGCGTAACCTTGTAGCGGATCGTCCGGTCCTCGGGCGCCTTGGCGGCCGTGAGCAGGATCGAGGCAGCGGCTAGGGCCGCGAAACGGGGCAAAGTCAAAGGATCGGCTCTCCAGGCGGGACGACTATAAGGGCGCGCCGGGGGAGGGCAACGGCACAGGGAAGGACGTTGCGCGTTTGAGGGTGAACGTAGGCCGGTACGGAGACACGCAATGGTTGAGAAAAGAACGGGTTCGGATCAACGCGAGCGCCGGGGCACGCTAAGCCTCGGCTTTGGGGTGGCCGGTGCGGTTGCAGCCGGCGCCGGACTGTTCCTGTGGAGCCGGAGCCGCGGCGCCAAGGCGGACGAAAGCACCGCCGACGAAGTGGAAGCGCATCCGAGCTGAAGCGCGGCGAAATCCGTCAGCGCAGCTGCGCCGGTTCCAGCTTCACCGGCATCGGGAGGTCGAAGGGCTGCCAGGCGGTTGCGGCGAGCATGGCGTTGGACTCCCTGCCGTGCCGCCCCTCGGCCAGCGACCAGGTGATGTGGTAGGTGCCGCCGCCCGGGCGGTCGGTGGTGCCGTCGATCCGCACAACCATCGCCTCTACGCCCTCCTCGTCGCTCACCCGGCCAACGATCTCGCCATGCAGCGCGTCGGGCAGGGCCCCGTCCCCCGATTGCAGCGTCACATGGTCGGCGATCACATTGGTGAATTGCGGCGGGAATTGCTGAAGCAGCTCCTTGCGCTGCTCCGGATCGAGCCTCCAGCCGATTACCGGCCCGCTGTTCGCTGCGTCTGTCATGAACCCTCAAAGCACGGGCTCGGGAGCCGGTTCCCCGCTGCCGCGTTCCAAGCCCCAAGGAGAACGATCATGACCAAGCCGAACGAGCAACCCGCCGAGGACCGGAAGATCGCGGAGGAAGCCGAAAAGAACCGGCGGGCGCTGGATGAGATACCCGAGCCCGGCACCGACCCGCTCCACGAAGGCCCCTAAGCGAACCAGCGCTCCACCGCTTGCCTCTCCTGTTTCGAGAGAAGCAGGCCGAGCTTGGAGCGGCGAAACAGTGCGTCTTCCCCGGTGCGGGCAAATTCGCGCTCCCGCATCCACGTGAGCTCCGCCTCGTACAGCCCGCCGCCGAAGTGGCGGCCGAGCTGCTTGAGACTCCGCGCGTTGCCGACCAGGTCGACAAGGCGGGTGCCATAGGCTTGCGACAGGCGGGTGACGAGCTCCGCCGGCATCCAGGCTGAAAGCTGGTCGAGCCATTCCACGAACGCGGGGTAAAGGTCGCCGCCGGGCAGCGCCTTCGAACCCGTCGAGCGGCGGCCCTCGATTCCCAGCCTGTCCACTGCGCGCCGGGCAAGCGCCCGCGCGGTGGTGATCTTGCCTCCGTAGACCGAGAGGATCGGCGGGCCGTTCTCGTCGAGATCGAGATGCCAGTCGCGGGTAATGGATTTCGCGTCCTGCGCACCATCATCGTACAGCGCGCGAATACCGGAATAAGAAGAAAGCACGTCCGCGGGCTTTAGCTGTTGCTCGAAATAACGGTTCGCGGCGTCGCACAGGTAGCGCGTCTCCTCCGGCGTGATCGCCGGCGGCTCGGCATTCTCAACCGGCACATCGGTGGTGCCGATCAGGGTGAAGCGGCCCAGCCAGGGCAGGGCGAACACCACCCGGCCGTCCGGCTGCTGGAGGATGTAGCCTTGGTCGCCCTCCCACAAGGCCGCGACGGCAAGGTGGCTCCCTTTGACCAGCCGGCTCGCGCTTCGGCCAACAACCCCTGCGCGGGCGAGGATGTCGCCGACCCAGGGACCGGCCGCGTTGACCATCGCCTTTGCCTCGACGCTGCGCCCGTCCGAGAGTTCGGCCCGCCAGACGCCGCCTTCCCGTCGCGCCCTGACCAGCGCGGTGCGCGTCGCGATTTCAGCGCCCTGGTCGGCGGCATCGACCGCGTTGAGGATCGTCAGGCGGCTGTCGTCCACCCACGCATCCCAATAAGAAAGGGCGCGGCGGCGTTCCTTAAGGGGCGCGAGCAAGGCCGCGTCTTGCCCGCCCAGCCGCCGCGAGCGCGGAAGGCTGCCGCGGATCGAGAAGAGGTCGTACAGATACAGCCCTGCCCGAACCATCCAGTGCGGGTGGATGCGCTTGGCCTGCGGCAGAACGAAGCGCAGCGGCCGAACGATGTGCGGCGCGGTGCGCAGCAAGATTTCCCGTTCCGCCAGCGATTCCCGCACCAGCCGGAACTCGCCATATTCAAGATAGCGCAGCCCGCCATGGATCAGCTTGGACGACGCCGAGCTGGTGTGGGCGGCAAGATCGTCTTTCTCGACGAGCAGCACCCTTGCGCCGCGGATCGCCGCGTCGCGGGCGATCGCCGCGCCGTTGATCCCGCCACCGATGATCAGGAGATCGTAAGCATCCATGCACCGGGTGTAGCCCGGCTCCGAAACGGATACAGCATGGATTGACGAAAACCGCGCCAGCCGCTCCTCTGGGCTCACAATGGGAGGGGAATGAAAGATGACCTACGTCGACCCGGACGCGCGGCCGCGCGCCTACGAAAGCCTGGAACTTGCACCGAGGGCAGGGGAAGGGGGATCGGACAGCCTTCGCAGCTTTACGCTGCCGGTCGCCGGGCAGGGAACGATCGGCCTGGTACTCCGCGAGTCCGTGGACTTCACCGTCACGGTACACGCCAAAAAGGACGGCCGTGCCTTGCGCTGGACGGTCGGCTCCTACGAAGCGCGTCTGGATTCTCTCTCCCGGGACGGAGTGGAGACGCAGCTTCTTCTGGTGCCCGGAGTCGGCCTCGATGCGTCGCTTGCCTGCCCCTATTGGTTCAGCTTCGACTGCCACAATCGCCTGATCCGCTACGGCAAGGGAGAAATGCGGCTCGGAACGATGCTCGCGGACTGCTTCCTTGAGCGGCCGAAGAAGGGGGCTGAGGACCCCTGGGACTGGATATCAGAAATCGCGCAGGTCGAGGTGGCGGCGCCGCTCACCGATTTCGTCGACAGGTGGAAGGATCCGGTTACCGTCGAGCTGCCGATGCGCGTGGTTTCCCACGACAGCATCACCATGGATGACATCGCTTATGGCCGGGTCACCGTTCCGGCGAGCCTGACCGCCACCTGCCAGAAGCTCTACGACAATGTCGCCGGGGCGCGCTTCATTCTCGACACGCCCGACTTTCCGGAATTCTCGTCGGCGATCAAGGCGAGCATCCTCGACAAGGATGGCTGGTGCGCGAAAGTGCTTGAGCAGAAGGCGAACGAGTTCGGCACCCACGATCCCGACATGACCTATCTTAGAATCACGCTCGGCACCAACCAGGGAGAATCCCCTGGTATTCCGTTCGTGATGGAAATCTGGCCGAGCGGGAACTACTCGCCGATCCACAACCATGGCGGCGCCGACGCAGTGATCCGTGTGCTGCACGGCGAGATCACGGTCAGCCTCTACCCGTTCCTGGCCCCGGAGGAGCAGACCGCGTTCGCAACCAAGACGTTCGTCAAGGAAGACGTCACCTGGATTTCGCCGCGGCTGAACCAGGTGCACAAGCTCCACAACCTCGATCCCGCCGAGCCGTGCATCACCATCCAATGCTATCTCTACGGCGACGACAACGACTCGCATTGGCCCTATTTCGATTATATCGGCAATGGCGACATCGAGCATTTCGACCCCAATTCCGACGCCGACTTCCTGACCTTCAAGGAACTCATGAAGAAGGAGTGGGCAGGGCGCTGAGCCCGCTTTCCCGCCCGCGCAGGGGAGGCTCGACAGAAGCGTCCTTTGCGTGAAAGCTGGGGCAATGGCCCTCCTGGTTCTCGACGCCGGTACCACCAGCACGCGGGCGATGCTGTTCGCGCCCGACGGCACGTGCCTCGGCTCGGAGCAAAGGGAGCTCACCCAGCATTATCCCCGCCCCGGCTGGGTGGAGCATGACCCGCAGGAGATCTGGGCCTCGACGCTCGCCTGCGCCCGGGCAGTGGTGGAGGCAACGGGTGGCGCTGCGGGCATTGCCGCGCTCGGTATCACCAACCAGCGCGAGACGATCGTCTTCTGGTCGCGCCGCAGCGGGGATGCGCTCGCTCCCGCCATCGTCTGGCAAGACCGGCGCACGTCCGATCTCTGCGCCGCGCTGAAGGAAGCGGGGAACGAAACGGCGGTGCAGGCGCGCACCGGCCTGCTGCTCGACCCGTATTTCAGCGGCTCCAAGATCGCCTGGGCGATGGCGCACTGGCCGCAGCTTCGCGATGCGGGTGCTGACCTTTGCATCGGCACGGTGGAAAGCTGGCTGGTGTTTCGCCTCACCGGCGGCCTCCATATCTCCGACGCGACCAACGCCTCGCGCACCGCCTTGATGGACATAGGCATGGGGCGCTGGGACGCGGGGCTGATCGACCTGTTCGATGTTCCGCCCGGCGCGCTGCCGGAGATTGTTGATTGCGCGGGTGATTTTGGTACCACGCTGCCCAGCCTGCTCGGCGCGCCGGTGCCGATCCGCGGTATGGCCGGCGACCAGCAGGCGGCGGCGATCGGACAGGCATGCTTGTCCCCCGGCGACACCAAGGCGACCTATGGCACGGGCGCCTTTGTCCTCACCCACACCGGCGCCGAGCAAAGACGGAGCGAGCACCGCTTGCTCTCCACCGTGGCCTGGCAGATCGGCGGCGAGCGGTGTTATGCGCTGGAGGGCTCGGTGTTCACCGCCGGCAGCCTGATCAAGTGGCTGCGCGACGAACTTGGCCTGCTGACCAGCAGCGACGAGACCGAAGCACTCGCGCGCTCCGTGCCCGACACGGGCGGCGTCGTGGTTGTGCCGGGCCACAGCGGCCTCGGCGCCCCCCACTGGCGCCCCGACGCCCGCGGCGCAATTACCGGCCTGAGCTTCGCCACGGGCCGCGCCCATATCGCCCGCGCCGCTTTGGAGGCAATGGCCTACCAGACCCACGATCTGATGACCGCCTTCGCCGCCGACGGCGCGCGTTGGGAGTGCCTCAAGATCGATGGCGGCATGGCGGCGAACGGCTGGATGGCGCAGGATCTGGCCGATGTGCTGGCGCTGCCGGTGGAGCGGCCGGCGTTCGTGGAGACCACCGCCCTTGGCGCGGCGATGCTGGCTGGGGTGGGCTGCGGGATGTTTGGGTTGCTGCAGGACGCGGCGGCGATGCGCGGTGGGGTGGAGCGGTTCGAACCGGCGATGGCGGAAGAGGTGCGGGACGCGCGGCTTCAAAGCTGGTGGACTGCAGTGCAAGCTGTCCTACTCCCACCCCGCTCATCTTGAGGAGCCGGTGAGCCTGTCAAACCGGCGTCTCGAAGGACGCAGTGACTCTCCCCCGGGTCCTTCGAGACGGGCCTTCGCCAAGCTCAGTCCCTCCTCAGGATGAGCGAATTTGCCACAACCGCTCATCCTGAGGAGCCGCTGAGGAGGCGAAGCCGTCTCGAAGCGGCGTCTCGAAGGACGCCTGGTCTTTTGAGAAGGGCCTTCGACGTGGCCCCCATGAAAGTACTACTTTTATGGGAGCCCTGCTCAGTGCCTCCTCAGGATGAGCGAGTTTGCCCGGCACGAGATGCCAGCCCCCAAACCCAATCTTAACCGCTGCGCCCGTAATCACCCCTCATGGCCCAGCGCATTCACCTCGTCGCCGCCGCGCGTCCCAATTTCATGAAGGTGGCGCCGCTCTGGCACGCCCTCGCCGCCGCGCCCGATTTCACCCCCGTGCTGATCCACACTGGGCAGCATTACGACGTCAACATGTCGGACGCCTTCTTCAGCGATCTGAAGCTTCCGGAGCCGGACCACCATCTCGGCGTCGGCTCCGGAAGCCATGCCGAACAGACCGGCGGCGTGATGATCCAGTATGAGAAAGTCGCGCTAAGCGACCGGCCCGACTGGCTTGTTGTGGTCGGCGACGTCAACTCAACCGCCGCCTGCGCAATGGTTGCCGCCAAGCTCGGCTTCCCGGTCATCCACCTCGAAGCAGGTCTTCGCAGCCGCGACCGGGCGATGCCGGAAGAGGTCAACCGCCTCGTCACGGACGTGCTCGCCGACGTGCTGTGGACTCCGTCACCCGACGGCGACGACAACCTCATTGCCGAGGGCACCGCGCCGGCGCGCATCACCCGGGTCGGCAACATCATGCTCGACAGCTTCGAGCTGGTGCGCCCCGCAATCGAGGCCGCCGACCTCCCCGGCGAACTCGGCCTGAAGCGGGGGGGCTACGGGGTGGTAACGCTCCATCGCCCGTCCAACGTCGACGAGCCGGCCCAGCTCATCCGCCTCACCGATGCCCTCATCGAAGTGCAGCGCGATCTGCCGCTGGTCTTTCCCGTCCACCCGCGCACTGCACAGCGCCTCAAGCAGAACGGGCTCGACTCCCGCCTGGCCCGTGCCGGGGTGAAGCTGATCGACCCGCAGCCTTATGTCCGCTTCATGAGCCTCGTCACCGGGGCCGCCGCCGCGATCACCGACTCGGGCGGCGTGCAGGAGGAGACGACCTATCTCGGCATTCCCTGTCTCACCCTGCGCGAGAGCACGGAGCGGCCGGTCACCGTCACCGAAGGCACCAACAAGCTGGTGACGCCAGAAACCCTGCTGGTCGAGCTCACCAAGGCGATCTCCACGCCCCGCGCGGTGCGGCCGCGCCCGGAGTTCTGGGACGGCGACACCGCCCAGCGCTGCCTCGCCGACCTGCGCCGCCGCAGCGGCCCGGCCTTGCTGCCCAGCGCAAAGCAGAGCCCTGCGGAACGCACCGCCGAACTCGCCCGCGCTTATGCGGTGGAGGAGCGGCGGGTCAGCGGGCTTTCCAGCTATCGTCGATCATCTTGATGATCCCCGAAAAGTCCTTTCCGGCACCGCCCAGGCCTTCCGCGAAGCGGGTGTAAAGCTCCTCCGCGTGCGCGCCCATCGGCGTGTAGGCATCGACGCTCTGCGCCGCTTCCATCGCCAGCCGCAGATCCTTCAGCATCAGCGCCGCCGCGAAGCCGCCATCGTAGTCGCGGTCGGCCGGAGTCTCCGGTCCGACGCCGGGCAGGGGGCAATAGCTCGTCATCGACCAGCACTGCCCCGACGCCTTGGACGAGATATCGAAAAACGTCTGCGGATCGAGCCCGAGCTTCTGCGCCATCACGAAGGTCTCGCAGGTCGCGACCATCGAGGCGCCGAGCAGCATGTTGTTGCAGATCTTTGCTGCCTGACCTGCGCCGGGCCCGCCGGCATGGATCACCGCCTTACCCATCCGCTCCAGGAACGGCCGCGCCGCCTCGAACGCGTCGCCCGCAGCGCCGACCATGAAGGTGAGCGTGCCGCCCTCGGCCGCCGCGATCCCGCCCGAAACCGGCGCATCGGCCATTCGGTAGCCCGCCGCTTCCGCCTGCGCGATCACCGCCCGGGCGCTGTCCACATCGATGGTGGAGCAGTCCATCAGGATGGCGGATGTCGGCGCCTTGCCAATCACGCTTGCCTCATAGACCTGGCGGACGTGCTTGCCGGCGGGGAGCATGGTGACCACGGCTTCGGTGTTTGCCACGGCTTCCTCGGCGGAGGCGGCGCGGGTGCAGCCGTTAGCTTCCGCTTTCGCCAGCGCTTCTTCGGACAAATCGAAGGCGGCAACCTCATGCCCCGCCTTCACCAGGTTCGCGGCCATCCCGCCGCCCATGTTGCCGAGGCCGATAAATGCTACGCGTGCCATGTCTTCTCTCCAACCAACCACTTCTCCCTTGACGGGAGAAGGATACCGCAGCTTGGCGGCTCAGCCGCCTAGCGGAGGTTGGAAGAGGGTGAGCGAAGCGAAGCTTCGCGCGCTCGCAAGTGCGAGCGCTCACCCTCTCCCAGCTACGCCTAAGCTCGCCGGAAGAGGCTCGCTAAGGCTTCGCAACCCTCTCCCGTCAAGGGAGAGGGTGCGCTTCAACGTCAGCGCCCAGTCCACTCCGCTTTACGCTTGGCGACGAAGGCGCTCATGCCTTCTTTCTGGTCCTCCGTGCCGAACAGGCCGTGGAACAGGCGCCGCTCGAAGACGATGCCCTGCGCCAAACCCATTTCGAAGGCGGCATTGATCTGCTCCTTGGTGGCGATGGCGGCGAGCGGCGCCATGCCGGCGATCGTTTCCGCCGTCTTCAGCGCCTCGTCGAGCAGCTGGTCCGCTGGCACCACCCGCGCCACCAGGCCGGCGCGCTCCGCTTCCTCGGCGCCCATCATCCGGCCGGTCAGGCACATTTCCATCGCCTTGGCCTTGCCGAGAGCGTGGGTGAGCCGCTGCGAGCCGCCCATGCCGGGGGTGACGCCGAGCTTGATTTCGGGCTGGCCGAACTGGGCCGTATCGGCGGCGATGATGAAATCCGCCATCATCGCCACTTCGCAGCCGCCGCCCAGAGCATAGCCCGCCACAGCCGCGATCCATGGTTTGCGGGTCGCCGTCACCTTCTCCCACCCGGCGAAGAAGTTCGAGCCGTACATGCTGGCGAAGCCTTGGGCTTCCATCTCCTTGATGTCGGCCCCGGCGGCGAAGGCGCGCTCGGAGCCGGTAAGCACCAGGCAGCGCTGCGTGTCGTCGGCGTCATAGGCCGCGAACGCCCCGATCAGCTCGGCAAGCACGCCGCTGTTGAGCGCGTTAAGCGCCTTGGGCCGATTCAGCGTCACCAGCGTCACCGCGCCGCGCTGTTCGATGAGGATGTTCTCGTAGGTCATAAGGGCGTCCATTCCTCTCCATCGGGCATCGGCGCGAAGATGGTGTCGAGCATGTGGTCGGTGACCGCCTCGGGCGTCGCCGGCTCCCAACGCGGTTGGCTGTCCTTGTCGATCAGCAACGCGCGCACACCTTCGACGAAATCGTGGCGCTGAACGACGCGGCTGGCGACGGCATATTCCTGGCGCATCTCGTGCGCGAAGTCGGTCTGCAGCCCGCCGTCGTAGAGGATGCGGAGCGACACCTTGCAGGCCTGCGGGCTCTTGGTGCGAAGCGTAGCGAGCTCCTTTTGCGCCCACTCGGAGCCGTCGGCTTCAAGCGCCGCTAGGATTTCCTCATAATCCTCGGACGCGAACAGCCGGTCGATCGCCTCCCGGTTGGCCGCGATCCGCGCCTCGGGGGCAGGGGCGGACGATTCCTCGAGAATGGCCTCGATCCGCTGCGGCTCGGCAAGGATACGCGCCTTGACGTCATCCAGCGCCAATGAGGAGATGTAGTGCGTCGCCAGCCCGAGGTGCAGGCACTCCGCCCCGTCCAGCCGCGCCCCGGTCAGCGCCAGGAACTGCCCGGTACGGCCGGGCAGCCGAGACAGGTACCACCCGCCGCCGACGTCCGGAAACAGGCCGATCGCGGTTTCGGGCATTGCGAAGCGGGTGTTTTCGGTTGCGATGCGGTACTTGCACGGCTGCGAGATACCGACACCGCCGCCCATCACGATTCCGTCCATGAAGGCGATCGTCGGCTTGGCGTAGGTGAAGAGCAGGTGGTTCAAGCGGTATTCGGTGAAGAAGAAGTCCCGGGCGAGGGCGCCGTCCGTGGCACCGCTCTTGGCGAGCATCACCACGTCCCCGCCCGCGCAGAAGCCGCGGCCTTCGGAATGGTCGAGCATGATCGCTTCCACCGCGAGATCATCGTGCCAGGCCACCAGCGCTTCGCTCATCGCCGCGCACATGTCGCGGGTGAGCGCGTGGATCGCCTTGGAGCGGGCAAGGCGAATTCGACCGACCTTGCCGTCCGTTGGCGTCAGCACCTCCTGGCTCATGCCCCTGCACCCGTTCGTGTCGAGCGAAGTCGAGACACCCATTCGAGCGTAGCCGAGAACCCAGGCCTCCGCTTTGCTCGGCCGGGCCTCTCGACTTCGCTCGAGGCGAACGGGTGTTCCTTCATTCGAAAACTCGTCACTGCCGCAACATGTCCCGGCCAACGATCACCCGCATGATCTGGTTCGTCCCCTCCAGGATCGAATGGACCCGAAGGTCGCGCCAGAAGCGCTCGATCGGGTAATCCTGCAGGTAGCCGTAGCCGCCGTGAAGCTGCAGCGCCCGGTCCACCACGGACGAGCCGGTGTCGGTCGCCAGCCGCTTGGCCATCGCCGCGAACCGGGTCTTGTCGGCGGCGTTCTCCGTCACCTTCACCGCCGCGGCGTAGAGGAAGATCCGCGCCGCCTGCAGCTCAGTCTCCATGTCGGCGAGCGTGAACTGCGTCGCCTGGAAGTCGGCAATTGCCTGGCCGAACGCCTTGCGCTCCTTGGTGTACTTGACCGACTCGTCCAGGCACCGCTGCGCCCCGCCCAGCGAACAGGCGCCGATGTTCAATCGCCCGCCGTCCAGCCCCATCATCGCGATCCGGAAACCTTCGCCTTCCGCGCCGACGAGGTTCTCGGCCGGCACCCGCACTTCGTCGAAATTGACCTGGCAGGTCGGCTGGGAGTGCCAGCCGAGCTTCTTCTCCTGCGCGCCGAAGCTCACGCCCGGCATGTCCTTTTCGATGACCAGCGCGCTGATCCCCTTCGGGCCGTCCTGGCCGGTGCGCACCATGGTGACGTAGATCTCGTTCTCGCCGCCGCCCGAGATGAACGCCTTGGAGCCGGTGACGACATAATGGTCGCCGTCCTTGACCGCTTTGGTCTTGAGCGAGGCTGCGTCGGAGCCCGAACCCGGCTCGGTCAGGCAATAAGAGCCGAGCTGATCCATCGTCACCATCGACGGCAGGTATTTCGCCTTCACCGCGTCCGAGCCGAAACGGTCGATCATCCACGACGCCATGTTGTGGATCGAGATGAACGCAGAGGTGGACGGATCGCCATAAGCCATCGCTTCCATGATCAACGCCGCCTCGAGCCGCCCGAGGCCGATGCCGCCGCTCTCTTCCGAAACATAGATCGCGCCGAAGCCGAGCTCCGCCGCCGCCTTGATCGTGTCGCGCGGGAAGATGTGCTTCTCGTCCCACTCCGCGGCGTGAGGCGTGATTGCGTCGGCGGTGAAGGCCTGCGCCATTTCCTGGATCTGGCGCTGCTCGTCGGTGAGGTCGAACTGGCTCATTGGGACGGTGTTTCCTTGAGGACGCGCTCGGCGAACAGGCGGTTCGCGAGGCTGATGGTGTTGCGCTCGTACCAACGCGGCGCGGGCAGGCCTTTCTCCCAGGCGAGCGCTTCGGTGAGCGTGCCCTGCGCGGAGGGCACGTCGGGCATCAGCGCGGACATCGGGTCGGCAAAGGCTTTGTCGGCGGACACGATCTCCCAGCCGGCCCGGCGGAGCGCCGCGACCATGTCGTCGATCCAAAAGGCGGCAAGATCGGTCTCGTGGAGGAGCATGACGTGCGCCGGCGATCGGCCCAGCGTCCTGCGGGCAAGGCCGTCGTAGAACTCGGCCGCCTGAACATGGCTCTCGACATACAGATCGCGCAGCGCGTCCATGTCGATGGTCTTGCCCGCCGCCTTTGCCCCGATGGCAAGCGACTCCATGTTCCAGTCGGAAGCGTCGACGGTGACATAGCCGTTCTTGAGCCCGCGCTCGGCAAGGCCGGTGCGGATCGCATCCCGCTTCGCCTTGTCGGTGCCGCCTTCGTCGAGGAAGGGGAAACGGAACCACGGCCGCCGCCCTTCACGACCCTTCAGCCAGGCTTCGGCTTGGTCGATGTTCGCCAGGTAATCCGCCGCCGAGGTGGCGTTGAGGTGCGGATGGGTGAAGCTGTGGTTGGCGAGCACGTGCCCGGCGCGAACGTAGCGTACGATCCGCGCCTCCGCCCCGGCCCGTCCCGGATCGGCGATTTTGCCCGGGTTCACGAAAAACGCCGCCTGCGGCACCCGCGCCGCCTTGAGCGCCGCGATCAGCCGGTCAGTGCGCTCCTCCTGGGTGAGGAACGCGCCCGGCCCGCGGGGCACGTCATCGAAGGTAAGGGCGATGCGCTTGGTGGCGTGTGGCGCCTCCGCCTGCACCGTTGCGCAGGCGGCGGCGAGCGGCAGGAGGAGGAACGAGAGGAGGAGGCGAATCATGAAATCCCCTTAGCGCGCTTTGAGCGAAAATCCTCCCCGGGACGGGGAGGGGGACCGCACGAAGTGCGGTGGAGGGGGCTTGTTGCAGTTCGCTGCACCAGCCCCCCTCCACCAGCCTGCGGCTGGTCCCCCTCCCCGCAAGCGGGGAGGATCCACCTCACCCCATGGTCGGAATGACGAAGGCGTTCTCGCCCGTCACCGAGCCATCGGGCCAGCGCTGGGTTATGGTCTTGGTCTTGGTGTAGAAGCGGATGCCTTCCATGCCGTGCTGGTTGATGTCGCCAAACGCCGAGCGCTTCCAGCCGCCGAAGCTGTGATAGGCCACCGGCACCGGGATCGGCACGTTGATGCCCACCATGCCGACGTTGACCCGGGCCGCGAACTCGCGCGCCGCGTGGCCGTTGCGGGTGAAGATGGCGACGCCGTTGCCGTACTGATGCTCGCTCGGCAGGCGAAGCGCCTCCTCGAAGCTGTCGGCGCGCACCATCTGCAGCACCGGCCCGAAAATCTCCTCCTGATAGCTTTGGAAGTGCGGCTTCACATGATCGAACAGGGTCGGACCGATGAAGAAGCCTTCCTCATGCCCCTGCAGCGTGAAGCCGCGGCCGTCGACGACCAGCTCGCCGCCTTCGTCGGCGCACATCTGGATATAGTTCTCGATCCGGCTGCGGTGTGCGGCATTGACCACCGGCCCGTAATGCGCGTCGGCATCGGTGGAGACGCCGACCCGAAGGCCCTCAATCACCGGGATCAGCTTTTCGCGAAGATTGGCGGCGGTCTTCTCGCCGACCGGCACCACAACGGGAAGCGCCATGCAGCGCTCTCCGGCCGAACCGAAGGCGGCGCCGGCAAGGTCGTTGACCACCTGGTCGAGATCGGCATCCGGCATGACGATGCCGTGGTTCTTGGCCCCGCCCATTGCCTGGACGCGCTTTCCGGCTTCGACGCCGCGGCGATAGACGTAATGTGCGATGTCGGACGAACCGACGAAGCTCACCGCCTTGATCTCGGGATGGTCGAGGATCGCGTCGACCATTTCCTTGTCGCCATGGACGACCTGCAGGATGCCGTCGGGAAGACCCGCTTCCTTCATCAGTTCGGCAAGCCGCACCGGCACCGAAGGATCGCGCTCGGAGGGCTTGAGGATGAAGGCGTTGCCGACCGCGATGGCGATCCCGAACATCCACATCGGGATCATCGCCGGAAAGTTGAACGGCGTGATGCCGGCGCAGATGCCGAGCGGCTGGCGCATGGAGTAAACGTCGATGCCTGGCCCCGCGCCTTGGGTATACTCGCCCTTCAGCGCGTGGGGAATTCCGCAGGCGAACTCGATCACTTCCAGGCCGCGCTGCACATCTCCCTTGGAATCGGCGATCACCTTGCCGTGCTCGGAGGAGAGGAGGAGCGCGAGTTCGTCCATGTGCTTCTCGACAAGCGCCTTGAAGTTGAACATCACCCGGGCGCGGCGCTGCGGGTTGGTCGCCATCCAGCCGGGAAGGGCGGCGTTGGCCGCTGCAACCGCCGTCTCGAGGTCCGCAGCGGTGCCGAGGCGGACCCGCGCCTGCACTTCGCCCTTGTTGGGGTCGAAGATGTCGCCGTGCCGCTCGCCGGACTGGACGGCCGCGCCGCCGATGAAATGATCGATGTTCCGCATGAAGGGTCCTTGGATCGGGATAGGGTGTTGGGGAGGCCACTAGCCAAGCGTTCCGGCAAATGCCAGTGACGCAATCCTCCCCGGGACGGGGAGGGGGACCAGCCGCAGGCTGGTGGAGGGGGTCCCGTGCAGTACGCTGCGTTGACCCCCCTCCACCGCACTTCGTGCGGTCCCCCTCCCCGTCCCGGGGAGGATAGAGAGGAGAACCAATGAAACTGGGATCGCTCAAGGGAGGCCGCGACGGACGGCTGGTGGTGGTGAGCCAGGATCTCGCCTGGTGCGCCGATGCGACTCACATCGCCCCGACCCTGCAGGCGGCGCTGGACAATTGGGCGGTTGCCGCGCCGCAGCTCGAGCTGCTCGCCACCGATCTTGCCCATGAAGCGATCCCGATGATGCGCTTTCATGAGAGGAACGCGCTCGCCCCGTTGCCGCGTGCCTATCAGTGGGCCGACGGCTCGGCGTATGTGAACCACGTCCAGCTCGTCCGCCAGGCGCGCGGGGCCGAAATGCCCGACAGCTTCTGGACCGATCCGCTGATGTACCAGGGCGCCTCCGACGAGATGCTGCCGCCGCGCTCGCCGATCCCGCTCGCCGACGAAAGCTGGGGCTGCGATCTCGAAGCCGAAGTGGTGGTGGTAACCGGCGACGTGCCCCGCGGCGTGAGCCGAGAGGAAGCGCTGGAGCACATCCTGCTTGTCGGGCTGGTCAACGACGTCAGCTTGCGCAATCTCATCCCCGGCGAACTCGCCAAGGGCTTCGGCTTCCTCCAGTCGAAGCCGGCCTCCGCCTTGTCGCCGGTGTTCGTTACCCCCGCCGAGCTTGGCGAGCGCTGGAAGGACGGCAAGCTCCACGGCCAGCTCAAGGTGGACCTCAACGGCCAGCCCTTCGGCCGCGCCGATGCGGGCGTCGACATGACCTTCGATTTCGGCACCCTGGTCGCCCACCTCGCCAAGACCCGCAACCTCGGCGCGGGCACGGTCATCGGCTCCGGCACCGTCTCCAATCGCGGCGCAGACGAAGGCCCCGGAAGGCCGGTTGCCGACGGCGGCGTCGGCTACTCCTGCATCGCGGAGGTACGCACGGTGGAAATCATCCAAAGCGGCAGCGCCACCACCGGCTTCCTCAAGGGCGGCGACACCGTGCGCATCTGGATGGACGACGAACACGGCCACCCCATCTTCGGCACCATCGAACAGGTGGTGGAAGCGGCGTAACGCATCGTTGTAGGCGCCCCTCTCCCTTTGACGGGAGAGGGTTGCGAAGCCTTAGTGAGCCTCTTTCGGAGAACTTAGGCGAAGCTGGGAGAGGGTGACACCGGCAGAGGATACTCACCGCCGGTGTCACCCTCTCCAACTTCGCCTAAGCGGCAGAGCCGCTAAGGCTTCGTATCCTCTCCCGTCGAAGGGAGAGGGCAGGTTGTGAAATGCTTGCGACTCGCGCTCTCCCGGCGCAGAGGCGTGGCATGCGCCATCTCCCCCTCCTCGCCGCCGCCCTTCTCCTCCCCACCATCGCCTCAGCCGCCACGCCGCGCGAGATCGCCGATGGCGTCCAGGAAGCCCGCCTCCGCGCCATTGTTGAAAAGCTGGTCAGCTTCGGCACCCGCCACACGCTCTCCTCGCAGACCGATCCGAAGCGCGGCATCGGCGCGGCGCTGAAGTGGACGGAGGACGAATTCCGCCGCTATTCGCGTGCCTGCGGAAATTGCCTGAAGATCGAAACGCCGTTTCAAATCGTCACCGGCCGCCGCATTCCCACGCCCACCAAGCTCACCGACGTCATCGCCATCCAGCGCGGCACCGTCGATCCCAACCGCGTTGTCATCATCACCGGCCACATCGACAGCCGCGTGACGGACGTGATGGATTTCACGAAAGACGCGCCGGGCGCCAACGACGACGGCTCCGGCACCTCGGCGGTGATCGAGGCCGCGCGGGTGCTTTCCAAACACAAATTCCCGTACACGATCGTCTATGCGGCGCTCTCCGGCGAGGAGCAGGGCCTGTATGGCGGCAAGGTGCTTGCCGATTACGCCAAGGCGCAGGGCTGGGAAGTGCTCGCCAACTTGAACAACGACATCATCGGCAACAGCTGCAGCTCCGACGGCGTCTGCGACCGTGACCACGTCCGCGTGTTCTCCGAAGGGCCTCGTTGGCAGGGCAGGGAGGCGCTCGCCGCCCAGCAGCGCAGTCTCGGCGGGGAGAACGACGCGCCGTCGCGCAACCTGTCGCGCTGGATCGACGACCTTTCCGGCGATCTCGGCCTCGGCCTCGACGTTCGCGAAATATGGCGCAACGACCGCTTTGGCCGCGGCGGCGATCACACCGAGTTCCTGAACGCGG
>DASWNA010000032.1:0-70316 GCA_036399475.1 Allosphingosinicella sp.
GTCCTTGGTCATTTGGCCCTGCTCCACCGTTTCGATGCAGACCTGCTCCAGCGTCTCGGCGAACTGCGTCACTTCCGGCGTGTCGTCGAACTTGCCGCGGGACTTGAGGCCGCCGGTCCAGGCGAAGATCGATGCGAGCGGGTTGGTCGACGTCGCCTTGCCCTGCTGGTGCATGCGGTAATGGCGGGTGACGGTGCCATGGGCGGCTTCCGCTTCCACGGTCTTGCCGTCGGGCGTCATCAGGATGGAGGTCATCAGGCCGAGGCTGCCGAAGCCCTGCGCAACCATGTCCGACTGCACGTCGCCGTCGTAATTCTTGCAGGCCCAGACGAACTTGCCGCTCCACTTCAGCGCCGAGGCAACGAGATCGTCGATCAGGCGGTGCTCATAAACGGTGCCCGCTTCGTCGAACTGCGCCTTGAATTCGCCTTCGAAAATCTCCTGGAAGATGTCCTTGAAGCGGCCGTCATAGGCTTTCAGGATGGTGTTCTTGGTGGAAAGGTAGACCGGCCAGCCACGGCCGAGGCCGAAGGTGAAGCAGGCGCGGGCGAACTCGCGGATCGATTCGTCGAGGTTGTACATGCCCATTGCGACGCCCGAGGTCGGGTAGTCGAACACTTCATGCTCGATGACCTGGCCGTCCGTGCCTTCCCACTTCATGGTCAGCTTGCCGGGGCCGGGGACGAGGAAATCGGTTGCCTTGTACTGGTCGCCGAAGGCGTGGCGGCCGACGACGATCGGGTCGGTCCAGCCCGGGATCAGGCGGGGTACGTTCTGGATCACGATCGGCTCGCGGAAAACAACGCCGCCAAGGATGTTGCGGATCGTGCCGTTGGGCGATTTCCACATCTTCTTGAGGCCGAATTCCTCGACGCGGGCTTCGTCGGGCGTGATGGTCGCGCATTTGACGCCGACGCCGTGCTTCTTGATCGCCTCGGCGGACTCGATCGTCACCTTGTCGTCGGTGGCGTCGCGATTCTCCATGCCGAGATCGAAGTAGAGCAGTTCCACGTCAAGATAGGGTAGGATCAGCCGCTCGCGGATCCATTGCCAGATGATGCGGGTCATCTCGTCGCCGTCAAGTTCGACGATCGGGTTCTTTACTTTGATCTTGGGCATGGGACGCGCGCTTCCTCGTCTCGTGGTCAGTGGCTGGCGCGGCGTGTAGGCAATGGCGCGCCGGTTGTCACCACCGGCGCAGCCGCCTAAAGGCTTGGCCCATGACATCACTCGAAAAGCCGGACCTCGTCACCACCAACGTCCGCTACCGCATGCCGAACGTGCACCCGGAAGGGCGCAAGTTCGTGGTCATCGCCGCGGCGATCGCCCTTGTCTTGTTCTGGCTGATCGACTGGGATGGCCTCGGCTGGATCATGGTCGGCATCACGCTTTGGGTCGCCGCCTTTTTCCGCGATCCGATCCGCACCACGCCAAAGGGCGACGACCTGATCGTGGCGCCCGCAGACGGCCTGATCACCATGATCGTCAACGTGCCGCCGCCGCCCGAACTGGTCGGCGAGGACAGCCTGCCGCCGGGCCCCTGCACCCGGGTCTCGATTTTCATGAGCGTGTTCGACGTCCACATCAACCGCTCGCCGATTGCGGGCGAGGTGAAGAAGGTCGTCTACATCGCCGGCAAGTTCCTCAACGCCGACCTCGACAAAGCCAGCGAGGACAATGAGCGCAATCACTTCCTGATCGAGGGCCATGACGGAACCCGCATCGCCTTTACCCAGATCGCCGGCTTGGTGGCGCGGCGGATCGTGCCCTGGTCCAAGGTCGGCGACCGGGTGACTGCGGGCCAGCGCGTGGGCCTGATCCGCTTCGGCAGCCGGGTCGACGTCTACCTGCCCGACGGCACCTCGTCTCAGGTGCTGCTCGGCCAGCGCACCATTGCCGGCGAGACGATCATCGCCAGGCTCGGTGTCGCCCAGGCACTGGAGGGCGTCGCCCAGTGATTCGGCCGGTGCGCGAGCGGCGCGGCATTCCGCTGCGCGCGGTCGTGCCCAATGCCGTCACCGCGCTTGCGCTCTGCTCCGGCCTCTCCGGCGTGCGTTTCGCAATTGCCGAGGAATGGGAGAAAGCGGTCGCCGCGATCGCCATTGCGGCGGTGCTCGACGGGCTCGATGGGCGAATCGCCCGGATGCTCAAGGGCCAGAGCCGATTCGGCGCCGAGCTCGACTCGCTGTCCGACGTGATCGCGTTTGGAGTGTCGCCGGCGATCATCATGCACTTGTGGGTGCTGCAATATTTCCCGCGCTTCGGGTGGCTGTTCGCTTTGGCTTATGCGGTCTGTGCGGCGCTTCGCCTCGCCCGCTTCAACGCGGCCATCGATGTCGAGGAACAACCGCATAAGTCGGCCGGCTTCCTGACCGGGGTTCCGGCGCCGGCGGGGGCGGGCATGATGCTTCTGCCCCTGCTGCTTTGGATCGCAAGCAACCGGAGCTGGAACTGGCTGCACGTACCGCCGGCGATTGCCGCCTGGTCGGCCCTGTGCGCATTTCTGATGATTTCGAGCCTTGCGACCTTTTCCTGGACGTCGATGCGCCTCAGGCGGAACGTCCGGTTCACGGCTATCGTGGTGATCGCTTTGGTAGCGGGCGCCTTGGTGTCGGCACCGTGGGAAACGCTCAGCATCCTAACGATCGTCTATGCGGCGACGATCCCGTTCAGCATGCTGGCTTATTCAAAGGTCAAGCGGCAACGCCGCGCGGCGCATATGCCGGAGCCGTCCGCGCCGGCTGCGTAGCGGCCATTCCGAGTTCGCCGCGAAGCGCGAGCACGATCTTGGTCCAGTAGGTGCGAACCGTCATGTGAATGGCAACGGTTGCCGCCAGCAGCATGAGCGTGAAGAAAATCGCGGTAGCCAGATGAGTCACAGGCTTATCCCCTTATTTATCCACACCCAAACGACCGATGTGGGAGTTTGATCCATAGCAACTTGAAATAGCAGTATGTTCACCTTCCGTTCCTCTGTCAATCCGGCAGCGGAATAAAATTTCGTGCGCGGGAATGGGCCTTGAAAAGGGAGGCTTGGCTTAGTGCAACCCGTCGCCCCGCCGTAGGCTGGGGTTCATGCTGAGCCGAAGCCCGCACCGCCCGTTTTGACAACGCAGCATGGATGCCAGCCTTCGCTGGCATGACGGGGAGGGGGTGGCACCACGGCGACCAGGCGGCCTAACGGTAAAACCGATCAACGCCGCAGCCTTGATTTCCCCCGCGGTGGCCGCTAAGTGCGCGCCCATTCCACATGCAGGGCCATCATAACCGGTGGCTGGGTCTTACCCGGTCTCTCGGCCCTGCAGAGGTATAACCGGAAGGAGACTACATCATGGCGTCCACCGACGTTTCCATGCAGCAATTGCTTGAGGCCGGCGCACATTTCGGCCACCAGACTCACCGCTGGAACCCGAAAATGAAGCCGTATATCTTCGGCGATCGTAACGGCGTTCACATCATCGATCTGTCGCAGACAGTGCCGCTGTTCGCGCGCGCGCTCGAATTCGTCCGCGGCAGCGTCGCTTCGGGCGGCAAGGTTCTGTTCGTCGGCACCAAGCGCCAGGCGCAGGATCCGATCGCCGAAGCCGCCCGCCGTTCGGGGCAGCATTTCGTCAACCACCGCTGGCTGGGCGGCATGCTCACCAACTGGAAGACGATTTCGGGATCGATCAAGCGCTTCAAGAGCCTCGAGGAGCAGCTTTCGGGTGAAACCGCAGGCCTCACCAAGAAGGAAGTGCTTCAGCTCACCCGCGAGCGCGACAAGTTCGAACTTTCGCTCGGCGGTATCCGCGACATGGGCGGCATTCCCGACGTGATGTTCGTGATCGACGCCAACAAGGAAGAGCTGGCCATCAAGGAAGCCAACGTCCTCGGCATTCCCGTGGTCGCGATCCTCGACTCCAACGCCAGCCCGCAGGGCATCTCGTTCCCGGTTCCGGGCAATGACGACGCCAGCCGCGCCATCCGCTTGTACTGCGACGCGATCGCGGACGCGGTGCTCGCCGGCAAGTCGGGCGGCGCCGCCAACCGCGGCGAGGACATCGGATCGATGGAAGCGCCGCCGCAGGAAGCCGCGCTCGCCGACGCGTAAGTTAAGCAGGGGAGGGCGCTGGTCCTCCCCGTGCTTCGAGACGGCATTTCGGCTTCGCTCAATGCCTCCTCAGCATGAGCGGTTTTCGTTTATCCGCTCATCCTGAGGAGCGGCTGAGCGAAGTCGAAGACGCGTCTCGAAGGACCTAATCGAGACAAGAAGAAGGACAAACGACATGGCTGAGATCACGGCCGCTTCCGTCAAGGAACTGCGCGAGCGCACCGGCGCCGGCATGATGGACTGCAAAAAGGCGCTCAACGAAAACAGCGGCGACATGGAAGCCTCCATCGACTGGCTGCGCACCAAGGGCCTCGCCGCCGCCGCCAAGAAGGCCGGCCGCACCGCCGCCGAAGGCCTGGTCGGCGTTGCCGTCCGCGGCACCAGGGGCGCTGTCGTCGAGGTTAACTCCGAGACCGATTTCGTCGCCAAGAACGAGCAGTTCCAGGAATTCGTCCGCACCGCGTCCGAGCTGGTGCTCGACACCGGCAGCGACATCGACGCGCTGGGTGCGGCCCCGTACCCGAGCGGCGGCACGGTTGCCGAAAAGCTGACCCACAACATCGCCACCATCGGCGAGAACCAGTCGCTGCGCCGCGCAGCCGTGCTGGAAGTCGGCGACGGCGTGGTCGTTTCCTACGTCCACAACGCCGCCGCCACCGGCCTCGGCAAGATCGGCGTCCTGGTTGCGCTGGAAAGCACCGGCGACAAGGACGCGCTGAACGCGCTCGGCAAGTCGCTCGCCATGCACATCGCGGCGGCCAACCCGCTGGCGCTGCGCGGCGAGGATCTCGATCCGGCCCTGCTCGACCGCGAGCGCGCGATCGCGGCTGAAAAGGCCAAGGAAAGCGGCAAGCCCGACAACATCGTCGAAAAGATGGTGGAAGGCGCGATCGCCAAGTTCCGCAAGGAAATGGCATTCCTGAGCCAGCTGTTCGTCATGGACAACAAGACCAAGATCGAAGACGTCGTCGCCGCCGAAGCCAAAAAGGTCGGCGCGCCGGTGCAGGTTGCCGGCTTCGTCCGCTTCCAGCTCGGCGAAGGCATCGAGAAAGCGACCAGCGACTTCGCCGCCGAAGTCGCCGCCGCCTCGGGCGTCGGCCAGAAGGCCGAACCGGTCGCGTAAGCACATCAAGATCCTCCGCCGGCGCGGTTCGTCCGCGATGGTGGAGCTTCAGGGGCGGGCGGAAGGCCAGAGCGGTGCTCGGCTTCCCGCCCGCCCTTTTTTACGTCCGCCTTTCATCGCCTCCACGCCTGCATCCCGCCTGCACGCAATGAGCATAAGGGAACATGCTTGGCAGCGCCGCCACCCCGGCTTAGTAAGGCCGACGTTCCTGCCCCCACCCGATCGGACCCGACGCCGCCATGACGCGCCCGCGCTTCAACCGCATCCTCCTTAAGCTGTCCGGTGAAGTGCTGATGGGGGAGGGCCAGTTCGGCATTGATCCCGAGACCACCAGCCGCATGGCCCACCAGATCGCGGACGCCAAGGCGGCGGGCTATGAGCTGTGCATCGTCGTCGGCGGCGGCAACATCTTCCGGGGTCTCGCCGGCGCCGCCAAGGGCTTCGACCGTGCAAGCGCCGATTATATGGGCATGCTGGCGACGGTGATGAACGCGCTCGCCATGCAGAATGCGCTTGAGAAGATCGGGGTCGATACGCGCGTGCAGTCCGCGATTCCGATGGCCAGCATCTCCGAGCCGTATATCCGCCGCAAGGCGGTTCGGCACATGGAGAAAGGCCGCGTGGTGATCTTCGCCGCCGGCACCGGCAACCCCTATTTCACCACCGATACCGCCGCCGCCTTGCGCGCCGCGGAGATGAATTGCGACGCCCTGTTCAAGGGTACCAGCGTCGATGGGATCTACGATGCCGATCCCAAGAAGAACAAAGAGGCCAAGCGCTACGACAGCGTCACCTTCAACCGCGTGCTTGCGGACGATCTAAAGGTAATGGACGCAAGCGCCGTGGCCTTGTGCCGCGACAACAATATCCCGATCGTCGTCTTCAACATCCGTGAGCAGGGCAATCTGGCCCGCGTGCTCGGCGGCGAAGGCACCGCGACGATGGTTCAGAACGAGGAGTAGATACATGCCCGCTTACGACAAAACGGATGTCCAGCGCCGCATGACCGGCGCTGTTGAATCGCTCAAGCACGATCTCAGCGGCCTGCGCACCGGCCGCGCCTCCACCACCCTGCTCGAGCCGGTGACGGTGGAAGTTTATGGCGCGCACATGCCGCTCCTTCAGGTTGCCACCATCTCGGTGCCGGAGCCGCGGATGCTGTCGGTGCAGGTGTGGGACCGGTCCAATGTCGGGGCAGTGGAAAAGGCAATCCGCTCGGCCGGCCTGGGTCTGAACCCGATCTCGGACGGGACGACTTTACGCCTGCCGATCCCGGATCTGACCGAGGAACGCCGCAAGGAGCTCGCCAAGCTCGCCGGCCAATATGCTGAAAAGGCAAGGATTGCGGCCCGAAACGTCCGCCGCGACGCCATGGACAGCCTCAAGACCGACGAGAAAAAGAACGAAATCAGCGAGGACGATCGCAAGCGGCTCGAGACGGAGGTCCAGAAGCTGACCGACGACACGATCAAGGAGATCGACGCGGCGGCGGCGGCCAAGGAAAAGGAAATCATGACACGGTGATCGGCAAAGCGGCCAAGATGACCGCGGGCGCCGAGCAGACCGGCGCGCCGACCGGGGATATCCCGCGTCACGTCGATGGCGAAGCGGCAAGCCACCCCGTGGCTCGCCACGTCGCCATCATCATGGACGGCAATGGGCGCTGGGCGAAGGCAAGGGGGCTTCCCCGTGCAGCCGGCCACCGCCAGGGCGCGGAAGCCGCGCGCCGCACCATCCGCGCGGCGGGGGAGGCGGGGGTTCAATGCCTGACGCTGTACGCCTTCTCCTCGGAGAATTGGCGGCGGCCGGAGACGGAGATCAGCGACCTGATGGGGCTGCTCAGCTTCTACATCGGCGCAGAGCTCAACGCCCTCCACAAGGAAGGCATTCGCCTGGTAATCCTGGGCGATCACAAGGCCTTCCCGGCCGATGTTGCGAGATTGGTTGATCAGGCGGTTGAGCGCACCGCCAATAACACGCGGATGACGTTGGCCATCGCGCTTAACTACGGTTCGCGCAACGAACTGGTGAATGCCGCACGTGCGCTCGCCCAGCGGGCTGCCTCGGGCGAACTCGATCCGGCCGGCATCGACGAAGCGGCGATCGAGGCCAATCTCGACACGGCGGGCCTGCCGCCGCTCGACCTGGTGATCCGCACCTCGGGGGAGCATCGCTTGTCCAACTTCCTTCTCTGGCAGGCGGCTTATGCCGAGCTGGTCTTCGTGGATGCTCTGTGGCCGGACTTCGACGCGCACGCGCTCAGCCAGGCGCTGGCCGACTTTGCGGGGCGCGAACGGCGCTTCGGTGGCCGATGAACGCGCCCGCCGATAAGAAAAACTCGGATCTCCCCACCCGCTTCGTTGCGGCCGTGGTGATGATCGTTGTCGCTTGCGCCGCCATCTATATCGGCGGCTGGGTGTTCCGACTGCTGGTTGCGGCCGGCGCGGCCGTGATGCTGGTCGAGTGGGGCGACATGCACCGCACCAGCCGGACGCGCAGCTATGCCGGCGCCGGCATTCTGGTCGTGTTGCTGCTCGCCGCGGCGCAATATCTCTATCCGGTCGGCGAGATCGATATCATCGGCGACGTCGAGGGGATCTTCCTCGACAGCTTCGAGGAGCTCTGGAAAGGCTTTGCCGCGATCGCCGGCCTTGGGGTCCTCTACGGCCTCGCCTGCCGCAAGGTCTCCAGCGGTTGGGGCTTCTTCTACGTCGGCGCGCCCGCCTTCGCCTTGATGGCGCTGGAATGGGCGCGCTTCGACCTCGTCCTCTGGGCGATGCTGGTTACCTGGTCGACCGACATCTTCGCCTACTTCGCCGGCCGATCGATCGGCGGACCGAAGCTTGCGCCGAAGATCAGCCCCAACAAGACCTGGGCCGGGCTGATCGGCGGCATGATCGGCGCAGGATTGGTCGGCGGCGTGGCGGCATGGCTGTTCGATCTCGACATCCTGTTCGCCGTCGCAGGCGCGCCGATGGGCCTTCTTGCCCAGATCGGCGACCTTTATGAGAGCAAGGTGAAGCGGCGGTTGGGTGTCAAGGACAGCGGCTCGATCATCCCCGGCCACGGCGGCGTGCTCGACCGGGTCGATGGTCTCCTTCCCGTCGCCGTTGCCACGCTCGGCCTGCTGCTGCTGGTGCTCGGCAGCGCGTGACCGCCAGGCGCACCGTCACGGTTCTTGGCGCGACCGGCTCCGTCGGCGGCTCGACGCTTGACCTCATTTCGCGCGCGCCGGACCAGTTCGAGGTCGTCGCGCTCACCGCCCACCGCGACGTCGCCGGCCTGGCCAAAGCCGCGCGCCAGGTCGGTGCCCGCCGCGCCGTCATCGCCGACGAAAGCCTGCTCGGTCCGCTGGCCGAGGCGCTGGCGGGCAGCGGCATCGAGGCTTCGGCGGGCGAGGAGGCGGTGCTCGACGCGGCGTCCGCCGGCGCCGATTGGACCATGGCCGCGATCGTCGGCTGCGCCGGCCTTGCTCCCACGATGGCGGCGATCCGCGGGGGCAGAACGGTGGCGCTCGCCAACAAGGAAGCTTTGGTCTCCGCCGGCGCCGTGATGACCAGCGCCGCGACGGCGTCGGGCGCGACCATATTGCCGGTCGATTCCGAGCATAATGCGATCTTCCAATGCTTCGATGCCGAGCGTCCCGCGGGCGTTCGCCGCATCATCCTCACCGCAAGCGGCGGCCCGTTCCGGGAGAAGAGCCTCGAGGAGATGCGCGAGATGACGCCGGCCCAGGCGGTTGCGCACCCCAATTGGTCGATGGGCGCCAAGATTTCGGTCGATTCCGCAACCTTGATGAACAAGGGGCTGGAGCTGATCGAGGCATTCCACCTGTTTCCACTCCCCGCCGAAGCCTTCGACGTGGTGATCCACCCGCAGTCGGTGATCCACAGCCTGGTCGAATATGTCGACGGCTCCGTCCTCGCCCAGCTCGGCGCGCCCGACATGCGTATCCCGATCGCGTTCACCCTGGCTTACCCGGAGCGGATGGAAACCCCGTGTGAGCGGCTGGATCTGGTCAGGATCGGCAGCCTCGATTTCCAGGCGCCCGATCTGGAGCGCTTCCCCGCTCTCGCGCTCGCCCAGGCCGCATTGCGCGCCGGCGGCGCCCGGCCGGCGATCCTCAACGCAGCGAACGAAATCGCCGTGGAAGCGTTTCTGGCCAATGAGATAGGCTTTCTCGATATCGCTTCAATTGCGGCTGAAACCCTGCAATGCTGCGATCCGCCGCCGCCGGCTTCGGTGGAGGAGGTGCTCGAGGTTGACCGCGACGCGCGGGCCGCGGCGCACCGGATGAAGCAAAGGTTTGCGATTTGACAGGCACGCCCGGCATATTCTGGACGATCTTGAGCTTCCTGCTCGTTATCGGCCCGTTGATCTTCGTTCACGAGCTCGGCCATTATTTCGTCGGCCGCTGGTTCGGGGTGAAAGCGGAGACCTTCTCGATCGGCTTCGGCCGCGAAATCGCCGGCTGGACCGACAAGCGCGGCACCCGCTGGAAGCTCTCCTGGCTGCCGCTCGGCGGTTACGTGAAGTTCGCCGGCGACATGAACCCGGCGAGCCAGCCCAGTAACGAGTGGCTGTCGCTGCCCGCCGAGGAGCGCAACAAGACCTTCCAGTCCAAGCCGGTGTGGCAGCGCTTCCTGATCGTCGCCGCGGGTCCCGTCACCAACTTCATCGTCGCAATCCTGGTCATCGCCGGCTTTTTCATGGCGATCGGTGAACCCCGCACGCCGCCGGTGATCGCCGCCGTGGAGCGGGGGACCGCCGCTGCGGAGGCGGGTCTCAAGGCCGGCGACCGGATCGTCGAGATCGACGGCGGCTCGGTGAGCCGTTTCGAGGACATTTCGCGCCGCGTCGTTCTGCATCCCGGCAAACAGGTCACCGTTCGCTTCGAACGAGACGGGCGGCTCCAAGAGGTCCAGGCGCGGCTCAAGCTCGACGTTAAACGGGACCGCTTTGGCAACGAATTCCGGTCCGGCCAGCTTGGTGTCTCCGGAACGCCGGTGATTGAAGCGGTGTCGCCGGTTCAGGCGCTTGGAGCATCCGTGCGGACGACCTGGTTCGTGGTCACCACCACCGTGGAAGGCATCGGCCAGATCGTCACCGGCAAGCGCTCGGTGAAGGAGCTTGGCGGGCCCTTGAAGATCGCCAAATTCTCCGGCGAGCAGGCCAGTCTCGGCATTTTGGCCTTTCTGTGGTTCCTCGCGGTGATCTCCATTAATCTGGGCTTCATCAACCTCTTGCCAATCCCCATGCTCGACGGCGGGCATCTCCTTCTCTATCTGATTGAGGGGGTGCGCCGGAAACCGCTGAGGCCGGAAGCGCAGGAATGGGCCTTCCGCACCGGCCTTGCGGCTCTTCTGGCGCTTATGGTGTTCGTCACCTTCAACGATCTGGCGTCTTTTGGGCTGTGGTCGAAGCTTGGCGGGTTGATCGACTGAGCCGTATCGGGCAGGGCTAGGGACGACAGGGAAACGCGAAGGCGCTTAAGTGCGCCTGGCATAATTTTAGGGCGGGGACCCCGTGACAGCGAACAACAAGAACCTTCAGCGCCGGCGGCTGTGCTCGGCTCTCCTGGTCGGCACCATCCTCGGCGGCATCGCCGCGCCGGCTTTCGCTCAGGAAGGGCAGGTCGTGAACCAGCCCGGCGGGCTTCCGGCGGTGGCACCGGCTGCGCAGCAGGACGCGCAGGTCATCCGCTCGATCGCGGTCAGCGGCAACCAACGGCTGGAACCGGAAACGGTGGTCTCGTACATGAAGCTGCGCACCGGCGAGAGCTACACCCGCGAACGTCTCGACGAAGCGCTTCGTGATCTTTACGCGACCGAGCTGTTCGCCGACGTCCAGATCCGCGGCGGCGACACCGGCAACCTCGTCATCCAGGTGCGCGAGAACCCGGTGATCAACCGCATCATCCTTGAAGGCAACAAGCGCATCAAGGACGAGAAGATCAATCCCGAGATCAAGCTTGCCCCGCGCCAGATCTTCACCCGTTCCAAGGCGCGCGCCGACGTCGCCCGCATCATCGAGCTCTACCGCCGCCAGGGCCGCTTCGCGGCGCAGGTCGAGCCCAAGATCGTTCAGCTCGAGCAGAACCGCGTCGATGTGGTGTTCGAGGTTAACGAGGGCGCGAAGTCCAAGATCCGCCAGATCAACATCCTCGGCAACGAGCAATTCTCCGACGGCGACCTGCGCGGCGAAATGGTTACCAAGCGCACCGGCCTGTTGAGCTTCCTCAGCTCCGGCGCGGTCTACGATCCCGACCGTCTCGCCTTCGATCAGCAGAAGCTCAGGCAGTTCTACCTGACGGAAGGCTATGCCGATTTCCGCGTGGTTTCGGCGGTGGCGGAGCTCACCTCCGACCGACAGGACTTCATCATCACCTACGTGGTCGAGGAAGGCGAGCGCTACAAGTTCGGCGACATCAAGGTCGAAAGCGCAATCCGCGACTTCAAGAACGAGACGCTGCTGCCGTTGGTGCCGATGAAGGCCGGCGACTGGTACAATGCCAAGCAGATCGAGGACACGGTCACCGGCCTCAACGAGAGCCTTGGCCTGTTTGGCTACGCCTTTGCCGACGTGCAGCCGAATTTCGTGCGCCACAAGGAAGAAAGGACGATGGATGTCGTCTTTGAGGTCGCCGAAACGCCGCGCGTCTACGTCGAGCGGATCGACATCAACGGCAACACCGTCACCCACGACAAGGTAATCCGCCGCGAATTCCGCGTCGCGGAGGGCGATCCGTTCAACTCGGTCGCGGTGAAGCGCTCGCGCGACCGCATCCAGTCGCTGGGTTTCTTTCAGGAGGATCTGGAAGTCACCCAAACTCAGGGCTCCGGCCCGGACCGGGTCGTGCTGGGCCTTGACGTCGAGGAAAAGGCGACCGGCGAGTTGCAGCTTTCGGCCGGCTTCTCGAGCCTTGAGCGATTCCTGGTCAACGTGTCGATCCGCCAGCGCAACTTCATGGGCAAGGGACAGGAGCTGCGCGCGTCGGTCAACTATTCCAGCTATTCGAAGTCGATCGAACTCGGCTTTACCGAACCCTATCTGTTCGACCGCAACATCGCTCTTGGCGGCGATCTCTTCCGCCGCGATTATTCAAGCTTTGGGCTTGGAGCATCCGGTAATCGGCAAACCTCCTACAAGCAGGTGTCGACCGGTCTGCAGATCCGCACAGGCGTGCCGATCACCGAATATCTGTCGCTGGCCGGCCGCTATGGTCTCAGCCAGGACGAAGTCACGCTTGACCGAAACGACCCTCGCTTTTTTTCCGATCCTGACGGCACGGGGCCCTTGCCCGCCACGTGCGTCGCTGGCGTTTACCTGTGCGAGTCCCTTGGCAGCCGGATCACGTCGTCGGTTGGTTATTCGCTTGCCTACGACTCGACCGATAACCGGCTTCGGCCGACGCGCGGCACACGCTTCGTGCTCAACCAGGATTTTGCCGGACTCGGCGGCAGCGTGCGCTATCTGCGCACCCGTGCCAACGCGGCCAAATTCTTGCGGCCGCTTGGCAGCTTCGTTCTCGCCCTCTCAGCCGAGGGTGGTTACATCCACAGCTTCGAAAATGCGCGCACCCCGACGTCTGATCCGGTGCGGATCATTGACCGCTTCTTCCTGGGCGAGCCGCAGATTCACGGCTTCGATATCCGTGGCGTAGGTCCGCGTGTTCAGCGTTTCTCGTTCAATGCAACCGAGGCAATCGACTTCAACAATCGCGAGAAACTGGGGCAGGACGATGCACTTGGTGGGCGTGCTTATTATCTCGCGCGTGCCGAGGTCGAACTTCCCCTGGGCGCGGGTTTGCGCGAAATGGGCCTCAGGCCGTCCGTCTTCGTGGATGCGGGCGCGGTGTTCGGCCTTCGCAATCCAAGCATTGCGCCCAGCACCCAGACTTGCGTCGGCACACCAGGAACGGTCACGCCCCCAACTCCCGGCATTCCGTCCAGCACAGTGCCGCTGGGCACCCCCTGCCCGACGGGCACGACGCCAGGCGACCGCTTCATCGAACGCTATGTCGGCGACACGCCCAAGCCGCGCGTGTCGGTTGGCATCGGCGTCAACTGGAACTCGCCGTTCGGCCCGTTCAGGATCGATATAGCCAAGGCGCTTACAAAGGCCGAGGGCGACGACACCAAGCTCATCACATTCAACGTAGGGACTGCATTCTGATGAAAAAAATCGTTCTCGGCGCGGCCCTTGCCGCGCTCTCCGTTGGCCTGCCCGGCGCCGCTGTGGCGCAGAAGGCTCCCGGCGCGGTGATCGTGGTGGTCGACACCGACCGCATTTACCGCGACTGCACCGCTTGCAGGGCAGCGCAAACCCAGCTCCAGGGTCTGATCACCTCGGCCCGCACGCGCGCGCAAACACTTGGCCAGCCGCTCCAGACCGAAGCTCAGTCGATCGAGCAGGCCGGCGCGGCAATTCGCAACCAGACCGGTGCGGCGCGGACCGCCGCCGAGACTACGCTCAGCACCCGGGTTCAGGCGTTCCAGGCCCGCCAGAGCGCTGCCCAGCAGGAAGTCGCCGGCCTGGAGCAGAACATCCAATCGACCCAGCAGAACGTGCTGCGTCAGATCAACGTCCGGCTGAACCCGATCGTCACCACGGTGATGAACGCGCGCGGCGCCAATGTCGCACTCGACGTCAACGCCACGCTGGCCCGCTCCAATGCGATCGACGTTACCGACGCGGTTCTCACTGCGCTCAACCAGCAGCTCCCGAGCGTCAGCGTCACGCCGCTGCCGCAGGCTGCCCAGCCGGCGCAGCAGCCCACGGGCCGGTGACCGCCGAAGCCGATCAGGCACGCGCCGTCGTCGGCCCGCTGGATATCCGGCGGGTGATGGCGGCGCTGCCGCACCGCTACCCGATGCTGCTCATCGACCGGGTCGAGGAGCTCGAGCCGAAGAAGCGCATCGTCGCGATCAAGGCGGTGACGATCAACGAGCCCTTTTTCCAAGGCCATTTTCCATCGCGGCCGATCATGCCCGGCGTGCTCCTGGTGGAAGCGATGGCGCAGGCGGCGGGCGTGCTTGCGGTGGAATCGCTTGGCCTCGCCGGTTCGGGCAAGCTGGTTTACTTCATGGCGATCGACGGCGCCAAGTTCCGCCGGCCCGTGGAGCCGGGCGTTCTGCTGCGCATCGAAGTCGATCTGGTCCAGGACCGCGGCGCGATCTGCAAGTTCGCCGGCAAGGTGATCCTGGACGGCAAGGTCGCCGCCGAGGCTAACTTCACTGCGATGATCTCGGACCCGCCGGCGGAGTGAGCAGGATGGCTAAGCAGGGCGCCAGCCCTCTTCGCCCTTCTCGATACCAAAGACGGCGCGGATCGCATCGCTGCCGATGATGACGCGCGGGTCGCCGTCCGCGGCGATGCGCCTGCCGTCCATCACGATCAGCCGGTCGGCGTAGCGGGCCGCAAGGTCGAGGTCGTGAAGCGCGATCAGCACCGCCTGACCATCTGCCACCGTCGCCTTCAACAGGTCCATCAGCCTGAGCTGCCACAGCGGATCGAGGTTCGCGACCGGCTCATCGAGGAGAAGCAGGCGCGGTTTCGGCGCGAGGGCGCGGGCGATCAGCGCTCGGCTTCGCTCGCCGGTGGAGAGCCGGTCGACTCGGCGGTTCGCCAGCGGCTCTAGTTGGAGTGACCCAATGGCTGCATCCGCTTCGCCCGGGTCTGCGTCCGCCGGGAGCCCGAGGCCAACCAGATCGCGCACGGTGACCGGCCAGGCAGCCTCGCGCGCGGCGGGGAGGTAGGCAAGCAGGCGCCGCCGTTCGGCCGGACGGGCCGCGTCGCGGTCCGCGCCGCCGATGCTTACGCTGCCTGCGGGCGCTCCGATGCCGGCAAGCGCATGAAGCAGGCTGGTCTTGCCGCTGCCGTTCGGTCCGACGAGACAGATCAAAGCAGGCTCGGCCATCACTAGGTCCGTGTCCGACAGGCGACCGGGCAAAGCGAGGCCGCTCGCCGCCAGAAGCGTGCTCATTGCTCGAACCTCCAGCGCATATGGGCGACCAGCCAGAGGAAGAAGGGCGCGCCGAGCAAGGCGGTGACGACTCCGACCGGCAGGGTGCGGCCAAGCGGGGCGGCGCGGACCGCAAGGTCCGCGGCAAGGAGCAGCGCGCCGCCGAGCGCGGCCGCCGGAAGCATTGCACGACCGGGGTGGCCGCCCGTGAGGCGCCGCGCAAAGATTGGCGCAACCAGGCCGATAAAGCCGATTGCGCCGCAGATCGCCACGCAGGCGCCGACGCCCACGGCGGTGAGGCTGACGATCTCGAGCCTGAGGCGGCGAACGTCGTGGCCGAAGGATTGGGCGACATCCTCTCCCAGGGTGAGCGCATCGAGCGGCGCGCGGAGGCGGAGAAGAAGCAGGATGGTGAGCAAGGCGGGAACGCCGGCGAAAGCCGCTTGCGACAGGCTGCGATCAACCAGAGAACCCATCAGCCAGTCGTAAGCGTCGTAGAAGGCGAAGGGGGAGGGGGCCAGCGCAAGCGCAAGGGTGGTGAGAGCCCCGGCCAGCGCGCTGATCGCCAGGCCCGCGAGGAGCAGGGTGGCCGTCTCCGCCTTCGGCCCGGCGAGAAGGAGCAGGAGGAGAAGCGCGCCGAGCGCTCCCGCAACCGCACCGACGGAGAGCGCCAGCGGCGAGGCGAAGCCGAGGAGGTAGGCCGTCACCACCGCGCCCAAGGCGGCGCCGCTGGTGGTTCCGGTCAGGTCCGGGGAGGCGAGGGGGTTGGCGAACAGGGCCTGGATCGCCGCCCCTGCCGCGCCGAGCATTGCCCCATAGGTGAGTGCAAGCAAGGCGCGGGGCAGCCGCAGCTCCTGCAGCACGGCCAGGGCAAGCCCCCGGTCCTGCTGCCAAAGCTCCAGGAAGCCGCTCCAGGGCGTCAGCAGCGAGGCGGCGAAGAGCAGCAGGGGGAGCGCCGGCAGGAGAATGCGCGCCTTCAACGCGCAAGCTCCCGGCGCAGCCGAAACACTTCCTCGGCGAGCAGCGGGCCCATGCAGGTCCACAGGCGGCCGTCGGTGGTAACGGTGCGCGAACGGCCGGCGCCCTTCGCAAGCGGGTGCGAAAGCCACCTTTGCTCGCCGGAATATTGGCCCGCGCGGTAGTTGCTTCGAAGCAGAACGGCGGGCGGGCGGGCCAGCAATTGCTCCAGCGTGATCCGGTCACCGGTGAGAGCGCGCTGCTTCAACCCGGCAAGCGCCATCCACTGCGCACCAAGGCTCCCCGCACCCACGCTGCGTCCACCGCCGCCGAGCCAGACAGCATCGGTGCTACGCTTCGGAGCCGACGCCCTGAGCGCAACAAGCCGTGCCAGCACCGGCTGCGCCGCCTCGCCCCGGCCGAGTGCCGCCGCAACCGACGCAACGGCTTTCTCAACGTCACCGACAGTCTGCGGATACGGCACATCCAGGGTCCGAATACCGAGCCGCGCCGCAATTCGCCCCCGGTCCCGAGCCCCCCCGCCCATGGTAAGCACGAGATCGGGCTTGAGCGCCGCCACCGAATCCAGGCTCCCGTCATTGCGCCGGTACCGCCGCGCCTGCTGCCAGAGCGGAGTCTCGGCCTGCGATTGCGAGAGGTGGGTTACCGACACGATCTGCCCCGGTGCCGCGAGGAGGAGGAGCAGCTCGTCGGTGCACAGGTTGAGCGACGCCACGCGCTTCGGCGCCGCGTCTGCCGCTCCGGCCAACGCCAGGCTAAGCGCCGAAGCGAAGGCGAAGGCCCGCATGGACGCTCCTTCCCGCCGTCGCATAGCCGACCGCGTCCTGGTAACTCGCGTCGAACGCATTCTCCGTCCGCGCAAACGCTTCCACCCCGTCCAGCACTTCAAAGCCGACCCGCAGTGAAGCCAAGAGGTAGTCGTCCAGCGTCACGCGCTCCGCCGGGAACCGGTCGAAGTCCACGTCCCCCCGCTTACCCACCCAGGTCGTCGAAGCGCCCCAGGAAAACCGGCCGTGCGTGCCGGTGGCGAGGAGGTTCGCGCTGTGCCGCGGCCGCCTTACTTCCCGAACCAAGGCCGCGCCCGCTACCTGCCGTTCCTCGGCGTCGAGGAAGGTGTAATTGGCCGACACCAGCATTGCATCCGAGGGCCGCCAGGTGGCGTCCAGCTCGACACCGCGGCGGCGGCTCCGTCCGGTTGCGTTGGCGGTGCTGGAGGTGAAGTTCGTGGGATCGAACACGTCCACGATTTCGTCCTTGAGGCGGTTCGTGAAGCCGGTCACGCCTGCTGAAAAGGCACCGCTCTCCCACCGCACACCTGCTTCGAAGCCGCGCGAGCTTTCCGGCCTGAGCGCCGGATTGCCGACAAAGGAGCGGGGGAAGAAGCCGTAAAGATCGTAAAAGGTCGGCTGCGCAATGCCCTCGCCATAAGCCGCGTGCAGGCGCCAGCCCTCGGCAGGCCGCACCAGCAGCGAGGCGCGCAGTGTCGTGGCATCGGCAAAGGCGCTGAAGCTGTCGTGCCGCACTGCGATGTCGGTTGTGAAAACGTCCGACCACTCCGCCCGCCATTCCCCCACAAATGCGGTAAGGCTGCGCTCCCGATCCTGGTCGGTGCCGCCGAAGTAGACCTGATCGCGGGCGCGGAAATCCTCGGCCTGATGCTCGACGGCCGCCGTTAGCCGATGCCCGCCGAACGCCCGCGAAGCCTGGGCGCCCGCCGTCAACCGTTCGCCTGCGGTGCGGTTAAGCGGCGCTGCCCCGACACGGTTGCGGTTGGTGCTCGACAGGTAGCTCGCCTCCGCGCCGAGATCCCACGCTCCAAGCTTGGCATCCGCCCAGCCGCGCACCGCGCCGAGCCGATTGCGTGTCGCATCAAGCGTGTCCGCGCGCTGAAAAGTGACCGGGTCGTAGCCGTCGAATTCGCTCTCCCCCTCCAGCCAATGGCCGACCGCGCCGACCTCGACGCCATCCCGGACCGCCGCGACCGCCTTGACGCTGGCATGCCGGTTCTCGAACCCGTCGCGCTCGCCGCCGGCGCCCAGGCTGTCGATGCCGTCGCTGCGCATCCAGCCGGCCGAGCCGGACAGGCCAACCGCACCCGTTCGCTCCGCAAATTGCCCCGAAAGCCGCGCACTGTCGAAGCTGCCATATTCTCCGAGCGCGCTCGCCCCGCGATGGCGCAACGGATCCGCGCTCGCCACCGCAACCACGCCGCCCAACGCTTCCGAACCCCACAAGGCGGATTGCGGCCCTCGCACGATCTCCATCCGCGACAAGGCATCGGCGGCGAGCAGCTCGAACCGCGCCTCGTTGCCCGCCGCCGGGTCGTTGAAGCGGATGCCGTCCACGAACAATAGGGTGTGGTTGGCCTCGGCGCCGCGGATCCGAAGCTGCGTCTGGCTCCCCCGCGGCCCGGACTGGGCAACGGAAACGCCGGGCATCAGCCGAAGCACGTCAACGGCGAGCGGCAACGCAAACGATCGCAGCGCCTCGCCCTCTACCACCGTGGCGGACACCGGGGCCTCGTCCGCCTCCACCGGCTCGCGCGACGCGGTGACCACGATCGTCTCCTCCGGCGCGGCAACGGGCGCAGCGGCAGACAGCAAGGAAAGAATGAATAACGACACGGGAACCTCCTTCAAACGGCACATACGACATGCCGTCTCGGAGGAATTGCCGGCACCCAGGGGGATGCCCGCAATGCCACGCACCCCAGGCTGGTCCCGGCCGGGTGCGGACGACAAGCGAGGGCAGGTCTCCTGGCTTTGCGGGTCGGTGGCCGGTCCCTTCCTTAAGAAGGGCGGCCTCGCCGCTTACAGTTGCGGGCACAGCGCCGGATTTCCGCCGGCTTCCCATTTTCACCCGAGGTTCAAGGTCCCCATGAAAGTAGTACTTTCATGGGAGCCCCTCCCCAGGCACCTTCGCTGGGCGGAGCGCTATTGCACCGCAGCATGGCTTGTCAATCGCGGCGCCGCCTTGTAGAGCGCGCCCTGACTTTTTGACCTGGCTGGTCGGAAACCAGCCGCACCAGGGAACCCACATCATGAAGACCGATACCCACCCCGATTACCACATGATCAAGGTCCAGATGACCAACGGCGACGTGTTCGAAACCCGCTCCACCTGGGGCAAGGAAGGCGACACGCTGCAGCTCGACATCGATCCCACCGCGCACCCGGCGTGGACCGGCGGCACCGGCAAGCTGCTCGACCAGGGCGGTCAGGTCGCGCGCTTCAACAAGCGCTTCGGCGGCCTCACCCTCGGCACCAAGAAGTAATTCCGGCCCGGCGCGTGGTCCCGACCGTCGAGACCGCCCGCCTCCGCCTCCGCGCCCTTCACGAAACCGATCTCGACGCCCACGCCGCGTTGCTGGGCGATCCCGAAACGGTACGCTTCCTCGGCGGCCACATCGTTTCGCGGGAAGATGCCTGGCGCAAGCTCTTGTCCGGCTTCGGGATGTGGGCGATCCTCGGCTTCGGCTATTGGACGGTCGAGGACAGAGCCGACGGCACTTATCTCGGCCAGGTCGGTTTCGCCGACTTCAAGCGTGGCGTGATGCCGCCGGTCGAGGGCCTGCCCGAAATGGGCTGGATGCTGTCGCCGCGCGCGCAGGGAAAGGGCATCGCCACCGAAGCCGCCTTGGGCGCGCTTGCCTGGGCCGACCAGACTTGGGGGCGCCGCGAGATCGTCGCGATCATCGACGAAGCGAACATCGCCTCCATCCGCGTTGCGGAGAAAACCGGGTTCTCGAGTCACGAGCCGGCGACCTACAAAGACGAGCCAATCCTGATCTTCCGCCGCCGCTAAAGCCGTTCGCCGCAATTGTTGCGATGGTGTCAGCGCCGTTCGCTGGCGCCGTTTCGCATTACCGGGTAAAAGAAGGCATCGAGCCCGTTGACCTGGGCGGCGGTGGGGACTGCACGTGACCGATTCGAGTGTGTCCGACAGCGGCGGCGCGGCGCTTGACGAGGCGGGTCTCCGGCTGCTGGTCGAGCAGCTTCCCGCACCCTGCTGGTTCGCCGGGCCGGACGGGGATCTGCGCTGGACCAACTGGCGGCTCACCGAATTGGCCGGAATCGATCACGCCGCCTTGCGCACCGCCCTGAATTCCGGCCTTGCGGCCTGCCAGAGCCGTGTCTCCGCGTCCTTTGCCTTCACGCTGCCGGGCCCGCGCGGCGCACCGCGGCGCTTTCGCTGCGAGGCGCAGGTGTGGCACGATCCGTCCGGCGCGCTGATCGGCTGGCTCGGTTCGGTCAGCGAGGCGTTCAGCACGCCCGATCCCCACCAGGCCTTTCTGCTCCGCCTTGGCGACCGGATTCGCGAGGAAAGCGATGCCGAGAAGATCCTCGCCTTCGCCTCCGCAGCCGTTGGCATCGAGCTCGGCGTCGACCGGGTCGTCTACGCCAACGTCGACATGGACGAAGGCATCATGCACGTCAGCCGCGATTGGCGCTCGGACGGCACCACCGTGCCCGCCCACAACTTTCCGATGTCGGTTTACTCCAACGATTATGTGGAGCGCCATTCGGCGGGCGAGCCGATCTTTTCCTGCGACGTGTGCAACGATCCCGATGTCGACCAGGTGCTGGGCGAGCGCTTCGTGTCCGCCGGCGTTCGTGCGTTTTTGAGCATGCCGCTGGTCAAGAACGGCACCCTGCGGGCGGTCATGGCGGTGCAGCAATTCCACTCGCGGCTGTGGACCGAAACCGAGATGCGCCTCCTCGACGAGGTTGCGGACCGGACCTGGACCACCGTTGAGCGCGCCCGGGCCCAGCAGGCGCTTGCCGAGGCTGAGCATCGCCAGCGCTTCCTGCTCACCATGAGCGACCGGCTACGCGGCGAAACGGATCCGGCGCGCATCCTGTCGCTCACCGCGCAGGCGCTTGGCCAATATCTTGACACCCGCGACGTGATCTTCCGCGAAGTAGGCGAGGGCGATTGCCAGATCGGGGTTTCGGCCGGCTGGTCGCGCGAGCCGGAGCGCCTGCGCGAGGAGCCCTGGCCGATTTCGGACGTGGGGCCGCAGATACTCGCCACCTACCGCCGCGGCGGCACCATGGTGTACCGCGATGCGCGCAGCGATCCGGGCATTTCCGACGTCTTCCGCAGGCGCTTCGAAGCCATGGAAGTCGCCTCCTGCATCACCGTGCCGGTGATCAGCGGCGAGCGGCTTTCGGCGCTTTTGTCCGTCCGCTCGGCCGAAGCCCGGCAATGGACGGAGGCGGAAATCCACCTGGTGGAGGCGGTTGCGGAGCGGAGCTGGGAAGCGCTTCAGCGCGCTCGCGCCGGCGCCGAGCTTGCCCGTTCCCGCGAAGCGCTGAACCAGGCGGAGAAATTGAGCGCGCTCGGCAGTCTGCTCGCCGGCGTCAGCCACGAACTCAACAATCCGCTGACCATCGTCACCACCCAGTCCTCGCTGCTGGAGGAGGAGACCCAGGGAACCGCTGTCGCGGCGCGGGCCGAAAAGGTGCGCCGCGCCGCCGAGCGCTGCTCGCGCATCGTTCAGACCTTTCTTGCCATGGCGCGGCAGAAGCGGCCCGAGCGCCGCTCGGTGGACGCCGCCGAAGTTGCCCGCGCAGCGATCGAGCTTACCGATTATTCGCTGCGTACCGCCGGCATCGAGGTCAGCTTCGAGGCAACGGACGGGCTACCCACCCTGAGCGCGGATCCCGATCAGCTTCACCAGGTGCTGGTCAACCTCATCGTCAACGCCCAGCACGCCCTCCAGGACCATCAGGGGACCCGCAAACTTGCCGTGCGCGTGTCACCGGGCGACTCCTCCGGCGAGGTGCGGATCGAGGTCTCCGACAGCGGCCCCGGCATTCCTGACGACCTCCGCCGCCGCATCTTCGAGCCGTTCTTCACCACCAAGCCGCAGGGCGTCGGCACCGGCGTAGGCCTCTGCTTCTCGCTCGGCCTTGTTGAAGCGCATGGCGGCCGCCTGGAGCTGGTCGAAGCTCCCGAAGGCGGGGCCTGCTTTCGGATTACCCTGAGCGCCGCCCCGGCCGCCGAGGAAAAGCCGCCCGAACCGGTGCCGATCAGGATCGTAACCGCGTTGGCGGGCAGCGCGCTTGTCGTGGATGACGAGCCTGAGGTCGCCGAAGTGCTCGGCCTGTTCGCGTCGCGCGCCGGCTACCAGGTCGAGACCGCGGGCAACGGGGTGGAAGCGCTGGCCTTCCTGCGTGCCCGCGATTTCGACGTCATCCTCTCCGACCTGCGCATGCCGCAGCTCGATGGACCGGCGCTGCATGACTGGATCGCCGCCGAGAAGCCGCATCTCCTCCGCCGCATCGGCTTCGTCACCGGCGACACGCTGGGCCAGACCGCAGCCGGCTTCATCGCCCGCACCGGCTGCCCGGTTCTCGAGAAGCCGTTCACCGGCAAGGCGGTCCGGGCGCTGCTGGAAACGCTGTCGAACGCCGAAGCGAAGTCAGCGCTTTCCGCAGCGGACTAGCGTGCCGACGAGTTAGCTGATCGGCGCCGCGGGTGCGGCCGGGGCGCCTGCAATTTCGATCGAATCGGCTTTACCGGGGCTGTGGCGGACGATCGCGCGGGTGCGCGTCGCGTCCTTGTCCGCACCGGAGAACCAACCGGCAATCTGCGCGTCGGATGGAACACCATCCCAGCCGGACAGAATGGCCGTGCCGCCAATGTCGTGGTGGAGAAGCACATACCGCTTGAAACTTGGCAGGTGGACCAGCTCCAGCATGCTGCCGGAGTCGCTCAGGATAACGATCAGGCGGGTTCGGCCGTCGACTGCTTCCGGCGCGGCATCGGCCGAACGCAAAACCGGAATATGCGCGTCGCCGACGACGACTCCGTCGCTGCGGCAGAATACGGGTGGAACCCGCGGCGGCAGAACGATCGTCGTCTGGGTCCCGTCCACCTTCGCCTCAATGCCGGCACCGTCGAACGTGCCGAGAAATGCATGGGCCAGCTTTTCGCTGTTCGCAGGGTCGGCAAGCATCCGCGCGCCGCTGCTTCCTTCGTCGTTTGGGCACTGCGTGATGGAGAGCTGGCTTGCGGGATAGACGGTGGTGCCTTTGGGCACCTGGATGCCGTCGAGAAGTGCGGCCATTGCGCTTTCCACTTCCTGCTTCCGCGCCTCCGGCCCACTGACCCGCAGCTTGACCAGCCAGTGCCCTGCCTTGAAGAAGGCAGCGCTGCTTGCTTGCCCATTCCGGTAGTTGGAATAATCCGCCCGAACGGCGCCGTTCCTCACGCCCGCCGCGTTCGCAATACGCATGTCGCCGCCGCCAACGGGGCTCGGGCTGCCTGTACGAATGGCGTTGTCGGTTGCCCAGGCGGCCAGCCCGGTGTGGGCGAGGCCCGGGTAGAAGAGATAGGCGGTCGCGTACACCTGCTCGTCCGCAGAGGCGTATTGCACGGCGGCATCCACCCCTTCGCCTTCGTGGCTGAACTCCTTTGTCCCCGAGATCGAGAGGCCGCCCGGCTTGCTCGGAAAGGCGATGCCCGCCTTCTTGAGAAGAATGGACTCGCCCGACCGGACCCACAGCTTCTTTTGCTGCGCATTGTCGGCCGAAAGGGCGGGTTTTGCCACCGCGACGGCGGGCACCATCGCGAGCGCAAGCAGGAAAGGCAGGCAGCGCATGGATAGAACCCTTCGACGGCAACGAAGCGCGAAGGCTAAACCGCTGCTCGCACCGAGGCAACGCCCGATGGCTCAGCTTCCACGGCGGGCCATGAAAGCAAGACGTTCGAACAGCATGATGTCCTGCTCATTCTTGAGCAGCGCACCGTGGAGCGGCGGGATCGCCTTGGAGGGGTCCTTCGACTGAAGCACCTCCAGCGGCATGTCTTCGTGCAGCAGCAGCTTAAGCCAGTCGAGCAGCTCGCTGGTCGATGGTTTCTTCTTGAGGCCGGGCACTTCGCGCACCTGGTAGAACATATCGAGCGCCTTCCCGACCAACATCTTCTGGATGCCCGGGAAGTGCACGTCGATGATCGCCTGCATCGTGACGCGGTCTGGGAATTTTATGTAGTGGAAGAAGCAGCGGCGGAGGAAGGCGTCGGGGAGTTCTTTCTCGTTGTTCGAGGTGATGATGACGATGGGGCGTTCGACCGCCCGAACGGTTTCGCCGGTTTCGTAGACGTGGAACTCCATCCGGTCGAGCTCCTGGAGGAGATCGTTGGGGAACTCGATGTCGGCCTTGTCGATCTCGTCGATCAGCAGCACGGGCAGCTGCGGCGCGGTGAACGCGTCCCACAGCTTGCCGCGGCGGATGTAGTTCGAAATGTCGTGAACCCGCGCGTCGCCGAGCTGGCCGTCGCGAAGCCGCGCCACCGCGTCATATTCGTAAAGGCCCTGATGCGCCTTGGTGGTCGATTTGACGTGCCACTCGATCAGCGGCGCGCCGACCGCGGCGGCGATCTCGTGGGCAAGGACGGTCTTGCCCGTGCCCGGCTCACCCTTGACCAGCAAGGGCCGGCGAAGCGTGACGGCGGCGTTGACCGCGACCTTAAGGTCATCGGTGGCGACGTAGTTCGAAGTGCCCTGAAAACGCATTGCGGCGGGATAGAGGAGGGGGAAGGGGAGGGCAAGAAGCCCCTCAGCGGCGCTTGCCCTTGCGCGCCGGCGGGTCGGGCGGAATCCGGGCGATGCAGCGGGCAAGCTCGGCGGCGGCGGCGTTGCTTCCCGCCTCGAACTCCGAGTCGGCCTTTGCGGCGGCGGCGCGCTGATCGGCGTCGAAGCGCGCCCCGGTCACGCCGTCCTTTCGCCCGCGCTCGGAGGCCGCCATGCCCCAAAAGATCGCCGCGCTGAAATTCACCTTGCTGAATCGAACGCCGCCTTCTTCGCGCCTCGAAGCCGCTTCGGCGAGGCCGGCGCAGCGGATCGACTCCGCATAGGGCGGAAGCTTCGGCTTGGCGGCGGCAAGGCCGGGCGCGGCGAGCAGGGCGATTGCGAGGAGCGTCTTCATGGGGGGAGGAGACGACGGGCAGGGGGCCTGAGTCAAGCTGAGCCGGAACCGCTTCCCCGCGCGACCCGTTCGGAGGCGCAATGCGTGATCAAGCACCCATACCCGCACCGGCTCCAAGCGGCCCGCCCGCCATCGCCGCCTGGGCGGTGCACGCTTTCACCTTCTCCGGCGCGGTGATCGCGTTTTTGGCGGTGATGGCGATCGAGGCGGGCGACTATCGCCTGTGCCTGCTGTGGCTGCTGATCGGCCTTGCGGTGGACGGGGTGGACGGCACGCTGGCGCGCTGGGCGCACGTCAAGACCAGGGCGCCGCGCATCGACGGCGACACCGCCGACCTGGTGATCGACTACCTGACCTACGTGTTCGTCCCCACCATCCTGATCTGGCGCGCGGGGCTGGTGCCGGAGGGGTGGATCGTGCCGCTCGCCGCGCTGATCCAGCTTTCCTCGCTCTACCTGTTCACCCGCCGCGACATGAAGACCGACGACAATTATTTCCGCGGCTTTCCGTCGCTGTGGAACGTGGTCGCCTTTTACCTCTACGTCGGCCAGCCGGGGGAGCTGGTCGGGGCGGCGGTTGTGGTGTTCTTCACCCTGTTCACCTTCGCGCCGGTGCACTTCGTCCACCCCTTCCGGGTGACCGATTATGGCCGCTGGCCGCCGCTGCTCGCTTTATTCTGGGCGCTGACCACGGTGGCTTTGCTCTGGCCCGGGTGGAGCGAGGCGGTGGCACGGGCGCTGCTCTGGGCCTCGCTGGGCAGCGGCGCGATCATGCTGGCGATGGGCTTCCTGCGGACGCTGCGAGGGCCCCGCTCAGCCGGGGTGCGCGGCCCCGCTTAAGCGGCGGCGGCGACGCGGGCGCTGTGGCGGGTTTCTAGCAGCTCCCAAAGCCCGCGGTGCTGAAGCAGGATCTGCTCGGCGCCGAACAACAAAGCGCGCTGGGCGGACGGGGCGGCGGCGAGCTGCTCGGCAAGGCCCGCTATCGCGGTCTGGTCGGCGGCCTGGTAGGGCGGCGGCTCGACCCCGAAGCGGCGCGCGGCGGCGTCGAGCGCCACCCGGACATCCGCCCAGTCGAGTACCACCGCCATCGCCGCGCCGACCGCGCAGCCGCCGCGTTCCGACCGGGCGAGCATCTCGATCGCATGGCGCTGGGTGTGAACGGCCGAATCGCTGGACGCGGCGCCCGGCGTGCTCGGCACCGGGCCGGCGGCGACGGCGAGGCGGGCGAGGTAGGCGCGCTCGCCGGCAAAGGCGTAGGTCGCCTGGGCGATCCAGGCGCGGCCGGCGGGCTCGGTGATCCGGGCGGCGGCATGGTCGATCACGCCGGGATAGCGGCCGTGGAGGGTGCAAAGGTAGTGGACGGCGTCGGTCAACGCCCGCGCGCCCTGCTCCCCGCCGAGCGCCGCGGCACCGCGGGCCCAGCCTTGGCTTGCCGAGCCATGGGCCTCGACGCAGGCCAGCAACAGCTGCCCCGGCTGGGCCGATCCGCCTTGCGCGAGCCCGAACGATGCTGACCCCATGTGCTTTTCCACTCCAAAGCGTGCCTTACCTGAAGCCGCTCTAAGCGCTTGACCTATATCAACCGCGTAAAAACGAGGTTTATGCGCTGTTAGCGTTGCATAAACCTCGTTGGGGCGTTCGGGAGGAGAGAAGAAGAAGAAGCGGGATTCCCGGTTTCGCGGGAATGACGGGTGGGGTGGGGCGGCGCTTTTACCGTCACCCCCGCGAAAGCGGGGGTCCCGCTTCTTGGCTACGCGGCGAGGGGGAGTTCGACCTGCGCCTCGGGCTCGGCGGCGGCGGGGGCGGGTGCCTCGACCGCTTCGGCTGCCTTGGCGCGCGGGCGGGGGAAGAGCAGGCGCGAGGCGAGGACCAGCACGCCCGCGAGGAGGTAGCCTGCGATTACCGCCTGCGGGTTCCACAGCAGCAAGGTGGCGGCGAGGACTCGCAGCCACACCGGGCTGATCCCGAAATCCTCGCCCAGCGCCTGGCAGACGCCGAGCACCGTGTCGTCGCGGAGGATGAGGTTGGCGTGGTCGTTGCTCATGATCTTTTTGTCCCTTGGCATCGGGCTTTTCGCCCCGTTGATGCGGGGTGCTCAGCATAAGCCGTGCCAATTTGGCGGAAGCGTGGTTTTGCAGGGGGTTGGGGGTGTGGGGGTGCGGGTGAGGGGTGCGGCGGGTTGGGGAGGTTCGCCAAGTGTTGGGGGAGATGCTGGTGGATTTCGCCACGGTTCTGCCCCTCTCCCCGCTCGCGCTGCCGCGCGAGTCGCCCTCTCCCGCAAACGGGAGAGGGAAGGGCTTGGCTGCACTTACCTCTCTTCCCTCTGCGGGAGAGGGCGACTCGCGAAGCGAGCGGGGAGAGGGGCTCTCTCTCCGCGTCTCCGCGCCTCCGCGTGAAACAATCCCGGCTTGGTGTTGCGCTGAGGCTTGAAGAAGGGATTTCACGCGGAGGCGCCGAGACGCGGAGGAGAGGGGAGAAGAGGAGAAGAGTAGGAGAGAAGGGTGTCTCCCCGCTTGGCGCAGGCAAGCACGCGCCCACGCGTCGGCCGCCACATCGTCATGCCGGACTTGATCCGGCATCCACCTGTCCTTCTCCTCGGCCGCCGGGAAGGTGGACCCCGGATCAAGTCCGGGGTGACGGGAATGGCCGGCGCCGCGCACGCCGCGGCTAGCACCTCACGGCGCGACAGTTTATGCCGGTCAGCAACCATCGGGCGCCTCCATGAGGGCGTTTGCGGGTTCGCGCGGAGCGCCCCCCAGTTCCTCCCCATCGCAGATGGGGAGGGGAACCATCCGGAGGATGGTGGAGGGGTAACTGCTCGGCTTATTACTGGCTACCGGCCCAAGTCCCTCACCCCGCTCGCGCTGCCGCGCGAGTCGCCCTCTCCCGCGGAGGGGAGAGGGGAAGGGTATACCGATGCCTCGGGGGCCGTCACGGGAGTGAATCCCGTGACGTCAGACGGGTTCGCTGCGCGACCCGCTGCCGGCTTCCCGCGGAACTCTTCGCGCTGCTTCGGCGGCGGATTCTCGGCCCACCCAAGGCCCTCACCCTGCTCGCGCTGCCGCGCGAGTCGCCCTCTCCCGCGGAGGGGAGAGGGGAGGGGGAGCGTAGGACTTTGTTCGAGTCGAATAGGACAATTGGGCGCTTTTCCTGTTGCACGTCAGAAGCTTACGCGCCCGGGCAGAAAACACTTTCCTACATTGTACTCCTTATGTTCTACTTGTGCAAGTGGGCAAAGGTGGAGTGGAACGGATGGGCAAGGGATCGGGCAGGGGCCGGGGTGCGGGGCCGCGGGGGAGTATCGTTCGGCGCGATGGGAGCGGGCGGGCGAAGGTGGTGAAGACGGGGGGCTATCAATGGTCGGACGAGGCGGAGGCGTTGTTCTTCGATCATCTGGCGGCGACGTGCAACGTGCGGTCCTCCGCGGCGGCGGTGGGGTTCACTACCTTCACGGTGTACCGGCAGCGGCGGATGCGGCCGGACTTTGCCGCCACGTGGAAGGCGGCGCTCGAGCAAGGCTATGCGCGACTGGAAATGGCGTTGCTGGAGGCGGCGAACGACAGTTTGGAAGGGGTGGAGTTCGACGCGGAGCGGCCGATCCCGCGGATGAACGTGGAGCAGGCGCTGAACGTGCTTCGCGCGCACCGCAACGAGGTGCGCGGCGACGGCGCGCGCGGGCCGGGGCGGTGGGGGCGGCCGCCCAGGCTGGAGGACGTGCAGGCGAGCATTGCTATGAAGGTGCGGGCGATCATTGCGGCTCGGCAGCCGGGTGGGGCGGCGGGGGCCGATCGGGGCGGTGACGCGGCGGCGGGCGGCGCGGACGAGGGGGGCGCGGCGTGAGCGCGGTGGCGGAGGCGGCGTGCTTCTGGTCGCTGGTGGAGGAGCTCGAACCGGAGGAGAAGCTGGGGCTGATCGGTTCGCTCGGGCTGAACGAGGCTTGGGGGCTGGAGTTCGACTGGGAGACGTGGGCGCACGGCGGTCAGTGCGCGCCGCCCGGCGACTGGCTGACCTGGGTGCTGATGGGCGGGCGCGGCTTTGGCAAGACGCGGGCTGGGGCGGAGTGGGTGGCGAGCCTGGTTGCCGGCGGGGCGGCGGTGCGGATCGCCCTGGTTGCGGCGACCCGCGACGAGGCGCGCACGGTGATGGTGGAGGGGAAAAGCGGGCTGCTTGCCGTGGCCGAGCCCTATGTGGAGGGTTGGTGGCCGACGCGGGGCCTGCTTCGGTTTCGCGGCGGGGCGGAGGCGCGGCTGTTTTCGGGGGCGTCGCCGGATTTCCTGCGCGGGCCGGAGCATCATTTCGCCTGGTGCGACGAGCTGGCCAAGTGGCAGTATGCGCAGGACTGCTGGGACATGCTCCGGCTCGGGCTTCGGCTGGGGGAGCTTCCGCGGGCGCTGATCACCACCACGCCGCGGCCGGGGCCGGTGCTGCGCGGCATCCTGGCGGCGGCGGGGACGGTGCTGAGCGGCGGGCCTACCGTGGGCAACCCGCACAATCCCCGCGCCTTCACCGAGCATGTTTACCAGCGCTATGCCGGGACGCGGCTGGCGCTGCAGGAGCTGGAAGGGCAGTTGCTGACCGACGCGCCGGGGGCTTTGTGGTCGGTGGCGTTGTTGGAGCGGTGCCGGCTTTCCCGACCCTCTCCCTTTACGGGAGAGGGCGACTCGCGGGCTGCGGCCCGCGAGCGGGGTGGGGGTGAGTCCGGCGAACAACAGGCCCTCACCCTCCCGTCCGGCTTTGCCGGCCGGGCCCCTCCCTCTCCCGAAATGGGAGAGGGGATTGCGTTTGCGCGCATCGTCGTCGCCGTGGATCCGCCGTCCGGGGATGGGACGTGCGGCATCGTGGCGTGCGCCAGGGATGCGGCGGGGAGGGGGCATGTGCTGGCCGACCATTCGGTGACCAACCGCAGCCCGGAAGGCTGGGCGAGGGTGGTGGCGGAGGCGGCTAGGGCGTGGGCGGCGGCCTATCGGGACGTGCCGGTGGCGGTGGTCGCGGAATCGAACCAGGGCGGCAAGATGGTGGAAGCGGTGATCCGCGCCGCCGATGCGGGGCTTAAGATCAAGCTGGTGCCGGCGGTGGCGGGCAAGGTCGATCGCGCGACGCCGGTGGCGATGCGGTTCGAGACCGGCGAAGTGACCTTGCACGGCCGCTTCCCCGCGCTGGAGGCGGAGCTGATGGGGATGATCGCGGGCGGCGGCTACGAAGGGCCGGGGAAGAGCCCGGACCGCGCGGACGCGATGGTGTGGGGGCTGACGGAGCTGCTGCTCGGCACCGAACGGGCGCCGCCGCGGGTGCGGGCGCTGTGAACCCCTCCGCTGTGCGGGGGAGGGGGGGCGCTGCCGTGTTGACAGGCCAAGGGCGTCGGCGGCAGGATCGTGACGCGCAGCGCGCGGAGGCTCCATCCGCAACGCCGGGAGGGATATATGCCCAAGAGCAGGACCGTGAAGGCGCTGGGCTGGGGGGCGGCGCTGGTCGCGCTTTCCGCCCAGGCCGATCCCGGCAAGCCGCGGCCCGGCGAGGAGATCGTGGTTACGGGAAGCCGGGAATCGGAGGGTGAGCGGCGCGACCGCGCGGCGGCCTATGTGCGGGCGCTTGGCGTCGGGGGCGGTCAGAGCGCCGTTGCGCGGTGGATCGATCCGGTGTGCCTGAGAGTGATCGGCATCGGGGGCCGGCCGGCGCAGCTTGTTCAAACGCGGCTCCGGGCCGCCGCCGCCGCGGCCGGCGTTCCGATCGCGGCGGGGCGCTGCAGCCCCAACCTCACCGTCAGCTTCGTTTCGGACGCAGGCGCGGTGGTGCGGCGGATCGCGGGCAAGTCGCCGTCCTTGTTGCGGGAGGTGCCCGCCGAGCGGCTCCACAGCCTGCGGCAGGGCGATGCGCCGATCCGCTGGTGGTACATGACGGAGCTGCGCGGACGGGACGGCGACCGGCTGAGCGACTCGCCGCCGCCGGCCGCGCAGATGGAGGGCGGCGGATTGCTCCCGACGGGCCCCGACGGGCGGATCCTGTCGCTCAGCGGTTCGAGCCTGGTCAGCACCCAAAGCGTCAGGACGTTGCGCAGCGCGACGGTTATCGTCGACGTCGATCGCGCGGCGGGCGCCTCGCTCAGCGCGGTTGCGGATTATGCGGCGCTGATCGGCTTTGCGGAAATCCGCTTCGGCACGGGGCCGCGGCCCGGCTCGATCCTGACGCTGTTCGACGCGCCGGGGTTCGATGCGGCGGGAACCGACGGGGCGGGGCTCGACGCGGCGGGCGGCAAAGCCGAGCTTACCGCGTGGGACAAATCCTTTCTGTGCGCGCTTTACCGGATAAAGCTGGACCGGCTGGGGCGCTACCAGCGGGGCCGGCTAGCCGGCGCGATTGCGGAGGGGACGGAGGCGCGCTGTTCCGCCTAGGCCGCCGCGAGCCGCCGCACATCGTACTCCAGCGAACCGAACGCTGCCGCGCCGAAGCGCAGTTCCCAGGCCTGGCGGCGGGCGATCAGCCCGATCTTGGCGCCCACCGCAGGGAGATCCGGCGCCGGCGCCTTCGGCACCCGCGACAGCGCCGCGATCTGCCGCCCCACCGCCCGGTCGTAAGCGCGCTCATCCGCGCTATCCGCCAGCGCCCCGATCGCCTCCTCGGCCCGGGCAAGCCGCGCAACCGCCTTTTCCCAGGCCGGATCCCGGCGAGGGGCGGGGCCCAACAGCACGGAAGGATCGAGCATCGGCGCCACGCACGCTCCGGCTAGAAGTGCGCGGCGCGACAGTTTATGCTGGCCGGCAGCCATCAGGCCTCCGCCTGAAGCGCCAAGCCGAAGCGAGGTTTCGCGCAGCGAAGGCGAGCATCGGTGAGAGACGCGTAAGGCCGGCCAGGGCACCCACGAAAGTAGTACTTTCGTGGGAACCCGGCGGGGCGTGCGGGCACTCCGCACGAACCCGTCCGACGCGTCATGGGCTGGCGAGGTACGGAATGTCCCACATCCTGTAGATCGCGCCGGGGGCGCGATCGACCTCGCCAGACTCCCATGACGCCCACTTCCTGGACGACACTCAGCGCAGCCACCGGCTAGCAGTGCGCGCCGCGACAGTTTATGCTGGCCGGCAACCATCAGGCGCCTCCCAAGCGAGCGTTTGCAGGTTCGTGCGCCGAGGAGCGCGCCCCCACCTCCTCCCGGCCGCTAGGCGGGGAGGGGAACCTTGGACCTTGGTCCGGGAGCGGTGGAGGGTGCGTTCTCCTCCGCTTATTAAACGTCATATGAATGAAGGGGCGGGTGAATAGCCGAGCAACAAAAAGGACCGCGCGGCCGACCGTCCACCTGCCTGACGCCGCTCACCGGCGTCCGCATCCCGGCGCCTCTGGAAGCCAAACTCCAGGCCTGGATCGAGGCGCAGCCGGACCCGAAGCCATCGAAAAGCGAGGCGATCAGGCGGTTGCTCGAGAGGGCTATTAGCAGCGGGAGCCGGAATGAGCCTTGATGACAAGCAATCTGTCTATTCCGGCAAAGTAGTAAACATCGCAAGGCCGCTGCTCGTATGACCCATGAGCCAAGCATAGTTCCCGTTTCGACGAGCATTAGCTCTCTGTACGAAGCAATGGGCCACGGACTATCCGCTTTCTCCAGTCTTGAAAGTACGTTGGCACTCATTTTCGCGCGGCTGATTGGTTGCAAGCGCCTGGAGATGGCATTGATTGCCTTCGATGCGATCAACCTCACCTCGCCAAAGCTCCGAGTTCTTCGCGCGGTTGCCAAGGAACATTTCGATCGAGAGGCGTTAGATCCCGCTTCTCAGTTTAAACGTCTGGATCGGCTTTTGAAAAGAGTGGAAGCTCGAGCGGAGTTCCGAATCAAGCTTGCTCACTGGACGGTAAGCATTCCGAAACTTGAGGCCAACGACCGCGAAACTCTGACTGTGGCCGAACAGCAGTTGGTTCCTCCTTGGTTCAGCGCCAAAAACCTCATGTTTGTTCCCAAAGAAGGTCTTTCTTTAGCAGAGATTCGGGAGTTCACACGCAAGACAAACGAAGCGAACAGAGCACTAGTCGAGTACTTGTTGGCCATCCAAGAAACCGGTCTATATCCCTCCCGCGGGTCGGAAGATGGCTGAGGCTATGCGTTGAGGCCAGCCAGAGCCGACGCCTTAAGTGAGCAATGCGATCCGGCTTTTGTTGAAGAAAGCATCAGGCACTCGGGCTTGAAGAGACGAGCGCTCATCCCCAATTTAAAGCCATCGCGCTCCTACGGGGGTGGCCGAGTGGCTTAAGGCAGCTGATCGCCGATCAGCCGAGCAGTTTCTGCTCCGAGGGTTCGAATCCCTTCCCACCCTCCAGCGCGCAACCTACAGTAGTGCTTGTGAGAGAAGGAGAGCCGCGATGCCGTCGCTGCGGCCGCTTGATCATCTCTTGAGAACTTTGAGGTACATCTCCGTGATGAGCCAGAGACCCGCGTCGTCCATGCTGCTGGCGATCTGCTGCATCTCATCCCGGTGACATCTTCGATATAGACGGCCGCTCCTACAAGGACACGCATTTTGGCGGCGTGGAGGGCTCAGGAGTGCATAGACACGCCAGAGAAGATCTTCGTCGTTCGGCGTTGGTGCTCTAAGAATTTCGCGTAGCGCGTCCCGCTGCCCGGCATCACCGTGTGCGTACTCCCCAAACGGCCACTTAGTGGTTGCTTCAAACACGCTCTGCGACAGCAGGAAGTTACGAACGGGTCCGTTGAGGACCGTCCGAACTGTTGCTGTGGGGTTTCTAGCACGCCACACTGGCCAAACTTCTAAACAGGCGTGGCCGTCGCTGAAAACATGCCGATCGATTTCCCAGGGCACACGGCCACCGGTCTCAAACACTTGCGGCGACGATAGCGGAAACGCTTCGGAAAATTCGATCCGAACCTGGTACGCGTCGAACGGGCCTTGCGGTCCATCGATGACGAACCTTCCCTCGACCACAACAGGAAAGGTGTCGGCCTGCGTGACTCGCAAGCCGACGTGGTCGATCAGCGCCGAAGAACACTGATCAAGTAGTTCTTCCCGTTTCAGTCCTTTGCACCCCACGGTTTCGATGGCACGGCCGTCGCCGCAACCGCAGCAGCCGAGCGTTCAGCGAAAACAGCATTGGTGAGCCCCAAGCCGCCTACGGCTGTCGCAGCCGCCTCTGCCTTGGCGGACTTCGTCTCAAGGGGATTAAAGAACGAGTGGCGAAACACCTTCTTCCACAGAGCCCTCGCCGAATCTGCATCATGCTCGCCCGGGCGGGTGTCCAGCGGCTCTAAGAGGTCAGCCAACTCCCCAGCTTTCTTGCAGAAGCGTTCAATCCGATCCGCGTCTTTTTCCGATGAAACCTCAATGCCATCGGCATATACTGGAAGAGCCGAATAGCGCGCGCCGAGCGCGCGCAACGTGCGGTAAAAGGCCTCATCAAGCCGGGAGTCCACTGCCTTATAAGCCTCTACCGTGAGCGCGGTAAGGAGAAGCCCACTGGGATACCGCCGCCCGCTTGCATGAGCCCACGTCTTTCCTAGGAACTTCATCAACCGGATTACCCGGCGAAGCTGGTATGGAGAAGAATCTTCAGGACTCCGGTTCTTTACCTCCCGTTCAAGCCAATCATTGATCTGTGCGGGGCTAGACACCGTCCAATCATCGCGCAGGGCGATATAATGAATATAGTTGTCCCCGTTCCACTCGCGCTTAAACACGGGAAAGTCGCACTGGTAACCCTCTGCATATTCGATGCGGATGCACTTCCCTTTGTCCTCCGGCTCACCCTTCACAGCGGTTGCCTTTTTCGTCAGCGCGTCAAGGACCCATGTGCGAGTCGTTTTCGGGGAAGCCGCGTCCTCCGCTTCGAAGACAACGCCTAGGTCGATATCGTAGGTGGTGTCGCTCGCTTCGGCTGGCTGCGTCATCGTCTTCATGGCGTACCCGCCTTGATTGATGATACCGGCGATCTCTGGTTTGCCATTCTCCGCAAGACCGGATTTGATCCGGTTGACGTTAGCGTCCCGCCGGGTTCGCATGTCGCCGCGTTGCGCGTTCGTAAGCCGAACATGCTCAGAGTGGAAATCAGTGATAAGTTTCGATGCATCGAACATAGTGACTTCCTGTCCCCTCGGTCTCTCGCCATGGGCGAACAAAGTGGGTACAGCTGACGCCACCTTCAAGAGGGTTAACGAGAAAAATGTACGCCACCGTCCCGTTACCCGCGCTCCTCAAGGCCAGTGGTTTTGTAGTGCTCGCGGTCTTTGCCGTGCTGCTCCTCATAAGCGGCCTGCCCGATACCTCCTCCAACTGGCTTCGGAGGTTTACCCTGACGCTGACGGTAGCGAGCCTTGCGATTGCTGTTATCTTTGGACCGACGTCACCTAAGTGGGCCATCTGGCGATGGGTATGGTGGCTCTTCCCGATCCTGAACGAGACTCTCTTCCCTGACCTGAACGGCACTTGGGTGGGCAAGGGTCAGTCAAACTGGTCACGCGTTAAGCACCTCAGGGATTCGGCATCTTCCTCGAGAAAGATCGACCCGGAACGGATAGACGAGGTACTACTCACGGACTTTGAGATCGCCTTGTTCATCAAAGCGAGCCTCTTCGACTTGAAGATCTTAGGTAAGCTAAGAAACACAAACTCGACTTCGTATTCTAAGTCAGCGCGAGTTTCTAAAGGAGGCGACGACAAGTTTCGGCTCGACTATTCGTATGATCAGCAGACAAGGGAGATCGCAGCGTCAGACGAGAGTAATCACGAGGGGGCTGCTTCCCTCGTGGTAGAACAATGTAACCGGAGGCTCGTCGGCAGATACTGGACTCGACGCATGTGGCACATCGGCCTTAACACGGCAGGAAATTTCGATTTGGTTAAGGTGGATCATGGGCGAGCCAAGTTTGAAGAGGCATTGGCGCCAGGAAACTAGGCCATCGAGGATGTTAACCTACCTTCTTCGTCCTCCAGGTGGTGACTTGGAGTAGGAGCGCTACATCGCCAGTGTCGTTCCATACCCCCTTTCCTAACCCCCAATAAAAGTGGTGAGTCTTCGTCTTTGCGTTGTTATTGGGCGACGAAGGCGTTCCTGGACCGGTATGCAGCCGTACAAAGTCGCCTTTTTTTACGCTCTTAGAAACGAACCAATATGTATGTCGTAATTTGTTCGATATCGACGTATCATCTACATACGTAGTGTCGGCAATCATATAGTTCTTCAGGTCGGTATCTGCGATGACCTCGAGAGTCACATGTTCCTCAGCGGCGTTGCCGCTGTTGGTTATCGAGTGAATCTTGAGGTCCATGGTTGCTCCTTGGGAGCACGGCGCTCCACTTGCTTACCAAGTGAGCTTATCCCGCTTCTGCAGATTTAGCTCACTGATCCAGAAAGCTCCGCATCTTCCGTGATCGGCTCGGATGCTTCAGCTTCCGCAGCGCCTTCGCCTCGATCTGCCGAATCCGCTCACGCGTCACCGAGAACTGCTGACCCACCTCCTCGAGCGTGTGGTCGGTGTTCATGCCGATGCCGAAGCGCATCCTCAGCACCCGCTCCTCGCGCGGCGTGAGGCTCGCCAGCACCCGCGTCACCGTTTCCTTCAGGTTCGCCTGGATCGCGGCGTCCACCGGGATCACCGCGTTCTTGTCTTCGATGAAGTCGCCGAGGTGGCTGTCTTCTTCGTCGCCGATGGGGGTTTCGAGGGAGATCGGTTCCTTGGCGATCTTCATTACCTTGCGAACCTTCTCCAGGGGCATGGAGAGGCGTTCGGCGAGTTCTTCGGGGGTGGGTTCGCGGCCGATTTCGTGGAGGATTTGCCGCGACGTCCGCACCAGTTTGTTGATCGTCTCGATCATGTGGACGGGGATGCGGATGGTGCGGGCCTGGTCGGCGATCGAGCGGGTGATCGCCTGGCGGATCCACCAGGTGGCGTAGGTGCTGAACTTGTAGCCGCGGCGGTATTCGAACTTATCGACCGCCTTCATCAGGCCGATATTGCCCTCCTGGATAAGATCCAGGAACTGCAGGCCGCGGTTGGTGTATTTCTTGGCGATGGAGATGACGAGGCGCAAATTCGCTTCGACCATTTCCTTTTTGGCGATGCGGGCCTCGCGCTCGCCTTTCTGCACCTGGTTCACGATTCGGCGGAATTCGGCGAGGCTCATGCCGGTCAAGGCCGCGATGTCGGCGATCTCGGCACGGACGCGCTCGATCGCGGTCTTTTCGGTGGTGCAAAAGGCGTTCCACTTCTTGTCGAGGCCGCAGACGCGGTCCGACCAGCCTTCGTCCAATTCGTGGCCCATATAGGCGTCGAGGAAGGCCTTGCGCGGCACCTTGTGGCGCTCGGCGAGGCGCAGCATTTGCCCTCCTAGCGCAGTGAGCCGGCGGTTGTAGCTGTAGAGCTGATCGACGAGATATTCGATCTTCCCGTTGTGGAACTGGACGCTTTCGACCTCGGCGGTGAGCTGGTCGCGAAGGTCCTGATACTGGACCTCCTTCGCCTTGGAGAAGGCGGCGCCGCCGCTCATCGCGTCCATGCGGGCGTTCTGGAGCTTGGCGAACTGCTTGTAGAGGTCGGTGATCTTGGCGAAGCGCTCGAGCGCCTGCGGTTTCAGCGTTTCCTCCATCTGGGCGAGGGAAAGGGTGTTGTCCTCCTCCTCTTCCTCGAAGGCGGGGCGGGCGGCACGCTGGACGATGTTGCCGTCCTCATCCTCCTCCTCGGTGACCTCCTCGACTTCCGCCTCTTCCTTGAAGGCGGGGCCGGCGGTGGCTTCGGTGATCTCGCCGTCTTCGCCTTCCTCGGAGGCGGCGACCTGCTCGGGCGTCGGGCCCTTGGACAGCATGGCGTCGAGATCGAGGATTTCGCGGAGCTGCATGTCGCCGCGGTTCAAATTCTCGGACCATTCGATGATCGCGTTGAAGGTGATGGGCGATTCGCACAGCCCCCAGATCATCGTGTCGCGGCCGGCCTCGATGCGCTTGGCGATGGCGATTTCGCCCTCGCGGCTGAGCAGTTCCACCGCGCCCATTTCGCGCAGGTACATGCGCACCGGATCGTCGGTGCGGTCGACGGTTTCCTTCTTCTTTTCGACAATGAAGCGTTCGTTCTCGCCGCTGGTGCCGTCGTCCTCGGCATCCGCGTCGGGCTCGTCCTTGGCGCTCGAATCCTCGTCGTCGCCTTCATCGGCCTCGACAATGTTGACGCCCATGTCGTTCAAGGCGCTCATCACGTCCTCGATCTGCTCCGAGTTCATCTGGTCCTGGGGCAGGGCTTCGTTGAGCTCGTCATAGGTGATGACGCCGCGCTTCTTGGCGCGGGCGAGCAGCTTCTTGATCGAGGCTTCGTTGAGGTCGATCAGCGGGGCGTCGCCACCATCCTGCTTGTCTTCGCCGTCGCCGCCGTTGGGAGTCTTCGCCATTTAAAAGCCTTGTTCCTTTTACCCCGCATCGCCTTCAATCAGCGCCGCGAGTTGCCGTTCCGCCTCGTCCCGCGCCTCCCGGAGCCGTTGCTGCTCCACGAAGGCGGCTTCGTCGCCACTCTCCATCAGCCGCGCGGTGGCGGCATCCAGCGCGGACATTAGTCCCGGCCGGGCCGCCAACGTGTCGATCACCAGAACAAGATCGCGAAGGGCGCGTTCCGGATCGGCATCACGGCGGGTGAAGGAAAAAGCGAGTCCTCGTTCCTGGCGCAGCTCCTCGGCGAGAGGGGCGGCACCAACGTCGATCAATATGGTATCAAGCCCGTCCGGATCAAGCGCACCGTGGAGGAAGGCGGCGGAGACGAGCGCGTCGCGCAGCATCTGGGCGCCGCGGTCGACCAAGGGGAGGGCCTGGACGGCGTCGGAATGGTCGGCAACGACCTGCGGGTAGCGCAACAGGCCGGCGAGCACGGCGTGGAGCCAGCGGGGATCGAGGCCGGCGATGGCCAGGGCCTTGGCCTGTTCGGAGACGGGGCGGTAGGGCTCGAAGCGGCTCTTGTTTCCCTTGCCTTTCTGCCAGTCGCGGCGGGGCTGGAAAGGTTGGAAGGGGGCGCGGGGCGGCGGGCGGTTGAGCTCGCCGAAGCGGCGGAGGAGCTCCATTCGGTATTGGTCGCGCACGTCTGCGTCGGTGATGGCGGAGGCGTGGTCGGTGAGGCGGCGGCGGAGGCCGGCGCGCTGTTCGGGCGTGTCGAGCGGCTCGGCGGCGAGTTCGTGGTGCCAGATGCGGTCGACGAGGGGTTCGGCCTTTTCGAACAGTTCCTCGAGCGCGGCGCGGCCTTTGGCGCGGACGAGATCGTCGGGGTCCTGGCCGGCGGGGAGGGTGACAAAGGAGAGCGAGCGGCCGGGGCCGACGTGGGGAAGGGCTCGGAGGGCGGCGCGGAAGGCGGCTTTCTGGCCCGCGGAATCGCCATCGAAGCAGAGCAGCGGGGTGGGGGCGAGCTTCCAGAGCAGTTCGAGCTGCATTTCGGTGAGCGCGGTGCCGAGCGGGGCGACGGCTTCGCTTATGCCGGCCTGGTCGAGGGCGATGACGTCCATCTGGCCTTCGACGATGATAACCCGGTTGGACTGGCGGCTGGCGGGGCCGGCCTTGTCGATGTTGAACAGGCTTCGGCCCTTGTCGAACAGCGGGGTGTCGGGGGAGTTGAGGTATTTCGGTTCGCCGGCGCCCAGGATCCGGGCGGAAAAGGCGATGACGCGGCCGCGGCGGTCGCGGATCGGGTAGGTGAGGCGGCCGCGGAAGCGGTCGTAGGGCTCGCGCTCGGCGTCGTCGGGCTGGATGAGCAGGCCGGCTTCGATCAGCTTGTCGTTGCCGAATTCCTTGAGGGCGGTGCGCAGCTTGCCGCGGGTGTCCGGCGCGAAGCCGAAGCCGAACTTGCGGCGGGTGGCGTCGCTGATCCCGCGCTTTTCGAGATAGGCGCGGGCGTCCCCGCCTTCGAGGCCGGCGAGCTGGGCTTCAAACCAGCTCTGCGCGGCTTCGACCACGTCGTAGAGGCCGGTCGCACGTTCCGCCTTGGCCTGCGCGCGCGGATCGGCGGCGGGGACTTCCATGCCGGCGGCGTCGGCAAGCTCCTTCACCGCATCCATGAAGGGCAGGCCGCGCTGGTCGGTCAGCCAGCGGATGGCATCGCCATGCACCGAGCAGCCGAAGCAATGGTAGAAGCCCTTCTCGTCGTTGACGTAGAAGCTGGGCGTCTTTTCCTTGTGGAACGGGCAGGGCGCTTTGTATTCGCGGCCGGCTTTCTGGAGCTTTACGGTTTTGCCGACGAGGGTGGAGAGGGTGGTGCGGGCGCGGAGCTCGTCGAGGAATTGGGGGGTGAGGCTCATTGGGGGCCTTCATTAACGTCTGTGGCGCGCCCCTCGACTTCGCTCGGGACGAACGAGTCTTCGGAAACCTGAGGGTTGGAACCTTCGCGCAGTCCATCGCCCCCGTTCGTCCCGAGCGAAGTCGAGGGGCGCTCGTGAGGAGGGCGTGCAAGGTAACTTACTCGGGCCCAATCGCCTGCCATTAAAGCTTCTTTTTTAGCCTTGGACCAGTTCTTGACGCGCCTTTCGAACTCCAATGCCTCGTAGCGTGTGGGCGCGTCCTCGCACCAGACGAGTTCCAAGGGTCGGCGGGTCCGGGTCCAGCTGGAGCCTTTGCCCTGCTCGTGCCCCCACATGCGCTTTTCCAGATCGTCCGTGTGGCCGGTGTAGTAGGTGCCGTCTCGGCAGCGGAGGATGTAGACCCAGAACTGCATTGGCTTTGGTGGACGCGCCCCTCGACTTCGTTCGGGACGAACGAGTCCCTTTGTTCGTGACCTTCCGAGCAGGCTCAGCCCAACCGCGCCTTTACCAGGCCGCTGGCCTTGGACATGTCGATCTCGCTCGAATGGCGTTCCTTGAGGATCGCCATGACGCGGCCCATGTCCTTGAGCGAGCTTGCGCCGAGTTCCGTCACGATCGCGTCGATCGCGGCGGCGGCTTCCGCCTCGCTCATCTGGCGGGGGAGGAAGGTTTCGATCACGTCGACTTCGGATTTCTCCTGGTCGGCGAGCTCCTGGCGGTTGCCTTGTTCGTAGAGGGCGATCGATTCGCGGCGCTGCTTGACCATTTTCTGGAGAACCTCGACGACCATCGCATCGTCGTCGGCGGGGGCGGTGCCGGTGCGCAGTTCGATGTCGCGGTTCTTTACGGCCGACTGGATGAGGCGGATGGTGGCGGTGCGCGCCTTGTCGCCGCCTTTCATGGCGGTCACCAGCGCAGCCTTGAGGTCGTCGCGAATCATGTCGGTCCCAATCAGTGGAAAGGGGGCAGGATAGCGGGGCCGCCATAAATATAACAGGATTGACGCTGCGGCGGCGCGGCCCTAGCCGGTGAGCCTTAGCGACATCGCCGTTTTTCACGCAAGGAGTGCCCGCCTGATGGCCGACGCCACGCAATCGCCTGCGAGCGTTGTTTGTTGCTCGGATCGGACCGCCGAAGCATGACTTCGTCACGCTCCGCCTACGCTCCGAGTGGGGCCACCGGCGTATTGGTGTTAGCCGACGGGACCGTGGTGTGGGGCAAGGGCTTCGGCGCGGAAGGCGAGGCGGTCGGCGAGGTGTGCTTCAACACCGCCATGACCGGATATCAGGAGGTGATGACCGATCCCTCTTACGCGCGGCAGATCATCGCTTTCACGTTTCCGCACATCGGCAATGTCGGCGCCAATTACGAGGATCTGGAGGCGGACAATCCCTGGGCGCTTGGCTGCGTGGTTCGGCAGGATGTGACGGCGCCCTCCAACTTTCGCGCGGTGCAGGGGTTCGACGCCTGGATGAAGGCAAACGGGCGGATCGGGCTTGCGGGGGTGGATACGCGGGCTTTGACCCGGCGCATTCGCGAGGGCGGAGCGCCCAATGGGGTGATTGCGCATCGGGCGGATGGGGTGTTCGACCTTGAGGCTTTGCTGGAGCAAACGCGGGCTTGGCCGGGGCTTGAGGGCATGGACCTCGCCAAGGAGGTTTCGTGTTTGCAGATGTACCGCTGGGAGGGGGGCCTTTGGGGGCTTGGCCGGGGGTATGGGGTGCGCCCCTCGACTTCGCTCGGGACGAACGATGTGGTGGAGGCCGCTCCCGCAGTAGTAGCTGGTGCTGGTGAAAAAGACTCGTTCGTCCCGAGCGAAGTCGAGGGGCGCACCTCGGAATCTGGGCAGGATGCCCGCCCCCACGTCGTCGCGATCGACTATGGGTCGAAGCGCAACATCTTCCGCAACCTGGCGGATGCCGGCGCGCGGGTGACGGTGCTCCCAGCGACAGCCACCTATGAAGAGGTGATGGCGCACAAGCCGGACGGCATTTTCCTTTCGAACGGCCCCGGCGATCCGGCGGCGACCGGCGCATATGCCGTGCCCGTGATCCGCCAGCTCCTGGAAACGAACAAGCCGCTGTTCGGCATCTGCCTCGGCCACCAGCTCCTTGGGCTGGCGGTGGGCGCGAAGACGGTGAAGATGCACCAGGGCCACCGCGGGGCCAACCATCCGGTCAAGCGGCTTGCCGACGGGCGGGTGGAGATCACCAGCATGAACCACGGCTTTGCGGTGGAAGCGGAGACGCTGCCGGCGAATGCGCGGGCGACGCACATCTCGCTGTTCGACGGGAGTCTGGCGGGGCTGGAGCTGACGGACCGGCCGGCGTTTTCGGTGCAGTATCACCCGGAGGCGAGCCCTGGGCCGCAGGATAGTGTGTATCTTTTTTCTAAGTTCGTGGATCAGCTTCGGCCGTGATGAGGAGCGCCGCCTCTACTCCCTCTCCCCTGCGGGAAGAGGGCTGGGGTGAGGGGGTTCTGAGTTTGCGGGTAATTACCGGCGCCGAACCCCCTCACCCAACCCTCTCCCCCACGGGGAGAGGGCTTTTGGCGCGGCGGTTTTCGGCAGGGCCGGTTTCCAGCGAGCCGGTGTTCGCGTGGAATCGGCTCCCTTCGTCCGGCGGTACGCTGACGAAGGTTGCCGCCATCGCTCCCTCTCCCCTGCGGGGAGAGGGCTGGGGTGAGGGGTTCTGAGTTTGCGGGTAATTACCGGCGCCAAACCCCCTCACCCAACCCTCTCCCCCAGGGGGAGAGGGCTTTTGGGGCGGGGCGTTTCAATCCGGCCTGTTCCTCGCGAGCAGGAGTTCGTGTCGGAGCGCTTCCAAGACGCCGTCGGTGTCAGCGAGGACGTCGTGGTTCCAGAAGCGGATTACCCGGTAGCCGAACCGCTCGATCGCCTCCGTTCGGGCGGCATCTTTCGCTGGACTATGCTGCCCGCCATCAAGTTCGATGGCCAGCCGGGCGCTTCGGCAGGCGAAATCGGCGAGGTAGTTGCCGATCTGAACTTGGCTGACGAACTTCTCTCCCTCGAAACGGCGGTCCCGAAGAAAGTACCAGAGCCGTTCTTCCGCCTCCGTCATGGAGCGCCGGAGCTTGCGCGCTACAGGCGTCAGTTTCTTGCTGCCCAACGCAGTCCCCCCTCACCCAGCCCTCTCCCCCCAGGGGAGAGGGCTTTTCGGCAGAGCGTATCATAGATGCCCAAGCGCACAGACATTTCCTCCATCCTCATTATCGGTGCAGGCCCCATCGTTATCGGGCAGGCGGCGGAGTTCGATTATTCGGGGACTCAGGCGGCGAAGGCGCTGCGGGCGGAGGGGTATCGGATCATCCTGGTCAACTCCAATCCGGCGACGATCATGACCGATCCGGAGCTGGCGGACGCGACCTATGTAGAGCCGATTACGCCGGAGTTCGTGACGAAGATCATCGAAAAGGAGCGGCCGGACGCGGTGCTGCCGACCATGGGCGGGCAGACGGCGCTGAACACGGCGCTGGCGCTGTACAAGGACGGGACGCTGGACCGGCTTGGCGTTGTCATGATCGGCGCCGATGCGGACGCGATCGAGATGGCCGAGGACCGGCTCAAGTTTCGCGATGCGATGGACCGGATCGGGCTGGAGAGCCCCAAGTCGCGGATCGCGCATAGCCTGGAGGAGGCGATTGCGGGGCTGGAGGAGGTCGGGCTGCCGGCGATCATTCGGCCAAGCTTCACGCTGGGGGGTACCGGCGGTGGCATCGCCTACAACCGCGAGGAGTTCGTCGCCATTGTTTCGGGCGGGCTCGAGGCGTCGCCGACCAGTGAAGTGCTGATCGAGGAATCGGTACTTGGCTGGAAAGAGTATGAGATGGAGGTGGTGCGCGACCGCGCGGACAACGCGATCATCATCTGCTCCATCGAGAATATCGATCCGATGGGCATTCATACCGGAGATTCGATCACCGTCGCGCCGGCTATGACGCTGAGCGACAAGGAATATCAGATCATGCGCAACGCCTCGATCGCGGTGCTGCGCGAGATCGGGGTCGAGACAGGCGGGTCCAACGTCCAGTTCGCGGTCAACCCGGCGGACGGGCGGCTGGTGGTGATCGAGATGAACCCGCGGGTGTCGCGGTCTTCGGCTTTGGCATCCAAGGCGACGGGGTTTCCGATCGCCAAGGTCGCGGCCAAGCTGGCGGTGGGTTACACGCTGGACGAGATTCAGAACGATATCACGGGCGCGACGCCGGCGAGTTTCGAGCCGACGATCGATTATGTGGTGACCAAGATCCCGCGCTTCACGTTCGAAAAGTTCAAGGGTTCGGACCCGTCGCTGTCGACCGCGATGAAGTCGGTCGGCGAGGCGATGGCGATCGGGCGGTCGATGCACGAAAGCCTGCAAAAGGCGCTTCGCTCGATGGAAACCGGGCTATCCGGCCTCGACGGAATCAAGCCGCTTTATGGTGCGCCGCGGGCCGAGATCGAGGCGGCGCTTGCTCGGCCGACGCCGGAGCGGCTGCTGGTCGCGGCGCAGGCGTTGCGCGAGGGCTTCACCGTCGCCGAGATCAACGCCATCACCCATTTCGATCCCTGGTTTCTGGAGCGGCTCGAAGAGATCGTCGCCGCGGAGCGGGCGGTGGAACAGGACGGCCTGCCGCAGGACGCCGACGCGATGCGGCAGCTCAAAGCGATGGGCTTTTCGGACAAGCGCCTGGCGGAGCTTGCGGTGCGCTCGGCCGGCCTGCGCGGCGGCGTGATGGGCAAGGTGGCGGCAAGCAGCCATGGGCTGATCCACGACGCCGTGAAGGCGATGACCGGCGCAACCACCGAGGAGGAGGTGCGGGCGCTTCGGCACAAGCTTGGCGTCAGGCCGGTGTTCAAGCGCATCGACAGCTGCGCCGCCGAGTTCGAGGCGCGCACCGCCTATATGTATTCGACCTACGAGGCGCCGAGCTTTGGCGAACCGGAGGACGAGAGCGATCCGTCCGACCGCAAGAAGGTGGTGATCCTGGGCGGCGGGCCGAACCGGATCGGGCAGGGGATCGAGTTCGATTATTGCTGCTGCCACGCCTGCTATGCGCTGGCCGATGCGGGCTATGAGACGATCATGATCAACTGCAATCCGGAAACGGTGAGCACCGATTACGACACGTCCGACCGCCTGTATTTCGAGCCGCTGACCGCCGAGGACGTGCTGGAGATCCTCCACGTCGAGCAATCGCGCGGCGAGCTTGCCGGGGTGATCGTGCAGTTCGGCGGGCAGACGCCGCTCAAGCTCGCCGCCGCGCTGGCGAAGGAGGGGATCCCGATCCTCGGCACTTCGCCCGACGCGATCGATCTTGCCGAGGACCGGGAGCGGTTCGCGGCGTTGGTCACGAAGCTCGGCCTTCGCCAGCCGGAGAACGGCATGGCCCGCAGCCGCGAGGAGGCGATCGCGGTGGCCGAGCGGATCGGCTATCCGGTGCTGACCCGGCCGAGCTACGTGCTTGGCGGGCGGGCGATGGAGATCGTCGACGGCCCGGCGCAGCTCGACGATTATATCGTGACGGCGGTGCAGGTGTCCGGGGACAGCCCGGTGCTGATCGACCAGTATCTGCGCGACGCAATCGAGGTGGACGTCGACGCCATTTCGGACGGCAAGGACGTGGTGATTGCCGGCGTCATGCAGCATATCGAGGAAGCGGGGGTCCATTCGGGGGACAGCGCCTGCTCGTTGCCGCCGTACAGCCTGGACGCGGAGATCGTCGCGGAGATCGAGCGGCAGGCCCGGGTGCTTGCGCTTGCGCTTGGCGTCGTCGGGCTGATGAACGCGCAGTTCGCGGTCAAGGACGGGCTGGTGTACCTGATCGAGGTCAATCCGCGGGCGAGCCGGACGGTGCCGTTCGTTGCCAAGGCGATCGGCACTCCCATCGCCAAGATCGCCGCGCGGGTGATGGCCGGCGAGCCGCTGATGCGCTTCCTGCCGATCCACCGCGACGTGCCGCACATCGCCGTCAAGGAAGCTGTGTTCCCGTTTGCACGCTTCCCCGGAGTGGATCCGGTGTTGTCGCCCGAGATGAAGTCCACCGGCGAAGTGATGGGAATCGATAAGGATTTCGCTACCGCTTTCCTCAAGTCGCAGATCGCGGCGGGGACGTTGCTTCCCACCGAGGGGACGTTGTTCGTGTCGGTGAAGGACGGCGACAAGCCGCTGATCGTACCGGCGGTGCGGGCGATGGCGGAGTTCGGCTTTCACGTCCTCGCCACCGGCGGCACGGCCGATTACCTGAACGCGCAAGGCATCGCGGTGGAGAAGGTCAACAAGGTGGCGCAGGGGCGGCCGCATATCGTCGACCGGATCAAGGACGGCGAAGTCGGCATCGTGTTCAACACCACTGAAGGGTGGCAGAGCCACAAGGACAGTTCTTCGATCCGCCGATCGGCGCTGATGGCCAAGGTGCCGTACTTCACGACGGCTGCGTCTTCCGTTGCGGTGACCCGCGCCATTGGGGTGCTTCGATCGCGCAGCCTTGATGTTCAGAGCCTCCAGTCTTATTATCTCGCCTCCAATACGTGATCCCCACATTCCAGTGAGAAGGGGTGCCGGCTTCATCCAGGGTCCGGCAGCGAACGAGTTTTGAAAGGCGAGAGATATGGCGACGGTGGATAAGATGCCGATGCTTCAGGAGGGCTATGACCGCCTTCAGACCGAGGTGCGGCACCTGAAAACCGTCGAGCGGGTGGCGATCATCGAAGCCATCGAGATCGCCCGCGGCCACGGCGATCTGTCCGAGAACGCCGAATATCACGCCGCCAAGGAACGGCAGGGCCAGGTCGAGGCGACGATCGCCGACATCGACGACCGGCTGAGCCGCGCGATGGTGATCGATCCCAAGAGCCTGTCGGGCGACAAGGCGGTGTTCGGGGCGACCGTTCACCTTGTCGACGAGAACGACAAAAAGGTCGTCTACCAGATCGTCGGCCAGACCGAGGCGGACGCGCGGATTGGACGTATTTCGTACAATTCGCCCTTGGGGCGTGCGCTGATCGGGCGCAGCGTCGGCGACGAGGTGGAAGTGTCCACGCCGTCCGGCGACAAATATTACGAGCTCGAGAAGGTCGAGTTCATCTAGGCGCGCTGGGCCCAAACCGTGCGGCCGCCCGAGGACCTCAGAAAAGCGCGGGTCACCGTTGGTATCGCGGTTGCGACGGCGGCGGTGTGGCTGCTTTCGCTGTCGCTGCCGTTCGAATATCTGGTGCTGCGCGGCGGCTTCATTCCGGCGCGGGTGGAGGGCGGCACTTGGCCGGGGCTGCCGGTGTGGCTGACGCCATTGAGCGCGACGTTTCTGCACATCGGCTTCCTGCATGTGGTGTTCAACCTGCTGTTCCTGGCGATTTGCGGGCGGGCGGTGGAGCCGGTGCTTGGCGCCAAGGGCATCGCCATCCTGTACGTGGTCGGCGCCTTTGCGGCCGCGGCGGCGCAGTGGGCCGCCGGACCGGGCAGCCAGGTGCCGATGGTGGGGGCGAGCGGCGCGGTTTCGGCGGTGATCGGCGCATATGCGATGCTGTTCGGGCGCTACCGGGTGAAGGTGCGCAACAACGCGCTTGCCGTGGCGCTCAACGCCCTGTGGCTGGCGGCGGCTTGGGTGGCGATGCAATTGCTGGTGGCGTTCGCCGTCGGATCGGGCGGGCCGCGAGAAGCGGTTGCCGCGCATATCGGCGGGTTCATCGCGGGGGTGGCGCTTGCCCGGCCCTTGCTGCTGCTCAAGTGGCGGGGGGCCTAGGCTAGACTCCCCAGGTCCGGTTATCGAGCTTGAATCAGCCTCGTTCGTCCCGAGCGAAGTCGAGGGGCGTTGCACGGAGGCCTGAGGTGCGCCCCTCGACTACGCTCGGGACGAACGAGGATCGGTATTCGCGCAGCCCTCCATCGGGTTCAGCGGCAGACGCCTACTTCAGCTCGGGCTCGAGCAGGCGGTGGAGGTGGACGACAACGTATTTCATCTCGGCGTCATCGACCGTGCGCTGGGCGTTGCCGCGCCAGGCTTCGAGGGCCGCGGCGTAATCGGGGAACACGCCGACGACGTCGATCGTGGCGGGATCGAAGTCGAGGCCCTGAGGGTCGGTGACCCGGCCTCCGAATACGAGATGCATCTTGCTCATGGACTGGAGCCGATAAAGGAGACGCCCCGGAAAACAAGAACCTTCCGGGGCGTCCGACCTTTTCTTTACTGGGTGCCGCCCGAGCCGCCGCCCTTGACGGCGCCGGTCGCCGCGCCGGCGGAGCTGCGAACCGCGCCGGCCGCCTTGTCGGTGAACTCGCCGAGCTTGCGCTGGAGGCCGTCCTTGCTGAGACCGAGCTCGTCGATCTGCGAGCGGCCGGCGTCCTTGGCGGCGTCGATCGCCTGGCGGGCGGTGTCGGTGACCTTGCGGCCGGCCGAGCCAAGCACTTTTTCTTCCTGCCGGGTCTTGGGCAGAAGCGCGCCGGCGATGACGCCGAGGGCAAGGCCGCCGACCACCGCGGCAAGCGGATTGGCTTCGACGCCTTCCACAGTGCGCTTGCCGGCGCTGCGGGCGGTGTCGCGGACGGTTTCAACAGCCCCGCCGGCGGCTTCGCGGGCCGCCTGGTAAGCGGAGGAAGTGCGATCGCGGGCGGTTTCGTAGGCGTCCGCAGCGCTCTGGCGGACGCTGTCCAGGCGGCCGCCGCCGCTTTCCGTGCCGCCGCTGGTGCCGGCGCCGCTGTTGTTGGCGCTCTGGGTGGCGGGGGTGTCGGTGGTGCTCATGCGCTTACTCCTTCAGTCTTTGCGTTCGGCGATGGGCGCCGTGATGTCGAATTGGCCGTCCGAATTGTCGAGACGGGTGTTGACGAGGGTCCCGTCGGGCTTCTTTGCGAACAGCCAGGAAATGGCCGAGCGCAGGGGACGGCGGGCAAGGAAGAGGGTGAGCGCGCCGACCGCGGCCCCAGCCGCGGCGGGGCGGGATCTTACCGCTTCCACCGCGCCGTCCGTCACGCCGGAGACCTTGTCGGTGACGCCTTCCCAGGCGTTGGAGGCCACGGTGGAGGGCTTGAGGCGCTGCTGCAGTTCGCTCGCCGCCGCCATTGCGCCGCGGCGGGCAAGCTCGGCCTCGCGGCGCTTTTGCAGGATTTCCGCTCCGCTCACAGCTTTGCTCCCGCGGCCATGGCCGTGCGCTCTTCCTCGTCGCCCGAGAGCGCGGCAAGTTTGCCGGCGCCCCATTTGACGAGAATGAAAGCGATGATCGCGATTGCGACGAAAGTGATGGCACCCGCGGCGATCGGACCGACCTTGAGCGCAAGGGCGGCGGCGAGGCTGATGATCAGCGTAATCAACGCCGCATTGAGCAGCAGAAAGGCCACAATCAGGGCGATGAAGCCGTTGCGCGCCTTGCCGATGCGATGGCGGGCGATGGCGCTGACCAGCCCCATCTCCGCCTTCACATAGGCCGTGCCGTCGGTCTTCAGCCGGGTGAAGAGGTCGCCGATCGACGCCTCCGGAACTGCGCGGGGGGCTTCCAAGGTCAGGCTCCCGTGGTTCCGGTGCCCGTGGAGCCGGCGGTGCCGGTGCCGGTGCCGGTGGTGCCGGCGCCGCCGGTGCCGTTCGGGCCCTCGCTGAGGCCGGCCTTGACGACGCGGGCAAGCGCGAAGCCGACTACCGCCGCGACGCCGAGGGCAATGCCCGGGCTCTTGCGCACGGCAGAGCTGACGTCCTGGTAGATGTCGTCCACTTCCTTGTTGCGGATCGTGTCGGCGAAGCCGGACACGGCGTCCGATGCCTTGCGGGCATATTCGCCGTAATCGCGGCCAAGGCGCTCATCGATCGTGTCGGCGGTGTCGGCGAAAACGCGCGACAGTTCTTCAAGCGCGTCGGTGGCGCGCGTCTTGCCGCCGGTGGCGAACTCGCGGGCGCGGTCGACGCCCTGATCGCGAAGGGCATAAGCCTGGCTGCGAAGCTGTTCGGTCACGCCGCCGCCAGAAGCGCCGCCGCCAGAGGCACCGCCGCCGCTGCTGCCCGCGGTGCCGCCGGTATCATCACCGCCGCCGGTGGCGACCAGTGCCGAACCGTCCGACAGGCCGCCCGAAGCGCCGGTGCCGCCCGCGGCATCGCCGCCGGTGCCCGCGCCTGCACCGCTGGTGTCCATTGCGCCGTTGATGATGTGATCGGTGCCTTCCGGCAGGTCATTCTGGGGGGGCATGGTTCGTTTACTCCACTGCGTCGTTATGGGTTCTTGCGAGGGGAAACCTGTGGGCGGGCCTGTCGTTCCGGCTATGGCGACGAAAGTTGCGTCACCCGCGCCGCCCCGATAAGCGCCGTCTCACCTATGTAGTTCGAAACGAGGCCGTAACAATGACCGCCATTCTCGACGTTCACGCCCGCCAGATCCTCGACAGCCGGGGCAATCCCACGGTGGAAGTGGACGTTTTGCTGGAGGACGGAAGCTCGGGCCGGGCCGCGGTTCCTTCCGGCGCGTCCACCGGCGCGCACGAGGCGGTGGAGAAGCGCGACGGCGATCAGTCCAGGTACCTGGGCAAGGGCGTCTGCAAGGCGGTGGACTCGGTGATCGGCGAGATCAGCGAGGCGATCACGGGCATCGACGCCGAGGATCAAGGCGAGATCGATGCGCTGCTGATCGACCTCGACGGGACGGAGAACAAGTCGCGGCTCGGCGCCAACGCGATCCTGGGTGTCAGCCTTGCCGTGGCCAAGGCGGCGGCGGATGCGCGGGGGCTGCCGCTTTATCGCTATGTCGGCGGGGTTTCGGCGCATGTGCTGCCGGTGCCGATGATGAACATCCTGAACGGCGGCGCCCATGCCGACAATCCCATCGATTTCCAGGAGTTCATGGTGATGCCGGTGGGGGCGGCCTCCTTGTCGGAAGCGGTGCGCTGCGGTGCGGAGATTTTCCACACGCTGAAGAAGCGGCTGCACGATGCGGGGCTGTCGACGGCGGTCGGCGACGAGGGCGGCTTTGCGCCGAACCTTGCCTCGGCGCGCGACGCATTGGACTTCATCATGCGCTCGGTGGAGGAAGCGGGCTACACGCCGGGCGACGACGTGGTGCTGGCGCTGGATTGCGCGGCGAGCGAATATTATCGCGACGGCGCGTATCAGATGGTGGGGGAGGGCAGCGTTTTCTCCTCGGCCCAGAACGTCGATTACCTCGCCGGCCTGGTGCGCGACTATCCGATCCTGTCGATCGAGGACGGCATGGGCGAGGACGACTGGGAAGGCTGGAAGCTGCTCACCGAGCGGCTCGGCGGCCAGGTCCAGCTCGTCGGCGACGACCTGTTCGTCACCAATCCGAAGCGCCTCGCGCGGGGCATCGAGGAGGGCATCGCCAATTCGATCCTGATCAAGGTCAATCAGATCGGAACGCTGACCGAGACGTTGGATGCGGTGAACATGGCGCACCGGGCGCGCTACACGTCGGTGATGTCGCACCGTTCGGGTGAGACGGAGGACACCACCATCGCCGATCTCGCCGTCGCGACCAACTGCGGGCAGATCAAGACGGGCAGCCTGGCGCGCTCCGACCGGCTCGCCAAGTACAACCAGCTCATGCGCATCGAGGAGGAACTCGGGTCGATGGCGCATTATGCCGGGGGGCAAGTTTTCGCGGGGCTTCGGCGCTGACCCGGACCCGCTTGCGTCGCTGCGCGTTGGCTTGGGCAACACGGTTTTGAAGGTGCAGCCATGAGCAGAGTTCTCGTTCTTTATCACAGCACCTACGGGCACATCCTGCAGATGGCGGAAGCGGTGGCCGAGGGTGCCGCCTCGACCGGCGCGCGGGTGGATATCCGAAGAGTGCCGGAGCTGGTGCCGGAGGAAGTCGCGCTGTCGTCCGGGTATCTGATGGACCAGCGCCATGCCGTGGCCACGGTGGAGGAACTGACGCTTTACGATGCGATCATCATCGGCGTCGGCACCCGCTACGGCCGCATGGCGAGCCAGATGGCAAACTTCCTCGACCAGACCGGCGGGCTGTGGGCGCGCGGTGCGCTGAACGGCAAGGTCGGGTCGGCCTTTACCTCCACGGCCAGTCAGCATGGCGGCCAGGAGACGACGTTGATGGCGATCCACACCAACCTGCTGCACTTTGGCATGGTGACGGTGGGGCTGCCCTACAGCTTTGCGGGGCAGATGACCTTGAGCGAGATCACCGGCGGCACGCCTTATGGCGCAAGCACCATCGCGGGCGGCGACGGTTCGCGGCAGCCCACGAGCAACGAGCTGGAAGGCGCGCGCTTCCAGGGGCGGCACGTGGCGGATATCGCCAATCGCCTGTTCCCCGATCCGCGGACGATGGTGGAGGAGGAGCAGGGCTTCCTGCTCTCCGATTAAGCCTGGAGGAGCGTAAGATGAGCGAAGACAAGGGCGCCAAGCCGGACGAGGATCCGAACTGCAAGCCGGTGTTGAACGACCGCGAGACCGACGAAGCGGCGAAGCGTTCGGTCCGGGACGACACGGGCGGCGCGATCGACGCCGATGCGGCGCATGAGCGGTCGAGCTGAGCGGTGAACTTCGTCGTCATCGGCAAGGACAAAGCGGGCGGCGAGGCGCGGCTCAGGCATCGCCCGGCGCATCTCGAGTTCATAGCGAACCACCAGGCGCCGGTGATCTATGCCGGGCCGCTGCTCGACGGCAGCAGGATGGTGGGAAGCATCTTCGTGTTCGACGTGCCCGGCCGGGCGACGCTCGATACGCATCTCGCCGGGGATCCCTATTTCGCCGAGGCGATCTTCGAAAGCGTCGAGATCTACGAGAGCCGCTGGATGGTGCCGGAGCGGGCGCCCGGGACGCTTGCCGCCGAAGCGGTTCGGGCGCGTGAGGCCGCGTCCGGTGCCTAGAACTTGCCCCGGACGGCGAAGGAGAAAATGGGGCCGATCAGCCGGTCGCGCTTTTCGTAGAAGTCCACCGGACCGGTGCGGCGGCCGACATAGACCGTGCGGTCCCAGACACTGCGGGCGGCGGTGAGATTGGTCACGGTGGCGCGGACGGTGAGGCCGAACACGTCCTTGTTTTCAACGAACAGGCTGGTCCAGAGCGGCCCCTCCCAGGCGCGGCCGACTTCGGTCAGGCGGTAATTCTTGTTGTACCATTCGTAGCTCGCCGTGCCGCCCCACGCCCAGTCGCTGCCGGGCACGTCGTGGCGTAGCGACAGCACTGCGAGGCGCTCCAGCGTGTTGGAAATCGGCCGGTTCTCGCCGGTCAGCGGATCGCGAAGGGAACTGCCCTGCACCTGGAAACGGGCGTCGAGCTTGGCGCCCTTCCAGCCCATCGGATCGAACTGGAAGGTCGTCTTCCACTCCGCGCCCCAGATCTTGGCACGGTCGATATTGCCGGGTGATTCGCCGTTGAGGCCGATCGGCACGGTGTCGATGATGTCGTCGATCAGCTGGCCGTAGACCCGCAAGGTGGTCGAGCCGTAGGCGCCCAGGTTGCGAATGGTTTCAACCTCCGCGCTCCAGGTTTGGGACGGGACGAGATCGGGGTTGCCGGCATTTTCGCTGTCGTTGCCGAGGTTCACCGTGGCGAGGAAGTCGTAGAAGCTGAGCTGCCCGACGCGGCGCTGGAGGCGCAAATTGACGTCGGTTTTCCTGTTGGGCTTCCACGCGGCCGAGAACTGGCCTTTGGGCCGCCAGAAGCTGCGGCTGAGCCCGCCCTCGCCGACCTGGCGCAGGTTCGAATATTCGCCGCCGGCGGCAAGCTGAAAGCTGAGCCTGGGCGACAGGGTGCGGCCGTAGCTGCCCATCACTTCGTAGCGGTCTTCCTCGACCCGGCCGGAGCCGCCGGCGAGTTCGATTTCCTGATACTCGCCGCCGGGCGAGAGCAGGAACAGTTCGGACACGTTGTCGAGGCTGTTGAAGGCCGCTTCGCCCGAAATCTGCCAATCGGCGCCGCCGCCTTTCCATTTGTATTCGGTGCGGGCGATCCGCTCGCTTTCGTCGCCGGTGCGCAGGAAACGGGAGCCCGTGTCGGGGGAGGCGTCGGCGAAGCTGGTGCGCACATCCTGGCCAAAGGGGACGTGGTCGAAGCGGTTCAGGCCGATGAATTTCAGCCGGCCGGGGCCGATCTTGAACTCGTAATCGCCGCCGACCTCGTAGCCGTAGCTGTCCTCGTCGTTGCGGACGAGGCGGATACGGTCCGGGAAATTGGGATTGCCGGTGCGCTCGCCCCGCTCGCGATAATCGTAAAAGAACCGCTGATAGGAGGCGTTGAAGTTGCCGACGGAGGAGCCGGGACCGTCATAGGTGACGCGGCCGCTGAGCTTGGGGTTTTCGACCTCGCCGGTGAACACATCGTAGCGGAACTCGCGCAGCGAGAGATCGCTGTTGTAGATAAGGGTGCGGCCGTTGGCGCCGCTGTGGTTGGCCTGGTTCTGAAGGCCGAGCGTATATTCGAACGGCCCATTTTTGCCGCTCACCGAGACGCTGCCGCGGGTGAGGACCGGATCAGTGTTGCGCTGGCGGAAGCTCGGCTCCCAGGCAAACTGTCCGCTGATCGCGCCGCCGGATTTCGCGACGATGTTGGCGACCTGCCCCGACAGGCCGGGGATGTCGAGGGTGGCGCCGTCGAGGATTTCGATGCGGGTGACGTTGCCGGCGGGAATGCGGCCGAGTTCGGTGAGCACGTCGTTCGACTTGCCCGACATGCGCTGGCCGTTGATCAGGACGTTGCCGGTGGCCTGGCCGAGGCCGCGTTCCTGATCGGCCTCGCGGATCACGAAGCCGGGCACCTGGCGCAGCATGTCGAGCGCGTTCTTGGGGGCGAAACGGGCGAAATCCGCCGGCGTGTAGGTGCGGGCGCCGTTCACGGCGGCGGGAGAGGGTGCGGCGGGCGCCGGGGCGTCGCCGGTCTCCGCCTCCTGCGCGAAGGCGGGAAGCGCGGCGCCGGCGAGCAGCGAGGGCAGAAGCAGGCGCGCGGCGGCGGAAAATGCAGTCATGGTGTCCCCTCTTGCCACTCGTTGGGCAGCTTCAGGGACGGTGCAGCACGTTTCGTGCCACATTTGTAGCAGGCCGTTTCCCCTCTGCCACGAGGGCCAAAGGGGTGGAAGCGCGCCCAGTTGCGCTGTCCGGGAGCGAACGCAGTGTCCGCTCCCGGACAGGAGGGATCAGCCGTCCATCGAGCTCATGTCGATGGAGAAGCGGTATTTGACGTCGCTCTTGAGCATGCGGGCATAGGCATTCTCGATGTCCTGGATTCGGATCGTCTCCACCTCCGAGACGATTTTGTGCTCGGCGCAGAAATCGAGCATCTCCTGGGTCTCGGCAATGCCGCCGACGATCGAGCCGGCGATGGCGCGGCGCTTGAACACCAGGAGGCCGGTGGAGGGCGTGGGGTGCGGCTCGGGCGGAGCGCCGAGCATCACCATGGTGCCGTCGCGGCGGAGCAGGCTGACATAAGCGTCGAGATCGTGGGCGACGGTGACGGTGTTGATGATCAGGTCGAGCTTGCCGGTCTGCGCCTTCATCGCGGCCGGATCGCGGGAGACCACGACTTCATCCGCGCCGAGCGCCTTGGCGTCCTCGACCTTGGAGGGCGAGGTGGTGAAGGCGACGACGTGGGCGCCCAGCGCTTTGGCGAGCTTGACGCCCATGTGGCCCAAACCGCCGATGCCGACGATGCCCACGGTCTTGCCTGGGCCCGCGCCCCAATGCTTGAGCGGCGACCAGGTGGTGATGCCGGCGCAGAGGAGCGGCGCGACGGCGGCGAGGTCGCCGGCTTCGTGGCTGATCTTGAGAACGAAATCCTCGCGCACGACGATGCGGTCGGAATAGCCGCCATAGGTGTTGCCGCCGGTGCCTTGCTCCGGGCCGTTGTAGGTGCCGGTGAAGCCGCGCTCGCAATATTGTTCGAGGCCTTCCTGGCAGGAAGCGCAGGACTTGCAGCTGTCGACCAGGCAGCCGACGGCTGCGAGATCGCCAACCGCGAACTTGGTGACTTCGTTGCCCACCGCCGTCACTTCGCCGACGATTTCGTGGCCGGGCACGCAGGGATATTGGGTGCCGGCCCATTCGCCGCGGGCGGTGTGGAGATCGGAGTGGCAGACGCCGCACCAGCTGATGCCGATGACGACATCATTGGGGCGCGGGTCGCGGCGCTCGAAGGAGAAGGGGGCGAAGCGGTCTTCGGCGGAACGGACGGCGTAGGCGCGGGCGGGGATCATGTGGGGCTCCTCCGGTGGGTGGTTGCGGGCGCCCTAGCGAGCGGGCGGCGGGCTTGCCAGCCTTTAGGAGCGAGGTGCGGGGCGAAGCGAGACGCGGAGGGGACCGGCGGCTGCTACCAGTTCTCGCCCTTGACCATCGCGACCAGTGCGCCGGACGCGTAAGGCTTGGTGAAGAACAGCGCGTTCTCCGGATATTCGCAGCGGGCCGGGCGGCAGGCGCCGGAGACGATCAGCACCCGGGTTGCCGGCCAGCGCTCGGCAATGGTGCGGGCGAGATCGAGGCCGCTGGAGCCGTCGGCAAGGTTGATGTCGGTGACCACAACCGGCGGAACCGGCCCCGCCTCCAGAAGCATCATCGCCTCGGCGACGCTGCAGGCGCGAAGCACATCGCAGCCGTTGCCCGACAGGAGATTGGCGGTGGATTCGAGGATCAAGGGATCGTCTTCGACGAGGAGCACCGGAGCGAGGGAATCGGTCATGCAGCAGCCCCCTGTGAACTAACCCATGCTAAGCGAGCGGCAGGGCGCGACGGTTCCGCAGCCGTCATCACTTTACCGCATAAAGGCCGGGGTTTGCCGGAGCCTCAGCCTTGCCGGTGTCGGGTGAGCAGATCGAGCACCGCCATACGCACCGCGACCCCCATCTCGACTTGCTCCAATATGGCCGAGCGGTGGGGATCTTCGGCGAGGTCGGAGCTGATTTCGACGCCGCGGTTCATTGGGCCGGGGTGCATGACGATGGCGTCGGGCGCGGCGTGGGCGAGACGCTCGCGCGTGAGGCCGTAAAGGGCGTGGAAGTCGCCGATCGAGCCTTCCACCGCGTGTTCCATCCGCTCGCGCTGGATGCGCAGCATCATCACCACGTCGGCGCCGGCGATGCCCTCCTCTAGATCGGTGAAGGCGGGGATGCCGCCGGTGTCGTCTGGGAGGAGGGAAGGGGGGCCGACGACCCGCACCTCGGCGCCGAGCTTGGGCAGCAGGCGCATGTTGGAGCCGGCGACCCGGCTGTGCCGAATGTCGCCGCAGATCGCGACGGTGAGACCTTCGATCCGGCCCTTGCGGCGGCGCATGGTGAGGGCGTCGAGCAGCGCCTGGGTGGGATGCTCGCCGGTGCCGTCGCCGGCGTTGATCACCGCGCAGTTCACCGCCGCAGCGACTTCGGCCGGCGCTCCGGTTTCGCCGTGGCGGACGACGATGACGTCGGGCTGCATTGCGTCGAGGGTGAGGGCGGTGTCGATCAGGCTCTCGCCCTTGTGCACCGACGAGCCGGCCACGTGGAAGTTGGCGACGGTGGCGCCGAGGCGTTTGCCGGCGACTTCGAAGGAGAACAGCGTGCGCGTCGAATTCTCGAAGAAGACGTTGAACTGGGTGAGGCCCTTCAGGCGCTCGTCGACCTTGCGGGGCTGGCGGTTGAACCGCGCCCAATGTTCCGCCTCGTCGAGCACACATAGGATGTCGGCGGCGGAGAGCTGGTCGATGCCAAGCAGGTGGCGGTGGGGGAATTCAGCCATGCTTTTATCCCATGGTCAGCGCGTCGATCGCGCCCTGGAGGATATAGGCGGCGGCCATTTTGTCCACGAGCTCGGCGCGGCGGGCGCGGGAGGCGTCGGCGTCGAGGAGGGTGCGGGTGACGGCCTGGGTGGACCAGCGCTCGTCCCACAGCAGGATTGGGAGACCGAGGGGGACGGCGTTGCGGGCGAAGGCGCGGGTGGATTGGGTGCGCGGGCTGTCGGTGCCGTCGAGACTCAAGGGCAGGCCGATGACGAGGCCCTTCACGTCCTGGGCGGCCGCGAAGGCTTTGAGCTTTTCGAGGTCGGCGGTGAACTTGCCGCGGTGGAGAAGCTGGGCCGCACTGGCGATCGACCAGCCTGCATCGCACAGCGCGATGCCGATCGTCTTGGTGCCGACATCGAGGCCCACCAGTCGGCCGCCCATCGGGAACAGGTCTCGGAATTCGGGGGCGCTGGTGGTGATCACAAGGAAGGTTCTTCGGCCAACCCACTCGTCACCCCCGCGAGAGCGGGGGTCCCGCTTTCTTCTCCCTCGGGCCGACAAGAAGAAAGAAGCGGGATTCCCGCTTTCGCGGGAATGACTGGGAGGAGGGGTGGCCTGCTCACTTGCCGAACGCCGCCAGTCTTGCCGCGGCGTCGGCGCGGATGTTGGCCCAGAACAGGGCGTAATCGTAGACATGGTAATTGTTGCCGGGGAGAACGAACGGGCCAAGATCGGGCGCGTCGCCGCCGATCAGCAGGAAGCCGCGAACGTCGCAGCGGGCGGGAACGCCGGGCGCCTTCAACTCGCCCTCGGTGAGTTCGGCGTTGGGGATGAGGGTGCCGACGTTCGCCTGGGCCGCCGCTTCGCCGCCGCGGATGCCGGTCAGGGGGTTGGTGCACAGCATCGGCGAGCCGGCCCGGGGCAGGCCGGTGCGTCCGCTCGAGGCGTCGTAGACGTCGGTGATCAGCGCCGGATCGGCGGGTTCGCCGAAGCTTTGCCAGGACAGCACGCAACCGGCCTGGCCGCTCCGCTCGCAGGCGGGCAGGCCGAGAAAGGGGAGGTCGGCGGTGGCGGAGACCGGCCAGCCCACGACATAAGCCGCGACGACCCGCTTCGCCTCGGGCTTGCCGGCGATCCGGTCGGCGAGGAGGCGCATGAGGTGAAGGCTGCCCTGGCTGTGGCCGGCAAGGATGATCGGCTTGTTTTTCGGCACGCGGGCGAGAAAGGCGTCGAAGGCGGTCAGCACGTCGCGATAGGCGAAGTCGAGAGCCTTCTGGGCGTCGGCCTGGTTGGTGAGGAACGCGCCGAACGTCGCCTGACGGTATTTGGGCGCCCAGATTTCGGCGATGTCGTTGAAGGCGCTGGCCTGGCTGCGCACGAACAAGCGGGCGCGCCACTGCGAATCCGGGTGGTCGAGCGGCGCGTTCCAGCGTGATTTCTCAAGAAAGGAGGTCGGGTGAATGAAGAAGACGGCCGCGTCAGCCTTGCCGCTGCGGGCGACGCCGGGCGGAGTCCAGAGGCCGGGATTGTCGGCGATGTCGGGCCGGGCGATCCACATATCGGCGCGCTCGTAAGCGCCGGTCGCCTGGGCCGGGCCGCCTTCGAACTTGCCGGCCGGCACCATGGTCCAGCGCATCAGCTCGTTGCCGTAGAGGCGGTAGACAACCGCGCCGGCTAGAACGAGCACGATCAGCCCCGCCACAACCCACAGGAACCGCCGCGCCAGCATTCAAATCCTCCAAGCCTGCATCACCGCTGCACAAGCGCATGGCATGGCGCGATGCAAGCGTTGTAGCATCCGAGCAGGGTAGGAATATGGGGGAAGAGGGCATGAGCGGTTTTGGCAGCGAGAAAGCGGACCATGAGCCCTGGCCCGCGCGGGCGCTGATCCTCGCGGCGCTCGGTGCCCTGTTCGGCCTTCTTTTCTCGCAACTCGTCAATCGGTCTGAGACGGCGCTGGATGGCGCGCTTGCGGCGGCGCTGGCAGTGAGCGGTGTGGTGTTCGCCCTGTCTTTGGAGCGGGCGCGGTGGCACTGGGCCGCCATCTTTGCCCCGGTGGCGGGCATGGTCGCAGGCTTCGTTTCGTGGTGGAACGGAGCCCCGGACGGCTGGGGCGCGGACGAAGGCTGGCATCTTGCCGCCTCGATCGCCGCTGCCGCGCTGGCCGTGCCGCTGTTCCAGGCCGCGCGCGACGCGGGCCGCGCCCGCTTCGCGCCTGCCGCGGTGCACGAACACGCCTGGACCAACCTCATCCTGGGCGGAGTCGCCGGTGCCTTTACCGGGGTGACGGTGCTACTGACGTTGCTGCTCAGCGAGCTATTCGCGCTGATCGGCCTGCGGTTCCTGCGCGACCTCATACACGGCGATTGGTTCACCTGGACGCTCGCCTGCGCGGCTTTCGGAGCGGCGCTCGGCCTGCTCAGGGACCGTGACGGGGTGATGGAGATCGTGCAGCGCGTGGTGCGGGCGGTTCTCTCGGTACTAGCGCCGCTGCTCGCCGCCGGGCTGCTGTTCTTCGTTCTGGCGCTTCCGTTCACCGGTGTGGGCGCGCTTTGGGAACAGACCAAGGCGACCACCCCAATCCTCCTCGCCTGCATGGCCGGGGCGCTGATCCTCACCAATGCCGTTGCCGGCAATTCGCCGGACGAGGAATCGAAGGCGCCGGTGCTGCGCTGGTCGGCGATGGCGCTGATCGCGTGCCTGGTGCCGCTTGCCGCCGTCGCTGCCCTGTCGACAAGCACACGCATCGCGCAGCACGGCTTTACGCCCGACCGGCTTTGGGCGGCAGTGTTCGTGTCGGTCGCCGGCGCGGTGGCGGTTGGCTATGCCCTGTCACTGGTGCGCGGCCGCCTCGCCTGGCCCGCCCCGCTGCGGGCAACGAATGTGCGGCTCGCCGCGGCCGTGTGCCTGCTGGCGCTGTTTCTGGCGTTGCCGATCGTCAGCTTCGGAGCCTTGTCGGCTCGCGATCAGGTTTCCCGCTTGGAGAGCGGCAGGATCAGCCCGGCACAGTTCGATTGGGCTGCGCTGCGCTTCGACTTCGGGCCTGAAGGTCGCAAGCTGCTCCAGCGGCTGTCGCGCAGCCGTTCGGCGGAGGTCAGTGCCTCCGCCGTTGAGGCGCTTGCAGCCAAGGCACGGTGGGAACTTCCAAGCGAAGGCTTGGACCTCGTGCAGCCAGAAAATCGGGCAACCGAAATCAAGGTCCTTCCCGCGGCTGCAGCGGTGCCGCCGCAGCTGCGGGCCGTGCTTTTCGACCGAAGCGACATGGCGTCACCCTGTGTGGGCGCCGGGGAGTGCCTGCTATACTGGAAACCTAGAGAAGAGACCGCGGTGGCCGTGCTCGATGGCTGCGCTGCATCGCAAGTTGGAGCCGACCGGCAGACGGATCGTGGAACAGGCTGCGAGATCATGGTGAACCCGGTGGGTTTTCGCGACGGCAGGTGGCAGGTGTTGAACGGCAGCGCCGCACAGAAGCCGGATCTGAGCGCCGAGCAGGAGCAAGAGTCGTTGCGGCGCGAACGGGCAGCGCTCGATGCGGGGCGGGTCACGATCCGCGAAGTCACCCGCCGCCAGGTCTTTGTCGGCGAAGAGCCGGTCAGTCAGTTGTTCGAGTAACCACGCCTTCTTGATGCAGCGCAGCACGAATGCTAGCGCCGCCTTATGTCCGTAGACACCGCAACCGTTCGCAAGATCGCGAGTCTCGCGCGTATCGCCGTCAGCGATGCCGAGGCCGAGGCGCTCGCGCCCGAGCTCAACAACATCCTCGGCTGGGTCGAGCAACTGCAGGAGGTGGACGTGTCGGGCGTCGCGCCGATGACGGCCGTGATTCCCAACCACCTGCGCTTGCGCGAAGACAAGGTGACGGACGGCGGCATTCGAGAGGATGTGCTGGCCAATGCGCCTAACGCGGAGCACGGCTTCTTCGCCGTGCCGAAGGTGATCGAATAATGAGCAATGTCACCGATCTTGGCATTGCCGCCATTCGAGACGGCGTTCGCGATGGCCGCTTTTCGGCCCGCGAAGTGGCCGAGGGGTTCATCGGCGCGGTGGAGAAGGCGAAGGCGCTCAACGCGTTCACCGTCGAGACGCCGGAGCATGCGTTGGCGGCGGCCGATGCGGCCGACGCGGCGCGGGCTTCGGGCGAACTCAAGCCGCTGTCGGGCGTGCCGCTGGGCATCAAGGATTTGTTCGCCACCAAGGGCGTGCAGACCACCGCGGGGAGCCGCATGCTCCAGGGCTTCGAGCCGGTCTACGAGTCGACCGTGTCGGGCAACCTCTTCGCCGCGGGTGCGGGGATGCTCGGCAAGCTCAACATGGACGAGTTCGCCATGGGCTCGTCCAACGAGACGAGTGCGTGGGGGCCGGTGCTGTCGCCCTGGCGGCGCAACGACGGCGGCAATGCGGCGCTGACTCCGGGGGGGAGCTCGGGCGGCTCCGCCTCCGCGGTTGCGGCGCGGCTTGCGCCGGGCGTGACTGGGACGGACACCGGCGGCTCGATCCGCCAGCCCGCCGCATTCGTCGGCATTACCGGCATCAAGCCGACCTACGGGCGCTGCTCGCGCTGGGGCATGGTGGCGTTCGCCTCCTCGCTCGACCAGGCGGGGCCGATGGCGCACGACGTGCGCGATTGCGCGATCATGCTCGAAGCGATGGCAGGGTTCGACTCCAAGGACTCGACTTCCCTCGATGTGCCGGTGCCGAACTGGGAAGCGGCACTCTCCTCCGACATTCGCGGCAAGCGGATCGGCATTCCCAAGGAATACCGCATCGAGGGCGTGCCGGAGGAGATCGACCGGGTCTGGGAGCAGGGCATCGCCTGGATGCGCGATGCCGGCGCGGAGATCGTCGAAGTCTCGCTGCCGCATACCAAATACGCGCTGCCGACCTATTACATCATCGCGCCCGCGGAAGCGTCGTCCAACCTCGCCCGCTATGACGGCGTGCGCTACGGGCAGCGGGTCGCGCCCGAGGGCGGCAACCTGCAGGACATGTACGAGGCGACCCGCGCCGCCGGCTTCGGCAAGGAGGTCAAGCGGCGGATCATGATCGGCACTTATGTGCTGTCTGCCGGCTTCTACGACGCCTATTTCAACCAGGCGCAGAAGGTGCGGGCGCTGATCGCCCGCGACTTCGAGCGGGTGTTCGAGGACGTGGACCTGCTGCTGACGCCGACCGCGCCTTCGGCAGCGTTTGGATTGGGCGAGAAGTCGAACGACCCGATCGCCATGTACCTGAACGACGTCTTCGCGGTGCCGGCGAGCCTTGCCGGGCTTCCGGCGATCAGCGTGCCCGCCGGGCTGAACGCACAGGGCTTGCCGCTCGGCCTGCAGCTCATCGGCCGCGCACTGGATGAGCAGGGGGTGCTCAACGCCGCTCTCGCGTTCGAGGAACGGGCCGGCTTCAAGGCGCGCCCGGAGGCGTGGTGGTGACGGACTACGAGATGCCGGTCGAGACCGCCGAACAGAGTCTTCAGCGGCTTCGGGACCGCCAGCATGTCTGGAGTGAGCGTGGCTTCACGGTCGCCGTCTTCCTGGGCTTCGTGCTGTGGGTAGGGACGAAAGGCGCTTTTGATGAGGGCTGGAGCTGGAACATGCTCTGGCTGCCCGTCGCCTTCGTCGTCTACCTCCTGGCCGGGGCCGCATACGACGCCATTTTCCCTCCAGTGGACAGGATGCCGGGAGGGCTTTTCCGGGCCATATTCCGGCCGCTGAGCAGCCGCGGTTACAGCTATTATGACGACGACGTTCGCAAAGAGCCAGCCCCCGACTACAGCATGGCGGAGGTAATCGTCGACGAGGATAATCCCAGGCCTTTGCCCGAAGAGGAGGACCGCCGATGAGTGACTACCGCATTCAGGGCGCCACCGGAGCGTGGGAGGTCGTGATCGGGCTTGAGGTCCACGCCCAGGTCACGTCGGCCGCCAAGCTGTTCTCCGGTGCGTCCACCGAGTTCGGGGCGGAGCCCAACACGCAGGTGTCGCTGATCGACGCGGCGATGCCGGGCATGCTGCCGATCCCGAACGCCGAGTGCATCCGCCAGGCGGTGCGCACCGGCATGGCGCTCGAAGCGCAGATCAATCCGTGGTCGCGGTTCGACCGGAAGAACTATTTCTACGCCGATCTGCCGCAAGGATATCAGATCAGCCAGCTCTACCACCCGATCGTCGGCGAGGGCGAGATCGAGATCCTGCTCGACCCCAAGGACGAGGCCTCGGCCAAGCGCATCGGCATCGAGCGTATCCACCTGGAGCAGGACGCCGGCAAGCTGATGCACGATCAGCATCCCAGCTACTCCTATGTCGATCTGAACCGCTGCGGCGTGGCGCTGATGGAGATCGTCTCCAAGCCCGACATGCGCTCGCCCGAGGAAGCCGGCGCCTATGTGCGCAAGCTGCGCGCGATCCTGCGCTACGTGGGCAGTTGCGACGGCAACATGGAGCAGGGCTCGATGCGCGCCGATGTCAACGTCTCGGTGCGCAAGCCGGGCGACGAATTCGGCACCCGGACCGAGACCAAGAACGTCAATTCGGTGCGCTTCATCATGGCGGTGATCGAGCATGAGGCGAGCCGCCAGGTCGACGTGCTCGAAAGCGGCGGAAGCATTGTTCAGGAAACCCGGCTCTGGGACCCGGACAAGAACGAGACGCGAAGCCTCCGCTCCAAGGAAGAAGCGCACGATTACCGCTACTTCCCAGATCCTGACCTGTTGCCGGTGGAGCTGGAGGATGCGTTCCTGGTCGAGTGCCGCGCCAGCCTGCCCGAACTGCCGGACGCCAAGCGCCGACGCTATGAGGGTGCGCTGGGGCTGCCGGCCTACAACGCCGCGGTGCTGACCGCGGAGGTCGAGACCGCCCGCTGGTTCGAGGCCTTGCTGGCCGAGGTCGGCGACGCGCAGGCTCTGCGGGCGTCGAACTGGTTGATCTCCGATCTGTTCGGGGCCTTGAACCGGCTCGGCAAGACGCTGGAGACCAGCCCGGTCAGCCCATCCCAGGCCGCCGAGCTCCTGAAGCTGGTGGCCGACGGCACGCTGTCCGGCACGCTCTCCAAGCAGGTGTTCGAGATCATGCTGGAAACCGGCCAGGACCCCGGCGCGATCGTCGAGGAACGCGGCCTCAAGCAGACCAGCGACACCGGCGCGATCGACAAGGTGATCGCCGACGTCATGGCCGCCAACGCCAACAAGGTCGCTGAATATCGCGGCGGCAAGGACAAGCTGTTCGGCTTCTTCGTCGGCCAGACGATGAAAGCGATGGCGGGCAAGGGCAATCCGGCGGTGATCAACGAGCTGCTGAAGAAGGCACTGGGCTGAGGAGCAGCAGGCGCTTGCCGCTTGCGATGTAACAGTATATCATCGTCGGCATGAACAGTGATGCTCTCTCCATCGGCATGAACAGTGATGCTCTCTCCATCGGCACGAGCGGATCGTTGATCGCCAACCTGCTGCTGTTTGCGGTGATGGAGAATATTTCGGAACCGCCTGCCTGGCCGATTTACGGCCTGGTGGCGGAGCGACCCGAGGCAACATACGACCTCACGCAGCTCGACAGCTGGCAGCCATTCATCGATGATCCGGGTGCGGCGGGGGCCAGTACGAGCTGCCCCGAGCCGCGGACCAACCAAGCGGGTGGACCCCTTGCCGAAGCGCCGCTGCCCGGCGGCTACGATCCTTACGCACCGCTGGAGCAGCCCTTCCACGCCTGCCTGCTCGTGAGCGGCGACGGCAAGATTCTATCCGCGAAGCTGCTCGGCAGCAGTGGCAGCGCGCGGATCGACGGCCATATCCTGGCGCTGATCGCGACCCGCTGGCGGGTGCGAGCGACTGCGGAGGGGGGCGCCCCCACCTGGCACCGCGTGCGGCTCAACGCCGGCCCTGACGAAGGCGAGGTTTACGACCTTCCGATCTTGGGATGAGCCTCCGCTTGCACTGCTTTCCTCTCCCTTTGAGGGAGAGGGTTGCGCAGCCTTAGGGAGCTTCTTCAGCGAGCTTAGGCGGAGCTGGGAGAGGGTGACAGCGCCTGAGGGTACTCACCAACGGTGTCACCCTCTCCAACTTCGCCTAAGCGGCGAAGCCGCTAAGGCTTCGTACCCTCTCCCTCAAAGGGAGAGGGGCCGCTGGCTTTCCAGATCTGATCCTCAGCCCACGATCCGCGCCAGCCCCTTCGACAATTGCAGTGCGCCGTTGATCCGCGCCGCCGGGTCCGGCCAGTTGCGGGTGATGACCAGCTTGCTGTCGGGGCGCAGCTTGGCCGTGCCCTGGAGGCGCTGGACGTAGGCGATGAGGCCTTCGAGGTCGGGGAATGTGTTGTTGTGGAAGTGGACGAGGGCGCCCTTTGGCCCGACGTCGAGCTTCACCACCTGGGCGCGGCGGCAGTTGAGCTTGATCTGGATGACCTTGAGCAGGTTGTCGGTCTCGCCCGGCAGCTTGCCGAAGCGGTCGATCAGTTCGGCGGCGAACGGCTCCAGCTCGGCGGCGCTGTCGAACTCGTTCATGCGGCGGTAGAGGCCCATGCGCAGGTCGAGATCGGGGACATATTCTTCCGGAATCATGATCGGCGCATCGACGGTGATCTGCGGCGAGAATTCGTCGCTGGCCTTCATCCTGCCGCCCGACTTCGCCTCCAGGATCGCCTCCTCCAGCATCGACTGGTAAAGCTCGAAGCCGACTTCCTTGATGTGCCCGGACTGCTCGTCGCCGAGCAGATTGCCGGCGCCGCGGATGTCGAGATCGTGGCTGGCGAGCTGGAAACCCGCGCCCAATGTGTCGAGATTGGCGAGCACCTGCAGGCGCTTGTCGGCGCTCTCGGTGACGGTGCGCGTCTCGGGCGTCGTCATGTAGGCGTAAGCGCGGGTCTTGGAGCGCCCGACGCGGCCGCGAAGCTGGTAGAGCTGCGCAAGGCCGAAGCGGTCGGCGCGGTGGACGATCAGCGTGTTGGCCGAAGGAATGTCGAGGCCGCTCTCGACGATCGTGGTGGACAGCAGCACGTCGTATTTGCGGTCGTAGAAGGCCGACATCCGCTCCTCGACTTCGGTCGGCGCCATCTGGCCGTGGGCGGCGATGAACTTCACCTCGGGCACTTCGTCGCGCAGGAACTGCTCGAGGTCGGGCAGGTCGGCGACGCGCGGGGCGACGAAATAGGCCTGGCCGCCGCGATAATGCTCGCGCAGCAGGGCTTCGCGGATCACCACGGGGTCCCACGGCATGATGTAGGTGCGCACCGCCAGACGATCCACCGGGGGCGTTTGAATCACGGAGAGTTCGCGCAGGCCCGACATCGCCATCTGCAGGGTACGGGGGATCGGGGTCGCGGTGAGGGTGAGGACGTGGACGTCCGCCTTCATCGCCTTGAGGCGTTCCTTGTGGGTCACCCCGAAGCGCTGCTCCTCGTCGACGATCACCAGGCCGAGATTCTTGAACTCGACGCTTTTGGCGAGAAGGGCGTGGGTGCCGATGACGATGTCCATCTTTCCCGCCGCGGCGAGATCGCGGGTTTCCTTGGCTTCCTTCGCGGTGACCAGGCGCGAGAGGCGGCCGATCTCGATCGGAAAGCCGTGGAAGCGCTCCTTGAAGTTGTTGAAATGCTGGCGGGCGAGGAGGGTGGTCGGGCAGACCACCGCCACCTGCATGCCGGCCATTGCGGCAACGAACGCGGCGCGCAGCGCGACTTCGGTCTTGCCGAAGCCGACATCGCCGCAGACCAGGCGGTCCATCGGCTTTCCGGCGCCGAGATCGTCGATGACCTCGGTGATGGCGCGCTCCTGGTCCTCGGTTTCCTCGTAGGGAAAGCGATCGACGAAGGCAGCAAAGCCGGTGTCGGGCTCGGCGAGCGGGGCGCCGCGGGTGGCGCGTTCGGCGGCGGTTTTGATGAGCTCGCCGGCGATTTCGCGGATCCGCTCCTTCATCCGCGACTTGCGGCGCTGCCACGCTTCGCCGCCGAGGCGGTCCAGCGTTACGCCTTCGTTCTCGCTGCCGTAGCGGGAGAGGATGTCGATATTCTCGACCGGAACGAACAATTTGTCGCCGCCGGCATAGCTCAAGGCGACGCAATCGTGGGGCGAGGTGCCGACCGGAATTCGGGTCAGGCCCTCATAGCGGCCGATGCCGTGATCGGCGTGGACGACGAGGTCGCCCGGAGACAGGGTGGCGAGTTCGCTCAGGAACGCGTCGGTGGATTTCTTGCGCTTGCGGCGGCGGACCAGGCGGTCGCCGAGCATGTCCTGCTCGGTGAGGAGCGCGATGTCCGGCGTGCTGAAACCGTGATCGAGCGGCAGGACGGCGAGGGCGACCGTACCTGCCCCTGAACCAACCTCGTTCGTACCGAGCGAAGTCGAGGTGCGCTGCTCGGAGTCGGTGGGTGCGCCCCTCGACTTCGCTCGGGACGAACGGGTTTGTGAGGTTGCGGAAGCACCCAGAGCTTCCTGCCAGGTGTCCACCTCTGTGGTCTTGGTGAGCTTGTGCTCGGCAAGCAGGCCTTTCAGCCGCTCGCGGGCGCCCACGGAATAACTGGCGAGGATGACCTTCTTGCCCGAGCGGCGGAGGGTGGCGATGTGCGCCACCACCGCTTCGTAGACATTGGCATTCTGCGAGCGTTCGGGGGCGAAATCGCGGGCGTTGTCGACGCCGAGGTCGATGACGCGGGCGCTGTCCGGCTCGTGAAAGGGCGTGGCGAGGTGGAGCGGGCGGGCGCCGATGATCCGGTCCCACTCGGCGCGTGGAAGGTAGAGCGTGTCGGGCTCGATCGGGCGGTAGCTGCCCGGCTCGTTCGACTGGGCGCGAACCCGGTTCTGGTAATAATCGGCGATGGCCTCGAAGCGGGCGTCGGCGGCGCCGGCGTCGTGGGCGTCGCGGACGATCACGTCTTCGGGGGCGAGGTGGTCGAACAGGGTTTCGAGCCGCTCCTCGAAGAGGGGCAGCCAGTGGTCGAGGCCGGCCAGGCGCCGGCCTTCGGAGACCGCCTGGTAGAGCGGGTCGCCGGTGGCGGTGGCGCCGAACCGCTCGCGGTAGCGCGAACGGAAGCGCTTGATGCTGTCTTCCTCAAGCAACGTCTCGGAGGCAGGGAGGAGGGTGAAGCCGCCTTCCACACGCTCGGTGGTGCGCTGGGTGCCGGGATCGAAGCGGCGCACGCTTTCGATTTCGTCACCGAAGAAATCGAGGCGCAGGCCTTGTTCTTCGCCGGCGGGGAAGAGATCGACGATGCCGCCGCGGATGGCGAATTCGCCGGCATCCTGGACGGTGTCGGTGCGGTGATAGCCGTTGGCTGAAAGGAGGTTGGTAAGGCGCTTCAGGTCGATCCGCTCGCCGGGTGCGAGGCGGGCGACGAGCTGGCGAATCCGGAAGGGGGTGAGGGTGCGCTGGGTGGCGGCGTTGACGGTGGTGACGAGGAGCTGCGGCTTGTCGCCCGTGCGCTGGAGGGCGTGGAGGGTGGCCAAGCGCTCGGACGAGGAGCGGAGCGAGGGCGAGCTGCGGTCGTAGGGCAGGCAGTCCCAGGCCGGGAAGCTGAGCACCTCCAGCTCGGGCGCGAAGAAGATGGCGGCGTCGGCAATGTGCCGCATCGCCACCTCATCCGGCGCAATGAACACCGCCCGGCCCTTGGCTGCCCGCGCCAGATCGGCGGCCAGCCACGGCACGAAGCCCGGCGGCGCCCCGGCAAGGGTGGCGGGGCGGGCGGCGGTCAGGATCTGCTGGATGTCAGGCACTTATTCGGGATGCCTTATGTAATTCACGATCTTGAGCAGCCCCATCATCTCCCCCGCATGCGCCTCCGGCACCGCCTGCGTTCCAAGCGCCCAGGCCATGATGTCGACATCCTGCTCCTCGATCAGCCGCTCGAACCAGTCGATCTCGGCCGCGCCCCAGTTCTCGTGATGCGCGTCGAAGAAGCCGCCGATCATGATGTCGGCTTCCTTCGTGCCCCGGTGCCAGGCACGGAAGCGAAGGCGTTTCAGGCGATGTTCGCGGTCCATGCAATGTCCACAGGAGATGAGCCGCGGGCGCTGGCGGAGCGCCCCGGCATTGGCTACCGCTGTCCTCTAGTTATGCGCCCCGACATCCTCAATCCCCTGTTCGCCGAAGTGGAGGTGCTGAAGGGCATCGGGCCGACGCTCGCCAAGCCCTTGAAGCGACTGGGGCTGGAGCGGGTCGTGGACGTGCTCTTCCACCTGCCGGTGAGCTGGATCGAGCGGAAGCGGGTGGACCTGCTCGACATGGCGGACGCCGGGCGGGTGGTGACGGTGGAGGTCACGCCGGTCAATTACCGGCAGGCGGCGGGCAGGGGGCCGTTCCGGGTCCATGCCACCGACCGCGCCGGCAATTACCTGACGCTCACTTATTTCAGCAATCCCGGC
>DASWNA010000033.1:0-25192 GCA_036399475.1 Allosphingosinicella sp.
GACTCCGTCAGCGTGGGCGACAGAATGGCCACGTCGATCTGGTCCGCCGCCAGCTCATAGCTGGTCTGCCGCACGTTCTTGGCCTGGTAGAAGGCCCAGGCGTCGCTGGCGCGGATGTTGCTGACCAGCAGGTCGTCGGTCGCGTTGCCGCCGCCGAGGCCGCCAATGGCGAGCACAGCGGCGAGGAAGGCGATCAGCAGCGCCGCCCGGTTGCGGAAGCGGTCGGCCGCCTCATGCTCCGCCTTGTCCTGGTTGAGTTCGGCGATGAGATCGGCCGCATCCCTTGAATCCATGGCATTTCCCCCTGCCCCTTCGTCTGCTGGCTGGCAGAAAATAGCGGGGCGGTCGAGAGGCTTGTGCTGCGGCTTGAAGGATGCGCGGCAAGCCGTCTATTCGTGGCACGCACATCTGTCGCCGCCGGGGGCCAATCCATGAAATTCCGCCTGTTCGCCGCTCTTTCCGCACTGCCGCTCGCCGCCGCGGCGGCTGCCCAGCCCGCTCCTGCTCCCGCACCGCCGCCCAAGCTGATCGTCGCCATTTCGGTCGATCAGTTCGCCGCCGACCTGTTCCAGCAATATCGCCAGCGCTTCGACGGCGGGCTGCGGCGCCTGTCGCAGGGGGTCGTGTTCCCCAACGGCTACCAGGGCCATAACGCCACCGAGACCTGCCCCGGCCATTCGACGATCCTCACCGGATCGCGGCCGTCGCGCACCGGAATCATCGCCAACAACTGGTTCAACCTCGGCGCGGCGCGCGAGGACAAGAACATCTATTGCTCGGAAGACCCGCGAGTCCCCGGCAGCACCCACGACAAATATACGGTCTCGAGCTATCATCTGAAGGTGCCCGCGCTCGGCGACCGGATGAAGCGGGCCGATCCGCGCGCCCGCGTCGCGGTGGTCGCCGGCAAGGACCGCGCGGCAATCATGATGGGCGGCTACAACCCCGATCAGCGCTGGTGGTGGGGCGGCAAGGACTTCGTCAGCCACGCCGGCGCCGCCTCACCTGTCGCCGCCGCCGCCAACCGCGACATCGCCGCCGACATTGCCAAGGGCCGGGGAGCCCGCGATCTGCCGAAGGTCTGCCAGCCCCACAGCCGGGCCGTGCCGGTGGTCGGCGCCGACAAGCCGGTGGGCGAGGGCCGCTTCGCGCGTGAGGCCGACGACAGCCGCGGCTTTCGCGCCTCGCCCGATCTCGACCGCGCGACCCTTGATCTTGGCGATGCGATGCGCCGGGACATGAAGCTCGGCGAGGGCGGGGCCACCGACCTGCTCATCCTCGGCCTCTCCGCCACCGATTATGTCGGCCACACCTACGGCACCGAGGGCGCCGAAATGTGCATCCAGCTGATGGCGCTGGACAATGCCCTGGGCGACTTCTTCCGCAAGCTCGATGCGACCGGGGTCGATTACCTCGTCGTGCTCACCGCCGACCATGGCGGCCACGACATCCCCGAGCGCAACCGCGACCATGCCGCGCCCGATGCGGCGCGCGTCGATCCGGCGCTGAACTCCGGCAACATGGCCAAGGCGCTGGCCGCGAAGCTCAAGCTCAAGGGCGAAGTGCTCTACGGCGACGGGGCGTTCGGCGACATGTATGTCGATCGCAGGCTCACCGCGGCCCAGCGCCAGCGCGTGCTCACCGAAGCGGTGCGCACCTACCGCGCCCACCCGCAGGTCGCGGCCGTCTTCACCCGCGCCGAGATCATCGCCTCGCCCGCACCCAAGGGCGCGCCCGACCAGTGGAGCCTGCTGGAGCGGGCCAAGGCGAGCTTCGATCCCGAGCGTTCCGGCGATTTCGTGGTCCAACTGAGGCCGCGCGTGACCCCGATCTACGACACCAACCGCGGCTACGTGTCGACGCACGGCAGCCCCTGGGATTACGACCGAAAGGTGCCGATCCTGTTCTGGCGTAAGGGCATGACCCCGTTCGAACAAACGCTTGCGGTGGAAACGGCGGACATCATGCCGACGTTGGCCGCGTTGATCGGCGTGCCGATCACCTCTGGAACGATCGACGGCCGCTGCCTGGACTTGGATGAAGGCGCGGCTAGCACGTGCCGCTGATCTAGGTCCCCAGCGCCTCAGCCTTTTCGGCCAGCTCAAGCCAGCGCTCCTCCGCCGCAGCCCGCTCGGCGCGGGCCTTCTCTATGCCCGCGGTGAGCGCCTCAAATTTCTTGAAGTCGCGCGCGTACAGGTCCGGATCGGCAAGCGCCTGCTCGTCGCGGGCGATCTGTGCTTCCAGTTCCTCGATGCGGCCGGGCAGCAGGTCGAAGTCGCGCTGGTCCTTGTAGGTCAGCTTGGCGCGCGCGGGCCTGGAAGGTTCCGCAGCCGCCGAAGCGCCCGTGCCCCCGCCCTTCGGCTTCGCTCGAGGCGACCGTGACTGGGCGTCCGCCTTGCGTTGCCGAACCCAGTCCTCATAGCCGCCGGCGACCACATCGACCTTGCCGGAGCCGTCGAGGCCGAGCGTGATCGTCACCGTCCGGTCGAGGAAGTCGCGATCGTGGCTGACGATCAGGACGGTGCCGTCATAGTCGGAGATCACCTCCTGGAGCAGGTCGAGCGTCTCGAGGTCGAGATCGTTGGTCGGCTCGTCGAGCACCAGCAGGTTGGACCTGCGCGAAAATTCCCGTGCCAGAAGCAGCCGCGAACGCTCGCCGCCCGACAGGGTGCCGATCTTCGCATCCACCAGCCCGGGCTCGAACAGGAACTCCTTGAGATAGCCCTGCACGTGCTTGCGCTCGTCGCGCACGTCCACCCAATCGCCGCCGTCGGCAAGGATGTCGCGAACGGTCTTGGCAGGGTCCAGCAAGCGGCGCTGCTGGTCGATCATGATGCCCTGCAGCGTCTTGGCGCGGCGGATTCGCCCCTCGTCCGGCGCCAGCTCGCCGGTGAGGAGGCGGAGCAGGGTGGTCTTGCCCGCGCCGTTGGCGCCGACCACGCCAATCCGGTCGCCGCGGGTGATGCGCAAGGTGAAATCCTTGACGATCGCGCGCTCGCCGAATTTCTTGGTCACCCCTTCGGCGTCGATCACCACCTTGGTCTTGGCATCGTCGTTGGCGAGGCCGAGCTTGGCGGTTCCGGCGGGCCCGATCATCGCGGCGCGGGTGGCGCGCATCTCGTGCAGCTTGGCAAGGCGGCCCTGGTTGCGCTTGCGCCGTGCGGTGACGCCGCGCTCCAGCCAGTGATATTCCAGCTTCAGTTTGGCATCCAGTCGGGCGGCGTTGCGTGCCTCCTCGGCAAAGACCTGTTCGGTCCAGGCATCGAAGCCGCCGAAGCCGATCTCGATGCGGCGCAGCGAACCGCGCTCCAGCCACAGCGAAGAGCGGGTAAGGCGGGTCAGGAACGCCCGGTCGTGGCTGATTGCGACAAAGGCGCCGTTGAAGCGGCTCAGCCAGTCCTCCAGCCACTCGATCGCCGCAACGTCGAGATGGTTGGTCGGCTCGTCGAGCAACAGCACGTCCGGCTCCTGCGCAACCGCGCGCGCAATCGCCGCGCGCCGACGCTCTCCGCCCGAAGCAGTCGCAGCCGGCCGGTCGAGATCGATGCCGAGCTGATCCGCAACCGCGTCCACGACATGCTCGGGCGGCGCATCGGGCGCCGACAGCGCATAGTCCCGCAGCGTCTCAAACCTGGCAACCGCCGGATCCTGCTCCAGCAGCACGACCTTGGTCCCCGGCTGGATAGTCCGCCGACCCTCGTCGGTGTCGATCACACCAGCGAGGCACTTCAGCAAAGTCGTCTTGCCCGCCCCGTTGCGCCCGATCAGCGCCAGCCGGTCGCGCCCCCCGACGAACAGGTCGATTCCGCGGAACAGCCAGCCATTGCCTTGCTGAAGCCCAAGATTTTCAAAAGCGAGAACAGGTGCAGCCATCGGTTCAGGCGCTCCGGCGACGAGCGGAGAGGGCGTTGAAGTTCACGAAGTTCACGATGTCCCGCATTTTCCGAGTGGTGAGGGCTCTGCCGAAGCGATGGGAGCGGCTGAGTCGGTGAAAAGAACGCGCGTTGTCATTCCCGCCTAGGAGCAGATGAAATCCTACATTGGAAGAGCCGAATGCCTCAGGCGGCCCGCGGGACGATCCGGTCCAACGACCCGTTCAGCGCCCGCTTCGCTTCCATCAACTCGTAATCCGTCTGCAGGCCGAGGAAGAATCCTTCGGACATGCGGAAGTATCGGGCCAGCCGGAGGTCGAGCTCGGCGTCCATGGGCGCCGTCCCGGCGATCACGGCCATGAGGCGCTCCGGAGAAACGGCGACCGCTTGTGCAAGCGTAGTGGCATCCATCCCCAGCGGCTCCATGAACTCGCTCGCCAGCATCTCGCCGGCGTGCGGGTTATGGAGCCAGTCGGGGTTAGTGGTAGTCCGTGATCTCGACACCGTCAGCGCCTCCATCGCGCCAGACGAAGCATATACGCCATTGCATGTTAATTGAAATGCTATGCTGCCCGGCGCGGTCTCCGGTGAGGGCATGCAGCCGATTGCTCGGCGGGTTGCGCAGGTCATCGAGCGACTTTGCGCGGTTCAGCATCCTCAGCCGGACGAGCGCCCGAGCTTGGATGTCGTCAGGCAGCTTTCGACTGCGCTCGCCTTTCCAAATTTTCTCTGTCTGCCCATCTGCGAAGCCGCGAATCATCCACCCATCCTCTCGCCCACGACGCTATTGCAGCGTCCGGGGAAGTTGAATTGGGCTTTGTTGTATCGGTTGAGGTTACAACAGCCCGGTGTCTGTGGGCAGACATCAAGTTCCTACCTACGCCCGCTCGCCCGCTTGTTCATCCGCATCTGCTGCTGCTTGCCGTAACGGGTCTTGCGGGTGCCCGGCTTACCCTCCGTCGAGTTGCCGACCACCGGCGCGCGTTTCTCGTGGTCCGGGATGCCGAGTTCGTCGGCTTCGAGGCGGCGGATTTCGTCGCGGAGGCGGCCCGCTTCTTCGAATTCAAGGTCAGCGGCGGCTTTGCGCATGCGGTTTTCGAGGTCGGCGATGTAGGCCTTGAGGTTGTGCCCGACGAGGTGCGGGCGTTCGTCGTCGCCGGTGTCCACAACCACGCCGTCGCGGCTGGAAACGTGGGCAATGATGTCCGAAATGTTGCGCTTGATGGTGGTCGGCGTGATGCCGTGGGCTTCGTTATATTCAAGCTGCTTGCTTCGGCGGCGGTCGGTTTCGTTGAGCGCGCGCTCCATCGAGCCGGTGACCCGGTCGGCGTAGAGGATCACGCGGCCTTCGACGTTGCGGGCCGCGCGGCCGATGGTCTGGATCAGCGAAGTCTCGGAGCGCAGGAAACCTTCCTTGTCCGCATCGAGAATGCCGACCAGCCCGCATTCGGGAATGTCGAGGCCTTCGCGGAGCAGGTTGATGCCGACCAGCACGTCGTAGACGCCAAGCCGGAGGTCGCGGATCAGCTCGATGCGCTCCAAAGTCTCGACGTCGGAGTGCATGTAGCGCACGCGCAAGCCGGCTTCGTGCATGAACTCGGTCAGGTCCTCCGCCATGCGCTTGGTCAGCGTTGTCACAAGGGTGCGGTAACCCTTCCTGGCGGTGATCTGCGCTTCGTTGATCAGGTCCTGCACCTGGTCCTCGACCGGCTTGATCTCGACCGGCGGGTCGATCAGTCCGGTGGGGCGGATGACCTGTTCTGCGAAGACGCCGCCGGTCTGCTCCATTTCCCAATTGCCGGGCGTCGCCGAGACGGCGAAGGTCTGCGGCCGCATCGCGTCCCATTCGTTGAAACGCAGCGGCCGGTTGTCGATGCAGCTCGGCAGGCGGAAGCCATATTCGGCAAGCGTGATCTTGCGGCGGTGATCGCCCTTCGCCATGGCGCCGATCTGCGGCACCGTCTGGTGGCTTTCATCGACGAACAGCAAGGCATTTTCGGGGAGGTACTCGAACAGCGTCGGCGGCGGCTCACCCGGGAGCCGGCCGGTGAGGAAGCGGCTGTAATTCTCGATGCCGGCGCAGGAGCCGGTGGCGGCGATCATCTCCAGATCGAAATTGGTGCGCTGCTCCAGCCGCTGGGCTTCCAGCAACTTGCCCTCGATCACCAGTTCCTTGAGCCGCTCGGTAAGCTCGTGGCGGATCGCCTCCATCGCTTGCTTGAGCGTCGGGCCGGGCGTCACATAGTGGGAGTTGGCGTAGACCTTGACCGACGCCAGAGACGCGATCTTCTTACCGGTGAGGGGATCGAATTCGACGATCTCCTCGATCTCGTCGCCGAAGAAATTGATCCGCCAGGCCATGTCTTCATAATGGCTCGGAAAAACCTCCAGATTGTCGCCGCGCACCCGGAAATTGCCGCGGCCGAAGGCCTGGTCGTTGCGCTTGTACTGAAGGGCAACGAGCTTGCGGATGATCTCGCGCTGGTCGACCGTGTCCCCCTTCTTCAGGCTGAACACCATCGCCGAATAGGTTTCCACCGAGCCGATGCCGTAGAGGCAGGAGACGGAGGCGACGATGATCACGTCGTCCCGCTCCAGCAGCGACCGGGTCGCCGAGTGGCGCATGCGGTCGATCCCCTCGTTCACTGAGCTTTCCTTCTCGATGTACGTATCGGAGCGGGGGACATAGGCCTCGGGCTGGTAATAATCGTAATAGCTGACGAAGAACTCGACGGCATTTTCCGGGAAAAAGCTCTTGAACTCGCCATAGAGCTGCGCGGCCAGGATCTTGTTCGGCGCGAGCACCAGAGCCGGGCGCTGCAGCTCCTCGATCACCTTGGCCATGGTGAACGTCTTGCCCGATCCGGTGACGCCGAGCAGGACCTGGGTCTGCTCGCCGTCACGGGCCGACTTGGTCAGTTCGGAGATTGCCGCCGGCTGGTCGCCGGAGGGCGAGTATTCGGAAACGAGCTTGAACGCCCGCCCGCCTTCCGCTTTTTCCGGGCGTTGCGGCCGATGGGGAACGAAATCCGCTCCGGTTTCCGGCTCCTGAAGCCCCGTCCTGATCGTGATTGCCATGGAAGCCCATATGGTCATTCCCGCCGCCGCGCGCTAGCATGCCGGTTATAACAAAGGGGGAGTAACTTCATGCGTAACCTGACGATCCTGTCCGTCTGTCTGCTCGCCGCCTGCGGGGGCGCAGGCGAAGAGAAAAAGGCTGAGCAGGCACAGGCCGCGACGGTGGAAGCAGGGCAGTGGGAGACGAGCTTCGAGGTGACCGCGATGCGCTCCACCGACAAGCTGACCCCGGCGTTGAAGGCGGCGGTGGGCGACAAGGAAAGCGGCGCCGCCTGCATTCCCGCGGGCAGCGAAACGAGCCCGCCGGGCGCGCTGTTCGCCGGGCCGGGCTATACGTGCGCGACGCAGAGCAGCTACATCCGCAACGGCCGGATCAACATGTCGCTGAAGTGCAGCCGCCCGGGGATCAGCGGCGACATCATGCAGACGGTGCAGGCGAGCTATACCGGAACAACCGTCGAAGGCACCGTCGATACCCTGACCTACCTGCCGGGGCCGGGAGACTTCGCGATGGCGCGCAAGTTCACCGGCCGCAAGTCCGGGGCGACCTGTGCCGCGCCGGGCGCGGCGGAGAAGAAAGCAGCCTGAGTGACTCTTATTCCCTGCCAGCGTCCGCTGTTCGATGTTGCGGAAAGTGTCGCGTATTTCGACTGCGCCAAGATGTCGCCCTTGCTCAACGCGGCGGGGGAGGCGGGGCAGCGAGGGCTGGGGCGCAAGGCGCATCCCTGGGAGATCAAGGCCGGGCACTTCTTCGATGAAGTGGAGGAAGTGCGCGGCCTGTATGCCCGCCTGATCGGCGCGGCGCCGGACGATGTCGCGATCGTGCCGTCGGTGAGCTACGGCATGGCCACCGCGATGCGGAACATCCGGGTGAATCCGGGGCAGACGATCGTCACGCTGGGCGACGATTTCCCGTCCGGCATCTTCGCGGCGCGGGCGCTGGCGAAGCAGGCGGACGCGCGGGTGGTGACGGTTGCCAAACCGGCGGTGGGCGGCGAGTGGAGCGCGGCGATCCTGGACGCGATCGGCGAGGACACCGCCCTGGTGGTCGCGCCGCATGTCCACTGGGTGCACGGCATCGTCATCGATCTCGAGGCGGTGGCGCGGCGCTGCCGGGCGGTGGGCGCGATCCTGGTGCTCGACACCACCCAATCGATGGGCGCCTTTCCGCTCGATCTCGCCGCGATCGACCCGGACTACATGATCGCGGCGTCGTACAAATGGCTGCTCGGGCCTTATTCGCTGGGCTTCCTTTACGTCGCGCCGCGCCACCACGCTGGCCGGCCGCTGGAGGAAGGCTGGATCACCCGCGCCGGTGCCCACGACTTCCGCACCCTTGCGGCCTATGCCGAGGCGCTGGAGCCCAATGCCCGCCGCTTCGACATGGGCGAGCGATCGAACTTCGCGCTTCTGCCGGTGGCGGGAGCGGCGGTGGGCCAGCTCCTGGAGTGGGGCGTCGGCAACATCGCGGAGACACTCGGCGCCACCACGGCCCGGCTTGGCAAGCGGCTGGCGGAGTTCGGGATCACCGCCGAAGCCGGACAGGCGCCGCACTTCCTGTCGGTACGCTTCGCCGGCGGCATGCCGGAGGGCATCGAGGCGCGGCTTGCGGCGGCGGATGTGCATGTCAGCCTTCGCGGCGAGACGATGCGGATTACCCCGCACCTTTACAACAACGAAGCGGATGAAGATCGGCTGGTTGCGGCCCTCGGCGCGGCAACAAAGGGGGCTTAAACGCGGGACTCAAAAGGGGGAGGGCGTATGCCGAGGTTCGCGCGCGCTTACTCGGCCGGGACGTGGAAGCTTTGTCCTGCCTCCGTGACCCGGAAGGCCTCGGGGGCGAGGCCGCGCGCCTGGCGTAGCGCGGCGAGCCGCTTCGGTGGGTCGTTGATGCCTTCGAAGGTGAGTTGGAAGGTGCCCCAGTGGATGCCGAGCGCCGCGGTGGGCTTGAGCTTGCCGAACAGCGCCACCGCTTCGTCGGGGTTGATGTGGTTGCCTTTCATCACGTCGCGCGGTTCGTAGGCGCCGATCGGAATGAGTGCGAGGCGGTAGGGGCCGAACTTCGCGGCCTCGTCGGCCCATGTGCCATCGCCCCAGCCGGTGTCGCCGGCGAAGAAGATGTTCCCCGCCTCGGTATGCACGGCAAAGGCGGACCAGAGCGCGCGGTTGCGGTCGGCGCCCCAGCGCGAGCCCCAATGGTGGTTGCGCAGCACCGTCACCTGCCAGGGTGCGCAGCGGCTCGCCGCCGGGCAGTTCGCGTTCGAGCGGGCGATGCCGCCCCAGTCGAACGCCCGCGCCTCGATGCCTTTGTTGCGGAGCAGGGTGTCGTTGCCGAGGCTGGTGACGATCGTTGGCCGGTCGCGATCCCAAAGGGCCTTCAGCGTCGGGAGGTCCATGTGATCGTAATGGTTGTGGCTGATCAGGACGAGGTCGATCTTCGGCAGGTCCGCGAAGCGCACGCCCGGTGCGCGCACCCGCTCGGGGCCGATCGGCGGAAAGGGAGACACCGTCTCGCTCCACACCGGATCGGTGAGGATGTTGAGGCCGCCCGCCTGGACCAGCACGGTGGCGTGGCCGATCCAGGTGACCACCATGTCGCTGCCGGTGACGCGGCGCGGCGGAACGGTTGGCGTGACCGGCACCCGCTTCGGCCAGGCGGCGCGTTCCTCATTGGCGCTGAACCAGCGGCTGAAGAAGCGGGCCGGGCCGCCGTGGGAAACCGGGTCAGCCGGCCCGGGGTTGAAGAAGCGCTCGCCGTCAAAATGATCTCCCGCCGCGCCCCGGTAATAGGTGCGGTCGAGGAACGGCATGACGAGGCTCGGCGCAAGGCAGAGCGCAATTACGAGAAAGAGGAGGGCGGTGCCGGCCCGCCGCAGCAGCTTGCGCATGGCGGCGCTTGTGACGGCGCGGCCCGCGCTGCGCAAGCCCGTGGTGCCGCGAAACGGCGTCAGCGCGCTTCGATGCGCAGGCCGGTGGGCGCGCGGTCTTCCTTATGCTCCTCGTGGTAGAGATCGAGGATGAGATCGGCGCGGCCCGGCGCGGCGGCGCCGCAGTCGAGCGGGTAGCGCTCCGTCACCGTGCCGAAGGCGCCGACCCCGCCGTCGGCCCGCGCGCCGACCTTTACCCGGGAGCCGTCGCCGCAGCGCAGACGGGCGAGATAGGCCAAAGCGCCTTCCGGCCCGCCGACGCGCACCGGGTTGGCAAGCGAGCCGAGCGGGTGAACCGCGGCGGCAGCGATTTCCTGATCCAGCACCGTTTCCGAATTGCCCTCGCCAATGCCGGCGAAGAGCTGTTCGGGCGCTCCGGTGCGTGCGCCGACTTTGGGATCGGCGGCGAAAGCGGCGGAGGCGGCGAGTGGGATGGCGATGAAAAGCAACGGGAATTTACGCATGGGAGCTCCGGCAACAGGCTGAAGGCGGCCATACAGGCCCGTGGCAAGCCGCGCCAGTGGCAGCACGCTATCGGTACGCCGCCGAAACTGTTAGGCAGGCTTGCGTCACCGTCTGGGAACGCCCGTTTCGTTAAGGGGCAGGAACAAGCTGGATGATTGCGCGTCTAGAAGTCTGAACGCCGGGCCATTGTGTCGGTTCGTCGGCGTCGGTTACACAGGAGGGAAGCTCATGATCAATATCATCATCGCACTGATTATCGGCGGTATCATCGGCTGGCTCGCCAGCATCATCATGCGCCGCGACGCGCAGCAGGGCATCGTGCTCAACATCGTCGTCGGCATCGTCGGATCGATTCTCGGCAGCTTCCTGCTCGGCGGTCTGTTCGGCGCCCGGGGCAACATCCTCGACTCCCCGCTGAGCATCCCGACGCTTCTCGCCGCACTCGTCGGCGCCGTGATCCTGCTCGCGATCGTCAACCTCTTCACCCGCAAGCGCGTCCGCTAAAAGCGGCGCTGCCAAGCGACAGATCAGGGCCGCCCGGCTGGTTCGGGCGGCCCTTTTTCGTGTTTATTCGAGTTCGAAGCTGACTGCGACGCTGACGCTCAGGCTCTGCTCGCCGGGGCTGATCTCCGTCTTGCTGACCGCCATCGTCATGACATCGCCGCCGCGGTACATCGGCATCGGCCCGGAATTGCCGCCGCCTTCGCTGATCGACAGGATCCGGCCCACGCGCTTGCCGGTGGCGCGGGCGTAAAGCTCGGCGCGGCTCCGCGCGGCGGCAAGCGCCTTGGTGCGGGCCTCGTCCAGCGCGCTTTCCGGCTTGTCGATGCCCAGCATCGGGCCGTTGATCTGGTTGGCGCCCTGCGCGACGAGGGCGTCGAGGATCTTGCCGGTGTTGGCGATGTCGCGGAAGCGGACACTGACTTCATTGGACGCGCGATAGCCGATCAGCACCTGCTGCTGGGTGCGCTCGTCCTGCCGATAGTCAGGGAAGAGGTTGAGCGAGCTTGTCTGGATGTCGCGGTCGGCGATGCCGGCGCGGCGCAGCGCCTGGCGGACGCTGTTCATGCGCTGGGCGTTCTCTGCAAGCGCGCCCGAGGCGGTGGGCGCGGTGGTGACGACTCCGGCGCTGACCCGGACGATATCGGGCACGCGGGTCACTTCGCCGGTCGCGACGATGTCGAGGCGGGTGCCGTTGATCGTCTGCATCACTGCGGGCGTGCCCTGCGCGCTTGCTGCCGCGGGCACCGCCGCCAAGGCGAGAACCGAGGCGCTGAGAAGGATACGCATCATTTGAAAAAACTCCGAGTGGATGGCCCGCCGTTACGGACCCGGTTCGTCTCTAGCGCTGCCGTCCCTGCATGGTTTCTGAACAGCTTCCCCTCGCGTGGGGGCGCCCTGCCGCGCCAACGGGGAAATCGGCTTGACGCGGAACGCGTTAGCTGAAAGTTGGGCGCCGATGCAGACGCGCGAAACCTTTGCCCCCAGCTACGCGACCGCTCCGGCGGCCGTTCAGCATGCCTGGCGCCCGTGGTGGACCGGCTCCGCGGAGGCGTGCGTGCATCGATGGTGAAGGGGACATTCTAGTCCGAACACCCGATGAGGCCCGCCACCTGGCGGGCCTTTTCTTTTGTCCCCACCGTTTCCAGGATTCCATCACGATGTACCGCACCACCAATGCCGCCCTCGCCGAGCCTGCCGAAGCTGCCGCGGCGGCCGAGACGCCGGACGCGATCCTTGCCCGGCTTTATTCCGGCGAGTCGCTCGACAGCGAGGCGTCCGAAATGCTGTTCGGCCGCATCGTTTCGGGCGAACTGCCCGAAGCCTCGATCGCCGCAATGCTGATTGCGCTTCGCTTCAAGGGCGAGACGGCGGACGAGATGATCGGCGCGGCCCGCGCGCTTCGCGCCGCCGACGCGCCGTTCGAGCGGCCGGACTATCTGTTCGCCGATACGTGCGGAACGGGCGGCGACGGATCGTCGCTGATCAACGTTTCCACGGCCGTTGCCTTCGTGGCCGCGGCGGCGGGGCTGCCGGTCGCCAAGCACGGCAACCGGTCGGTGACCTCGCCCTGCGGATCGGCCGACGTGCTGGAGCAGTTGGGGGTGAAGCTCGATGTTTCCGCCGCCGTGTCGCGCCGCGCTTTGGATGAAGCGGGCGTGTGCTTCCTGCTTGCGCCGCTTTACCATCCCGGCCTGCGCCATGCGGCTGGGGTGCGGCGGGCCTTGAAGGTGCGGACCATCATGAACCTGCTTGGGCCCTGCCTCAATCCGGCGGAGCCCGAGGTGCAGCTTCTCGGCGTCGCCGAGGCGCGGCATCTGGAGCCGGTGGCGAAGACGCTGGCCTCGCTCGGCGTGCGCAACGCTTTGGTGGTGCACGGTTCGGGTATCGACGAGATGGCGCTGCACGGGGAGACGCAGGCGGTGCGGGTGCTGGACGGCACGCTGGAGAGCCTGGTGCTGACGCCGGAGGATGCCGGGCTGGAGCGCCGTCCGCTTGAAAATCTGAGGGGCGGCGGCCCAGAGGAGAATGCGAAGCGCATGGCGGCGTTGCTGAAGGGCGAAGGATCGCGGGACGAGGCCGATGTGGTGTCGCTGAACGCGGGCGCGCTTCTCCTTGCGGCGCGGCTGGAGCCGACGCTGAAGGAGGCGGTTGCCCGGGCGCAGGATGTGATCGCGTCCGGCGCTGCTTACCGGCGGCTCAAGCTGCTCGCCGAGGTGACCAATGCGTGAGATTGGCGGCGTGCTGGGCGAAATCGTCGCCCGCAAGCGCGTGGATGTGGCGGCGCGGCTTGCTGGCGTTTCCAAAGAGGAGTTGCACGCCCGCGCCGAGCCGACGAAGCGGAGCCTGAAGGCGGCGCTTGCCGCGCCGGGGGCACGCTTCATCATGGAGGTGAAGCGCGCCTCGCCGTCCAAGGGCGTGCTGCGCGAGGCGGTGGACCCGGCGGCGATCGCGCGCGCCTATCGCGGCTCGGCGGATGCGATCAGCGTGCTTGTCGACACGCCGTATTTCGGCGGCTCGCTGGATGATTTGGCGACGGTGCGGCTGGAGTATGACGGCCCGATCCTGGCCAAGGATTTCGTGATCGATCCGCGGCAGGTGCCCGAAGCGCGGCTGCACGGCGCCGACGCGGTGCTGGTCATGTTGTCGGTGCTGGACGACGCCGAGGCGGCCGAGGTGATGGCGGAAGCCAGGCGGCTGGGCATGGACGCTTTGGTCGAGACGCATGACGAGGCGGAAGTGGCGCGGGCGGTGGCGCTTGGCGCCGGGATCATCGGCATCAACAACCGAGATCTGAAGACGCTGAGCATCGACCTTGCGGTGACGGAGCGGCTCGCCGGGCTTGTGCCCGCCGGCCGGCTGGTGGTTGCCGAGTCCGGGATCGAGGGGCGGGCCGATGTGGAGCGGCTTGCGGCGCACGCCGATGCGTTCCTGGTCGGCTCGTCGCTGATGCGGGCCGCCGATCCGGCGCTTGCCGCGCGCGCGCTTGCCTATGGCCGCGTGAAGGTGTGCGGGCTCACCGATCCGGAGGATGCGGCGATGGCGGCGGGGCAGGGGGCTTCGTTCGTCGGGCTGATCATGGTGCCGGGCACGCCGCGTGCGGTGAGCCGAGGGCAGGCCGAGGAGATCGCGGCGGCGGCGGGCATTCCGGCGGTGGGCGTGTTCCGCAACGAGAAGCCGGCGGTGATCGCCGACACGGCGCGGGCGTTGGGGCTGGCGGCGGTGCAGCTCCATGGCGAGGAGGATGCGGCCTATATTCGGGCGCTGAAGCCGCTGCTTCCGGAGACGACGGAAATCTGGGGCGTTGCCGCCGTAGGCCGCGATTTGCCGGAGCCGCGGCTCGGCGCCGACCGGACCTTGTTCGATACCAAGGCGGGGGGACGCTCCGGGGGCACCGGCAGGGCGTTCGACTGGAGCCGCATCGAAGGGCGCGGCGATCTTGGCACCGGCATCGTTGCGGGCGGGCTCAACCCGAACAATGCCGCGCGGGCGGCGAAGCTGGGGGCGTATGCCCTCGATGTAAGCTCGGGCGTCGAAGCGGCGCCGGGACGGAAGGACACCAACAAGATGCAGGCCTTTTTCGATGCGTTGCGCATGCCCGCTCGGGCGGAGTTGCGGTCATGAAGATGGACGGCCGCTTCGGCGCCTTCGGCGGCGCCTACGTTCCGGAAATCCTGATGCCGGCGCTGGAAGCGCTGGAGCAGGCGTTTATCGACGCCCAGGAGGACGACGCCTTCAAGGCGGAATTGGACGAACTGCTCAGCAAATATGCCGGGCGGCCGACGCCGCTGACCCGCTGCCGCAATCTCGGCACGGAGAAAGCGCGAATCTACCTGAAGCGCGAGGATCTGCTCCACGGCGGCGCGCACAAGACCAACCAGGTGCTTGCCCAGGCGCTGCTCGCCCGGCGGATGGGCAAGACGCGGATCATCGCCGAGACCGGCGCGGGCCAGCACGGGGTGGCGACCGCGCTTGCGGGGGCTTTGTTCGGGCTCGAGACCCGCGTCTACATGGGCGCGCACGATGTCGAGCGGCAGAAGCTCAACGTTTTCCGCATGCAGCTGATGGGCGCCGAAGTGGTGCCGGTGACTTCGGGCGGGCAGGGCCTCAAGGACGCGGTCAACGAGGCGTTGCGCGACTGGACGGCGAGCTTCGAGGATACGCATTACCTGCTCGGCACCGTCGCCGGGCCGCACCCTTTTCCGCTGATGGTGCGCGAATTCCAGCGGGTGATCGGCAAGGAAGCGCGTGAGCAGATCCTCGAGGAGGAGGGGCGCCTGCCGGACGCGGTGGTGGCCTGCGTCGGCGGCGGCTCCAACGCGATGGGCATGTTCGCCGACTTCGTGGACGATCAGGGCGTTCGCCTGATCGGCGTCGAGGCGGCCGGGCGCGGGCTGGATGGCGGGGAGCATGGCGCAACCCTGCTGCGCGGGCGTCCAGGCATCCTCCACGGCGCCGAGACCTATCTTCTGCACGATGCGGACGGGCAGATTTCGGACACCTGGTCGGTCTCGGCGGGCCTCGACTACCCGGCGGTGGGGCCGGAGCACAGTTTCATGAAGGACAGCGGCCGTGCCGAATATGTCGGCGCCACCGACCGGGAGGCGCTCGATGCCTTTGCCTTGCTGGCCCGCTCGGAAGGGATCGTCTGCGCGTTCGAATCCGCCCATGCGCTCTCCCACGCGCTCAAGATGGCGGAAGCGGCGACGGAGGAGACGGTGATCGTCGTCAACCTGTCCGGGCGCGGCGACAAGGACATGGAGCAGGCGCAGCGGCTGCTCGGCGGAGGCGCGGCATGAGCCGCTACGACTCGATGTTCAAAAGCCTCGCCGCGCGCCGGGAGGGGGCGTTCGGCGCCTTTGTGATCCTCGGCGATCCCGATCTCGAGACCAGCGCCCGAATCCTCGACGCGCTGGTTGAAGGCGGCGCCGACATGCTTGAGGTCGGCATTCCGTTCTCCGACCCGGTTGCCGACGGCCCGGTGATCCAGGCCGCCGCCGTGCGCGCGCTGGCGCGGGGCGTGACCCCCGCCGACTGTTTCGAGCTGCTCAAGGATTTCCGCCTCCGCCACCCCGACGTGCCGGTGGGCCTGCTCACCTACGCCAACCTGGTTGTCGCGCGGGGCCGGGAGGCGTTCTACGCGGCGGCGCAGGATGCGGGCGTGGACAGCGTTCTCGTCGCCGACGTGCCGATGTTGGAGGCCGGGCCCTACCTCACGGCATCCCGCGCCGCCGACGTTGCGCCGGTGCTGATCGCCGCGCCCAACACGCCCGAGGCGACGTTGCGCAAGATCGCCGCGGCGGGCGGGGGCTATACTTATTGCGTGGCCCGCGCCGGGGTGACCGGAGCCGACCAGGAGGTCAGCTTCGCCCACTCGCAGCTTCTCGGCACGCTAAAGGCGTTCGGAGCGCCGCCGCCGGTGTTCGGCTTCGGCATCTCGCAGCCCGGCCATGTCGCGCAGGCGCTGGAGGCCGGGGCGGCGGGCGTGATCTCCGGATCGGCGATCGTCCGCCTGATCGTCGACAATCCCGGCACCGAAACGGACGCGGTGCGTGCGTTCGTTGCCGAGATGAAGCGGGCAACCCGCCTCTAGCGGCGCCGGCTGGCGACCAGGCGGTAGACGAACAGGATAACGATCGCGCCGATGATGGCGGCGATAAATCCTGCGCCTTCGCCCGGCTTGTACCAATTGAGCGCATTGCCGAGGAAACCCGCGACCAGCGCGCCGGCAACGCCGAGCAGGATGGTGACGATGCAGCCGCCCGGGTCCTTCCCCGGCATGATCGCCTTGGCGATGATCCCGGCGAGTGCGCCGATGACGATCCAGCCGAAGAAGCCGTAGTCACTCATCAGGTTCATGCTGTTCCTCCCTTGCTCGCTTTCGTACCCCATCCATAAGGCCGGTGGCAAAGTTTCAACATTGCATGTACACGAGCGGTTCCGCGCCTGGGGGCATGTGCGGGCCAGATTATGCTTGTTACCGGTGAGTTATTTAGATAACACACTATCGAATGCGGCGTGGCCCCGGGGCCAGCGGGTTGGGGAAAGATGGACGCAATGAACTACGAAGCGAGCAAGTGGCGCAAGGGCGCACTCGACGGCGATTCCTCCGAAACCGACGTGATCGTTGTCCAGCGCCGCCGCCGACGCAACCTCATCATCGTGGCGCTCGCCCTGGTGGTGCTCGCCATCGCCTTGTTCCTGCTGTTCGGCCGCGGCGGCGGTGACGAGAAGGATGCAAAGGCCGCCGGCCCGGCAGCCGGCGCGGGCAAGGGCGCCGAAGGCGCTCCGGGCGTCACCGTCATCGTTCCGGGCCGCCAGCAGGTTTCCCGCACCATTTCCGCAACCGGCACCCTTGCCGCCCGCCGTGACCTTCCGGTCGGCATTGCGGGCGAAGGCGGCATGGTGTCGCGCGTTCTCGTCGAACCCGGCCAGTGGGTCGCCGCCGGCCAGACGCTTGCCGTGATCGAACGCTCGGTTCAGTCGCAGCAGGCCAACCAGATCGAAGCCCAGATCCAGGTCGCCCGCGCCGACGCTCGCCTTGCCCAGCAGGAGCTGGAGCGTGCCCAGTCGCTGGTGTCGCGCGGCTTCGTGTCCAAGGCCGACGTCGAGCGCCGCATCGCCACCCGCGATGCCGCCAACGCCAGGGTCCGCGTCGCCCAGGCGCAGCTCGGCGAAACCCGCGCCCGCATCGGCCGTCTCGACATCCGGGCACCGGCCGCCGGTCTCGTTCTCGCCCGCAACGTCGAAGCCGGCCAGGTGGTCGGCGCCGGCTCGGGCGCCTTGTTCCGGATCGCCGAGGGCGGCCAGATGGAGCTGCTTGCGCAGTTGAGCGAGTCCGACCTCGCCCAGATGTCGGTTGGCGTACCGGTGACGGTTCGTCCCGTCGGCACCGACGTCCAGGTCGTCGGCCGGGTGTGGCTGGTATCGCCGATCATTGATCCGCAAAGCCGGCAGGGTGTTGCCCGCATCACCCTTCCCGCCAATCGGGCGATCCGCCCGGGCGGCTTCGCCAATGCCGAGATCACGGCGGGCGCGGTGTCGGCGCCGGTGCTTCCGGAATCGGCGATCCTGAGCGATCAGGCCGGTTCCTACGTCTACATCGTCGGCAACAACAACAAGGTGGAGCGCCGCCCGGTGAAGACCGGCACGGTGACGCCCAACGGCCTGACCGTGATCGAAGGGCTGAACGGAACCGAGCGCGTCGTCGCTTATGCCGGCGGCTTCCTGAACCCGGGCGAGGTGGTGCGGCCGCAGCGCCAGGCCGCCGGCGCCACCCGCTGATCGACCGCTTGAGGATCGTTTGAGATGAACTTCCAGAATATCTCCGCCTGGTCGATCCGCAACCCGGTGGTGCCGCTGGTGCTGTTCGTCGGCCTGCTGATCGCCGGCCTGGTCAGCTTCATGACGATGAGCGTCAACAACAATCCGGACATCGATTTCCCGGCGGTCAACGTCACCATCTCGCAGCCCGGCGCCGCGCCGACGGAGATCGAGACCCAGATCACCCAGCGCGTGGAATCCGCCGTGCGCTCGTTGAACGGCGTCGATGAAATCAACGCCACGGCGTCCGAAGGCGTCACCAACGTCTTCGTCCAGTTCCAGATCGGCGTGTCGCCCGACCAGGCGGTGAACGACGTCAAGAACGCGGTGGATCAGATCCGCGGCGACCTTCCCGACGGCATCCAGGAGCCGCAGGTCACCAAGATCGACGTCGTCGGCGATCCGATCGGCTATTTCGCCGTGCAGGCGAGCGACATGACGATCGAGCAGCTTTCCTGGTTCATCGACGACGTCGTCGCCAAGCGCCTGCTGTCGATCAAGGGCATGGCCAACGTGTCCCGCAGCGGCGGCGTCGACCGCGAGATCCGCGTCATCCTCGATCCCGCCAAGATGCAGTCGCTCGGCGTCACCGCCTCTCAGGTCAATGCGGCGCTGCGCCAGGTCAACATCAACACCGCCGGCGGCCGCGCCGAAATCGCCGGCTCGCGCCAGTCGGTGCGCGTGCTCGGCAATGCCGAAACCGCCTTTGCGCTGTCCAACACCCGCATTGCGCTGAGCGGCGGGCGGACCGTGCAGTTGCGCGATCTCGCGGTCGTGTCCGACAGCTATGGCGAACAGAATTCGATCGCCAAGGTGCGCGGCAAGCAGGCCGTGACGTTCAGCCTGGAGCGGGCAAAGGGCGCCTCCGACGTCTCCGTCTACGACGACGCGCAGGTGATCATGGCCGAGATCGAGAAGGCCAATCCGGGCGTCAAGTTCAGCAAGCTGTTCAGCAGCGTCGATTACACCAAGAGCCAATATCACAGCTCGCTCGAGGCGATGGTCGAAGGCGCCGTGCTGGCCGTGATCGTGGTGCTGATCTTCCTGCGCGACATGCGCGCGACGATTATTTCGGCGATCGCCATCCCGCTTTCCGCGATCCCGACCTTCTGGTTCATGGACCTGATGGGGTTCAATTTGAACTTCCTGTCGCTGCTCGCGCTGGGGCTCGTCGCCGGTGTGCTTGTCGACGATGCGATCGTGGAGATCGAGAATATCGTCAGGCACATGCGAATGGGCAAATCCGCCTATCAGGCGTCGATCGACGCGGCGGACGAGATCGGCCTGGCCGTGGTCGCGACAACCTTTTCGATCGTCGCCGTCTTCCTGCCGGTCGGCCTGATGCCGGGCATTTCGGGCCAGTTCTTCAAGAATTTCGGTTTCACCGTGGTCGCCGCGGTGCTCACCAGCCTTGCCGTCGCCCGCATGGTGACGCCGCTCATCGCCGCGTATTTCCTCAAGGCCAAGGGCAGCCAGGCCCACGGCGAAGGCTGGCTGATGGACCGTTACATGAACATCCTGCGGTGGACCCTGCACCACCGCTGGGTGCCGGTGGTTGCCGGCGCGGCGGCGTTCGGCCTCACCATCTACCTGTTCGCGACCATCCCGCAGCAGTTCGAGCCGACGCTGAACCGGGACAACAGCCGCGTGACGATCGAAATGGTGCCGGGCACCACGATCAAGCAGACCGAGGCGGTCGCCGATCGCGTCGCTGCCTTGATCAATGCTCAGCCCGAAGTCAGCATGGCGCTGGAATCGATCCGCGAAGGCCGCGCCAGCATCTTCATCACGCTCAAGGAAGAGCGGACCCGGACCAGCATCGAGTTCGAGCGGGCGCTTACACCGCGCATGGCCCAATTCCCCGACGCACGGGTCAGCTTCGCCTCGCAGACCGGCGGCGGCGGCACGGGCCGTGATATTTCGGTGATGCTCACCGGCTCCAATCCGGCGCTTCTGGAAAGCTCGGCCGCAAAGCTGGTGGAGCAGATGAAGACCCTGAACGGCCTCGTCGTCGCGCCGCGTGTTTCGGCCGACATGCGCCGTCCCGAGATCATCGTGAAGCCGCGGCTCGACCTCGCCGCGTCGCTCGGCGTCACCACTGCAGCGCTCAGCCAGGCGATCCGCATCGCGACGATCGGCGAAATCGATCAGAACAGCGCGAAGTTCTCGCTGTCCGATCGCCAGATTCCGATCCGCGTGATGCTTCCCGAAGGCTCGCGCCGCGATCTTTCAACCATCGAAAACCTGCCGGTGCCGACCGCGACCGGCGGCTCCGTGCCGCTCTCCCGAGTAGCCGAGATCAGCTTCGGATCGGGCCCGACGACCATTCAGCGCTACAATCAGCAGCGCCGCATCTTCGTTGGCGCCGATCTTGCCATGACCCCCGAAGGCAAGCCGGTGATCAAGAGCACCGCCGACGCCGCAATCAAGGCGCTGCCGGTGATGTCGAGCCTGCCGCAGGGCGTCAGCACCGAAGCCGCGGGCTCCGACAAGTGGCAGCAGGAGTTGATCGTCAACTTCATCATCGCGGTTTGCGCCGCCTTGCTGCTGGTGCTTGCGGTTCTGATCCTGCTCTACAAGCGCCTGATGTCGCCGCTGGTGAACATGGGCTCGCTGCTGCTCGCGCCATTGGGCGGCCTGCTGGCCCTGCTGATCGCCGGCCAGCCGATCTCCTTGCCCGTCTACATCGGCATCCTGATGCTGCTCGGCATCGTCGGCAAGAACTCGATCCTGTTGATCGACTTCGCGCTGGAGGAGATGGACAAGGGCGTCGACAAGTTCACCGCGATCATGGACGCCGGCCACAAGCGCGCCCAGCCGATCGTGATGACCACCGTCGCAATGGCCGCGGGCATGGTGCCGACCGCCATCTCGCTTTCCGGCGACGGCGCCTGGCGCGCGCCGATGGGCACGGTGGTGATCGGCGGTTTGATCGTTTCCACGGTTCTGACCTTGCTGATCGTGCCGGCCTCGTTCAGCCTTGCGGATAGCTTCGAGAAGTGGCTCGCGCCGAAATTCGGCAAGATCCTCACCTATCGCGGCGTCGAGGATCACGGCCCCGCGCCCGCGGCGCAGCCGGCCGAGTGAACCAATCGGGCGGCGGGCCATTTGACAGGGACATGAGTTCCGTCAACCGGCCCGCCCCCTTGCGCACCCCCGCCGCCTCGTCTGGGGCTCTTCATTCGGGCGTGCGCCAGATGCAGCTGATCGCCACGGGCATGCTGCTGCTGATGGCCGCGATCTTTATCGCCGCCACCCGGCTCGACGACATCCACCCGGCCTGGGGCTTTGTTCGCGCCTTTGCCGAAGCGGCGATGGTGGGCGGGCTTGCCGATTGGTTCGCGGTCACCGCCTTGTTCCGCCACCCGCTCGGCATCCCCATTCCGCACACCGCGATCATTCCCCGCAACAAGGACCGGATCGGCGAAACGCTGGCCGCCTTTTTGCGCGACAATTTCCTGATCCCGTCCGTCGTGGCGCGGCGGATGCGCAGCGTCGATGTGGCCGGCGCGATCGGCCGCTTCCTTGCCAACCCGGCGCCGGAAGGGCGGCTTCGCGAGGGCGCGTCGCGGATGTTCGCGAGCCTGCTTGAATCGCTGGACGAGGAGCGCTTGGGCGGCATGGTGAAGGCGGCGGTGTCGTCGCGGCTGCGCAGCCTCGACGTCTCGCCGCTGCTCGGCAAAACGCTGGAGGCCGCGATCACCGAGGAACGGCACGTGCCGATGCTCGATTCCATGGTCACCTGGGTCGGCCGCACCCTCGATGCCAACGAAGACATGATCCGCAAGATGGTGCACGAGAAAGCGGGCTTGATGATGCGGATCGCCGGGCTCGACGCCAAGCTCTCCCAGGCGATCGTCGACGGCTTGCGCAAGCTCACCATCGACATGGCGATCGACCCCGATCACCCGGTGCGCGCCAAGGCCGAGGAAGGCCTGGCGAAGCTCGCCTGGGACATGCAGCACGATCCGGAGACCCAGGCCAAGGTCGATGGCTGGAAGAACGAGATCATCGCCAACAAGGCGGTGGCGGACTGGGTCGGCGGGCTGTGGGAGAATAGCCGCAACGCGCTGATCAAGGCGGCCCGCGATCCCGATGCGGCGCTTGCCGGCAAGTTCGGCGAAGCGCTCAAACAGCTCGGCGAAAGCATCCAGGGCGATCCCCGGCTCAAGCGCGCGCTCAACGCCTTTGCCCGCCGTGCGGTGGTCGGCGTCGCCAAGACCTATGGGGGCGGGATTGTGACGCTGGTGTCGGAGACGGTGCGCGGCTGGGACGCGCGGACGATCACCGGCCGGCTGGAGAACGCCGTCGGGCGGGACCTGCAATATATTCGCATCAACGGCACGGTGGTCGGCGGCCTGGTCGGCCTGCTCATCCACACGGTTGAGGTGCTGACCTAAACGGTACCGTCACCCCGGACTTGATCCGGGGTCCACCTTCTCTTCCAAGCGTCAGGAAAAGGTGGATGCCGGATCAGGGACCCCGCCAAAGTGGTACTTTGGCGGGAACCCAAGTCCGGCATGACGCTTGTGTTCGCTCACCCGTCGCTGGCGCGCTCGATGTCCGCGCCCACTGCTTGAAGCTTTTCCTCGAGCCGCTCGTAGCCGCGGTCGAGGTGGTAGACGCGGTGGACCTGGGTTTCGCCCGCGGCCGCGAGGCCGGCCAGCACCAGGCTCATCGAGGCGCGCAGGTCGGTGGCCATCACCGGGGCCCCGGTCAGCCCGCCGACGCCGCGCACCACCGCCGAGCGGCCGCGCACCTCGATGTCGGCGCCCATGCGGTTGAGTTCGGGCACGTGCATGTAGCGGTTTTCGAAGATCGTCTCGGTGAGCAGGCTGGTGCCCTCGGCCAGGGTCAGCATCGCCATGAGCTGCGCCTGCATGTCGGTCGGAAAGGCGGGGTAGGGCGCGGTGGAGATGGACAGCGGCTTGAGGCCCCCCTCGGCGCTGACGCGGATGCCGTCTTTGGTGTCCTCGACGATCAGCCCGGCATCGGTGAGGCTCGAGAGGATCGACGGCATCGTGTCGCGCCGCGCGCCGAGCAGCTCGAGCGAGCCACCGGTGATCCCCGCCGCGCAGGCATAGCTGCCCGCCTCGATGCGGTCGGCCATTACCGAATAAGTGGCGCCGTGCAGCCGGTCCTTGCCGTGGATGGTCAGCGTGTCGGTGCGCAGGCCCTCGATCTCGGCGCCCATTGCGATCAGGCATTTGGCAAGGTCGGTGATCTCCGGCTCGCGCGCTGCGTTCTCGATCACCGTCGTGCCCTGGGCAAGCACCGCCGCCATCAGCGCGTTCTCGGTGGCGCCGACGGAAACGAACGGAAAGTTGATCGTGCCGCCCCTGAGCCGCCCGCCGGTCGCCGTCGCCTTGACATAGCCGGACGCGATCTCGATCTCGGCGCCAAGCGCTTCCAGCGCCTTGAGGTGCAGGTCCACGGGCCGCATGCCGATCGCGCAGCCGCCAGGCAGCGACACCGTGGCCTGGCCGGCGCGGGCGACGAGCGGGCCGAGCACCAGGATCGAAGCGCGCATCTTGCGCACGATGTCGTAGGGCGCGACCGTGGAGGCGATGTTGGACGCGCGCAGCGTCATCACCCGCCCGAATTCGTCCGCACGCGCGCCTTCGACGGTGGTCGAGATGCCGAGCTGGTTGAGGAGGTGGCCGAAGCTGTCGACGTCGGCGAGGCGCGGCAGGTTCCTGAGCGTCAGCGGCTCATCGGTCAGCAGCGCGCAGGGCAGCAGGGTGAGCGCCGCGTTCTTCGCGCCGGAAATCGGGATTCGCCCGTTGAGCGGCTTCCCGCCGCGGATGATGATACGGTCCATGCGCGGTTCTTACGGCTTTCGGGTGTTGGTGCAAGCGGGGCGGTGCCGGTCCTTCGAGACGCCGCTTCGAGACGGCTTCGCCTCCTCAGCGGCTCCTCAGGATGAGCGGGTCGGGTCTATCCAAGTTCCGCTCATCCTGAGGAGGGACTGAGCTTGGCGAAGGCCCGTCTCGAAGGACGAACTCACGCCTTCTCCAGAGTGCACTGCAGCGGGTGCTGGTTCTCGCGGGCAAAATCGGTGACCTGGGTCACCTTGGTCTCGGCGACTTCGTAGGTGAACACCCCGCACACCCCCACGCCCCGCTGGTGGACCTGAAGCATCACCCGCGTTGCCGCCTCGATATCCATCTTGAAGAAGCGCTGGAGGCACAGGACAACGAATTCCATCGGCGTGTAATCGTCGTTGAGCATCAGCACCTTGTAGGGCGACGGCGTCTTGGTGCGGGTGCGCGTTCGGGTGGCGACGCCGAGGCCGGTGCCGTCATCGTCTCCCTTGCGCTCGTCCGCCGCGGTGATCACTGGGTCTATGGGGGCCATGGTGTTTTTCTGAATATTGTATCGCCGGGGGCTGCGGCAAGGGGTTAGCGCGCCCGTTTGGCGCAATCCTTAGGGCAGGCGGCTGCTGCGCGATACACGCGAAAAGGGCGGCCTTCCCGAAGGAAAGCCGCCCCGATCGTGTCGCAGTGCAGTCGCTTACGCGGCGACGGCGGTGCGGACGCGCTCAGCCGCAACGGTGGCGCGGTTGGTCATCGGCTCGGCAACTTCGCCGGCCAGCTTGATCATCTTCTCGCTGAGCTTGGAGCTCTCGGAAACGACGTTGTCGAACTGGCTGCGGACGAACTCGGTCTGCAGGCGGAAGAAGTCGGCGGGCGACTTGACGTCGGCGAAGCCCTTGAGCGCCGCGGAGGCGTCTTCAAAGCTCTTGCGGCCGAATTCGGCAACTTCCTGGCCAAGCGTCTCGACGCCCTTGGCGACGATCTTGGTGGAAGCGACCATCGCTTCGACGTTGCCGCGGCCGAGCTCGGTCAGCTCTTCGGCGAAGCGGGTGTTGCGCTCGACGGCGTTCTTGGCGCGGTCGTTGACGTCGCCGAAAGCGGCCTGGACGCGCTCGGCGACCTTGTTGGTTTCGTTCTTCATGATGCGGGTTCCTTCATTCAGGTTCTGAGTGTTGGTACGGACAGAGGCCTTGGCGGCCTGGACTTGGGC
>DASWNA010000034.1:0-19444 GCA_036399475.1 Allosphingosinicella sp.
TGAAGGGCCTCGCCGACACATCCGGCGACGCGCGCTTCGCCTGGGACAGCTATCGCCGCTTCATCCAGATGTATGCCGATGTCGTGCTCGAACTCGATCATGCCGCGTTCGAGGATGCGCTGGAGATCGCCAAGGAAGATAACGGATATTACCTCGACACCGATCTGACCGCGAACGACCTGCAAAAGCTCGTCGCCGAATATAAGAAACTGGTCGAGCAGCAGTGGAACAAGCCGTTCCCGCAGGACGTCCACGATCAATTGTGGGGCGCGGTCGGCGCGGTGTTCGGTTCGTGGCAGTCGGAGCGCGCAAAGGTCTATCGCCGCCTCAACGACATCCCCGCCGCCTGGGGCACCGCGGTTAACGTGCAGGCGATGGTGTTCGGCAACATGGGCGAGACGTCGGCCACCGGCGTCGCCTTCACCCGCAACCCGTCCACCGGCGAGCGGGCTTATTACGGCGAGTATCTGATCAACGCCCAGGGGGAGGACGTCGTCGCCGGCATCCGCACCCCGCAATATCTCACCCTCGCGGCGCGGGCGGCGTCCGGCGCCAAAGCCGCGTCGATGGAAGAATCGATGCCCGAGGTGTACGGCGAACTCGCCCGCGTCTTCGACCTCCTCGAAGGCCATTACCGCGACATGCAGGACATCGAGTTCACCGTGGAACGCGGCAAGCTCTGGATGCTGCAGACGCGTTCGGGCAAGCGCACCGCCAAGGCGGCGCTCCGCATCGCCGTCGACATGGCGGAAGAAGGCCTGATCACCCAGGAGGAGGCGGTGCTGCGGGTCGATCCCTCCGCGCTCGACCAGCTCCTCCACCCGACGCTCGACCCGGCGGCGCCGCGCAACGTCATCGCCAAGGGCCTTCCCGCCTCCCCGGGGGCCGCCTCCGGCGCCGCGGTGTTCGACGCCGACAGCGCCGAGAAGCGCGCCGCCCTTGGCGAGAAGGTCATCCTCGTCCGTGTCGAAACCTCCCCCGAGGATATTCACGGCATGCACGCCGCCCAGGGCATCCTCACCGCCCGCGGGGGCATGACCAGCCACGCCGCCGTGGTTGCCCGCGGCATGGGCCGCCCCTGCGTCTCCGGCGCGGGCTCCGTCTCGATCGACTATGCGTCCCGAGTGATGCGCGTCGGCGGTACCCAAGTTGCGGAAGGCGAGACGATCACCATCGACGGCTCCACCGGCGAAGTGATGCTCGGCGAAGTCGCCACCGTTCAGCCCGAACTGGTGGGCGATTTCGGCACGCTGATGGAGTGGGCCGACCGCTCGCGCCGCCTGCGCATCCGTACCAATGCCGAAACGCCGGCCGATTGCCGCACCGCCCGCGAATTCGGCGCCGAAGGCATCGGCCTCTGCCGCACCGAACATATGTTCTTCGATGCCGCGCGGATAACCGCCGTCCGGCAGATGATTCTCGCCGAGGACGAAGCGGGCCGCCGCGCCGCCTTGCTCAAGCTCCTCCCCGAACAGCGCGGCGATTTCGAGGAGATCTTCCGGATCATGGCGGGCCTCCCCGTCACCATCCGCCTGCTTGATCCGCCGCTGCACGAATTCCTGCCGCATTCCGAAGCCGAGTTCGCCGACGTCGCGGTGGCCGCCGGTGTGTCCGTCGAGACGCTGAAGCGCCGCGTCTCGGAGCTCCACGAATTCAACCCGATGCTCGGCCACCGCGGCTGCCGCTTGGGCATCACCTATCCCGAAATCTACGAAATGCAGGCCCGCGCCATCTTCGAAGCGGCGGTCACCGTCGCCGGCGAGATCGGCGAGGCGCCGATTCCCGAGGTGATGGTCCCGTTGGTCGGCACCCGCGCCGAGCTCAGGATCATCCGCGAACTGATCGACCGCGTTGCAAGCGAGGTGTTCGCCGAGCGCGGCGCCTCCGTGGAGTACCTCGTCGGCACCATGATCGAACTGCCCCGCGCGGCGCTCATGGCGAATGAGATTGCCGAGGAAGCCCAATTCTTCAGCTTCGGCACCAACGACCTGACCCAGACCACGCTCGGCGTCAGCCGCGACGACGCCGCCCGCTTCCTTTCCGTCTACGTCGAAAAGGGCATCTACGCCCGCGACCCGTTCGTCTCGATCGACGAAGCCGGCGTCGGCCAGCTCATCACCCTCGCCGCCGAGCGGGGCAGGGCGGTCAAGCCCGGCCTCAAGCTCGGCATCTGCGGCGAACATGGCGGCGATCCCACCAGCATCGCCTTTTGCGAAAAGACCGGCTTGGACTACGTCTCCGCCTCTCCGTACCGAGTGCCTATCGCCAGACTAGCCGCCGCCCAGGCAGCGCTGAGAAAGGGGTAGGGAGTAGACCGACCCACTTCGTCATGCCGGACTTGATCCGGCATCCACCTTCTTCTTCTCTCTCGCACCCGGCAACAGGAAGAAGGTGGACCCCGGATCAAGCCCGGGGTGACGCCAGGCTCTTTGAACTGCTGAAGACCTAAACCGGCCCGCCTCCCGTCGTGCCCGTTCCTCCCTGCGGCGCAGCGGTGGGGAGGGGAACCACCCGCAGGGTGGTGGAGGGGTAACTGCCGCAGCTTCCGAGGTAGGTCGTAAGACGGCAAAGCCCACCGCCATCCACCCCTCCACCACCTTCGGTGGTTCCCCTCCCCATCTTCGATGGGGAGGAACAAGGGTCAGACCGGCCCGCGCTCGTCGTTTGGGTGTCGCCTGGCCTCGTCGCGGGCCGCGGCATGGCGCAGCGAGTCCATCTCGCCGCCGCGGCTGCGCAGCGCCTCATGCTCCTTCTCGAGCGCCTCGCGCCGCCGGACTTCCTCAAGCCGGAGCTTGTGCTCGTCCTTGTAGCGGTGTTTCCACTTGCCGCCGGCCATCAGCGCCATGCCGATCACCAGGCCGAGCAGGAACACCAGCCCGTAGATCACCCAGTCGTTGTAATTGTTGGCCACGGCACCTTGCTCCCAAATGCGGTTCGGTACCGAAACAATGGGCGAGGGGGCCGGATGTTCCGGCGCCCCTCGCGCCCCTTACATCTTGAGGTTGTCGCTGATCGAGCAGGCGGCCGGGCCGAGAATGACGATGAACAGCACCGGCAGAATGAACAGGATCAGCGGAATGGTCATGATCGCCGGCAGCCGGGCGGCCTTTTCCTCGGCGCGCATCATCCGATCGTTGCGGAATTCGGCCGAAAGCACGCGCAGCGCGCTGGCCAGCGGGGTGCCGTATTTCTCGGTCTGGATCATGGTGGTGACGACGCCGCGCAGCGCATCCAGGTCGACGCGCCCGGCCAGATTCTCGAACGCCGAGCGCCGATCGGTGAGGAAGCCCAGCTCGATGGAGGTCAAGGCGAATTCGTCGCCCAGTTCCGGATAGGCCTTGCCGAGTTCGCGGGCGACACGGTTGAAGGCGGCATCCACCGTCAGGCCGGCCTCGGCGCAGATGACGAGCAGGTCGAGCGCGTCGGGCAGGCCCTTGCGGACCGCGTTGGTACGCTTGGTGATCTTGTTCTTCAGCCAGATGTCGGGCGCTTTGTAGAATATCAGAACGGTCGCCGCGACCAAGCCGTAGCGCTTCAGCGAGCTCCAGTCGGGGAACCAGTCGAGCGCGTAGACCCCGACCACCACGATCGTGCCGAACACCACGGGCAGCACCAGGCGCGCGAAAATGACGACGAAGGCGAGGTCCTTGGAGCGGATGCCGGCCTGCATCAGCTTTTTCTGCGCCTTCTCGACCTGCTCGTCCTGCAGCATCTTGAGGGAGCCGAGCAGCGTGCGGACCCTGTCGCCCACCTCGTTGCGATTGGTGATGTTGCGCCGCCGCTTGCTGGACGAAGCGACGATGCCGGCTTTCAACTGTTCGCGGCGCTCGTTCAGCGCCTTAACGCGCCTGGCCATCGGATCCTTGACCGTCGTCGCGGCGTAGATGGCGACAAGCACGGCGAAGGTCGCAACCGCGGCGAGCACGGTTGCCGCCGTCAGTACTTCCACTCCCATGACCATCGGGCCTGCTGCAGGTACCATGTCGCGCGTTGCCCCCTTAAATCTCGAAGTCGATCATTTTCGCCATGATGAACACGCCGATGCCCATCCAGCACAGTCCCCCGCCGCCGGCGATCATCAGCCGTTCGTCTTCGAAGAACTTCGCCATATATTCGTTGTTAATGAACCAGATCAGCCCGAAGACGATGAACGGCAGTGCGCCGACGATATAAGCGGAAGCCTTGGATTCGGACGACATTGCCCGGATCTTGAGCTTCATCTGGGAGCGCTTCCTCAGCACCTCGGACAGGTTGCCGAGCGTTTCGGCCAGGTTGCCGCCGGTCTCGCGCTGGATGGCAAGGGTGATGACGAAGAATTGCACCTCGGGCGTGCCGAGCCGGTCGGCCGTGTCCTGAAGCGCCGCATCCATTGTCCGGCCGATCTTCATCTTGTCGCTGACCGACCGGAATTCTTCCGAAATCGGGCCCGGGATCTCCTCGCCGACCGTGCCAAGCGTTTCGCTGATCGGAAGGCCGGCGCGCAGGCCGCGGACCATGAGGTCGATCGCATCTGGAAAGCGCGCGGTAAACTTCGCGACCCGGCGCTTGATCATCTTGCCCACCACCTTGTGGGGCAGGCCGATGCCGACAAACAGCGCAATGAACAGGCTAAGCAGCGCGGGGACGCCCTTCATTGTCAGAAAGGCGCCCACCAGCAACGCCACGCCCAGGCAGATCAGCGCGTATTTGGGAAGCGTGATCGATTTGCCGGTCTGCTGGAGCCGGCGGTTAAGCAGCGCCGGATTGGGGATGAACCTTTCGGTCAGCTCCTCCATCTTCGACTGCTGGCGCGTCTGCAGGATGCGCTTGAGCTGCGCCTGGGTGGCGATCTCGTTCGACCGGCTGTGGCGCTCGCGCACGCTTTCAAGGCGGCGGTTCGACGCTTTGGCCGCCGAAGGCCCGGCGAAGGCAAAGACGAACATGCCCAGCATGGCCAGCACGCCCGCCATCATCAGCAGCAAGGGGAAGCTCGGCACAATCGTTCCTCGATCCAAAGTTGAACGTGAAGGGCTGGGTTGCCCTTCAGGCGGGCTGCGGCTTGGTTAGCTTCGGCTTCTTGGCAAGCATCGACTTCAGGTTGAACTTCTCGAGCAGCGAGCCGCCGCCGGCGCCGGATTTGGCAGGCGCTCCGGTTACGACCTCACCGCCCTCCACCGCCGCAACCGTGGTCGCGACGAGCTGGCCCAGGGGACCGCTGATCTTTGCGCCCGTCGCCACCTTGGCGAACGGCTGGCCAAGCTTGGCGGCCTGCGCCGCCGCCTTGGGATCGAGCGGAACGACGATGTCGACCTTGCGCTCGATCGACGCCTCGAAATCCTTGCGGCTGATCTCCTGCGTACCGCTGGCGATCTTGTTTGCGACCACGATGACCTTGGCCTGCGGCGCATTCTGCTTCAGCCAGCTCAGGATACGGATCGCGTCCCGGGTCGAGGCGAGGGTGAATTCCACCACCACGATCGCGACGTGCGCTTCCTGGACGAGGTGCGGGTGCTGGACCAGCATCGGCCTGGGCAAGTCGAGCACCGTTGCCTCAAAGGCGTTGCGGATTTCGTCCTGCAACTGGAAGTATGCGGCGCCATCGTTCATCAACGGCTGGTTGAGCGGTGCCTCTGCGGAAAGGACGCAGAGCTTTTCGTTGGCGCGCACCATCGCCCGCTCAATGAACAGGCCGTCGATCCGGCTCGGATTCTCGATCGCGTCGGTGAGGCCCCGGCCCGGCTCGAGGTCGAGCGAAAGCGCACCCGTGCCGAAATGGACGTCGAGGTCGAGGAGCGCGGTTGAGCGGCCGCCCTTGTCGCCCATCAGCCAGGCGACGGAGGTCGCGATGGTCGATGCGCCGACTCCGCCGCGCACGCCGATCACCGCCGCCATGACGTGCGGCTTCTCGGCGGTCTGCTCGCTGACCCGGGGCCCGGAGACGATGAGCTGGGCGTGGGCGAATGAATCGCGAAGCTGGTCGGGCGTGAAGGGCTTCAGCAGATAGTCCTGGATGCCCGATGCGATCAGGTCGCGGTACAGCCGAACGTCGTTCACCTGCCCGGCGGCGATCACCACCGTGCCCGGCTCGCACACTTCGGCCAGGGCGTTGATGTCGTTGAGCGGGTCGCCGGACTCGGACAGATCAACGAACAGGATCGTCGGGCTGGCCGAGACGGACAAAGTCTGGATTGCGTTGCGCAGCCCGCCGCGGTTCACCTTTTCGGGCGCCCAGCCATGCTCAACCGCGATCGGGCGGAGCAGCTCGGCGGTGGATTCGTCGCAGACGAAGGCCGCGAATGGGTCGCGAAGGGCCGCGGTGCGGCTTGCGTTGAATGGCGCGTTCATCGGTTACTTCCCCTTACCCTCGACCTTGAGCCCGCTGGCGCCTGTCGGCGCGGCGTTGCGATAGGCGCGGATCGCCTTGGAACCGGTTGCCGCGTCGCCCGCGCTGTCCCCGACCTGGCCGAGTACAAGGTCGTTCGGATCGGCGACCATCGCGGCCAGGTTGGAATTGGTTGCGCAGCCGTAGTTGGACGAGGTCGAGCTCGGCCCGGCCTTGTTGTCCCAATTGGGGCAGCTCGGCACTTCGGCGGTGCTGCGCGACACGATCACTCGGACCGATCCAGGCTGGACCTGGCCAGCGGTGACGGGCGTGCCGTCGCTCAGGAGAAGGCCGTATTCGGCGGCGACCCTTGCAACCTGGTCCCGGGCATAGCCGTCCACGAAGATCCGGTCGCCGTAGCCAAGCCCCAGCGACTGGAACCACCCAAGCAGGCGGCCGCGCTCTTCCGGGCCGAGATCGCCGCCGGGCGCTGAAAGGTCGAGCACGTAATCGGTGCGCTGCACCACCGGCTGATTGGTGGAGTACAGGCTGCGATTGGGCTCGATGCGGGCGGTGCCCCCGGTCGTGCCCGAACAGGCCGAGACGCTCGCGGCGAGGGCGAGAAGGGCGGGGAGAGACGCTTTGCTGACCATGTTGAAGCTTTCCTTTGGGCCAATCGCGAACATCAGAAGCTGAAGCCGGGGGCGGGCGCCGCTGCGGCCGGCTGCGGCCGGATAGCGGCGCTCTGGCGCTGGGCGGTTGCCGGAGCGGGCTGGCGAACCGGTGCCTGGCTGAAGCCGCCGACACCAGGGGTAACGGCAACGGGGGCGGCGCTGGTCGGGCCGGGCCGCCGTTCGTCCGAGCGGCCCTTGACTTCGCGGCCAAGCAGCACCCGCTCGGTGGTGGTGGCGGTGTGCAGGCCGTCCGTCGGCAAGGCGATCTGGCCGGCGTTGACCGGCTTCACCAGGTACGGCGTCACCACGATCACCAGCTCCGTTTCGTTGCGGCGGAAGCTGTTCGACCGGAACAGGCTGCCGAGGATCGGGATGTTGCCGAGACCGGGCGTGCGCTCGATCGAGTTGCTGCCGCCGTTGCGCATCAAGCCGCCGATCATGAAGCTCTGGCCGGAGCCGAGTTCCACCGTGGTTTCGGTGCGCCGGGTGGTGAGGGACGGGATCTGGAAGCCGTTGATCCGGATCGAGCCTTCGCTCGACAGCTCCGACACTTCGGGACGAACCCGCATCGAAATGCGGCCGCCTTCCAGCACAGTGGGCGTAAAGGCCAGGCTGACGCCATATTCCTTGAATTCGATCGACGTGCCGCCAAGGCCCGAAGCCAGCGGGATCGGGAACTCGCCGCCGGCAAGGAAGCTCGCCGTTTCGCCCGACAAGGCGGTCAGCGTCGGCTCGGCAAGCATGGTGACGAGGCCGTTATTCTCGTTGAGGTCGAGCGCGCCGGCGACGTTGAGGCCGAAAAGATTGTTCAGCCGCATGCCGATCGAGCCGCCGGAGGCCGGCGGATTGAACGAGAACGTCTTGCCGCCTTCGTTGAACTGGCCAACGTCGCGTCCCCTGTTGAACACAAAGCCCGTGCTGCCGCCGGTGGGGTCGATATTTTCCAGATTGACGCCGACTTCGCGTACCAGCGAGCGGCTCACTTCGGCGATCTTGACCTGCAGCATGACCTGGAGCGGCGTCGCCGTCCTCAGGCGATTAACCGGCATGATGGCCAGCGGTGTGTTCGGATCCGATGTGTTGACCCCGGGGTTGAGCAGCGTGCGCACCAGCATCTCGGCCTGCGCGCTGTCGGCGGGGGAGGGCACGGTACCGTTCATCACCGCGATTTGCCCGACATGGGTAACCGTGATGTTCGATTCGGGCATCGCCGCCTTCAGCACTTCGTTCACCGAGGTGATGTTCTGGCTGACCCGGACGCTTGCGCCGTAGACCACCGATCCGTCCGCGGCAGTGGCGATGATCGTCGCTTCGCCGGGCGCCTTGCCGAACAGCCCAAGCTTGCGCGGGCTGGTGACGTTGACGTCGGCAACCCCGGGGTTGGAGGTCCAGACATCCACCACGTTGCGCGGCAGGGAGATGAGCTCGCCTTCGCCAACCGAGAGCAGCACCTGGTTTGCGGGCCGGTAGGTTCCGGAGCCGGCCTGTGCGAAAGCCGGGGCTGGTGCCGTGGCGGCGAGGCTGGCTGTCAGTACCGCGGCAATGGCGGTGCCGAGAGCGGCGCGGGTGGAGATGTTGCGCTTGGTCATCTTACTTGGCTCCGACCGGGACGATGGTGACGCTGTTGCCCCGGGCGACGCGAACCGTCGGACCTTGAGGCGCTGAAGGAGCGGCCGGCGCGGCAGGCGCACCGACGGCGGCAACGGCAGCGGGGGCGGCTGCGCTGCCGGCTGCCGGGGCAGCCGCCGCCGATGCTCGCGAAGGCACGCTGCTGCGCTGGAAGCGGGAAACGTCGGCACCGACGGTCACTGTCGAGCGCGTGTCGACCGGCTGGTTGGCGAGGGCGAGCAGCATCCGCTTCTCGGCCTTGGGGTCCGTGCCGTCGGGCACCGACACCGCGCCGGAGGCGATCGCCTGCTCAAGCTCGGCACTGTTGTCGGCCAGCGAACGCAGCACCAGGGAGACCTGGCCGATCGTCTGGGCGACCGCGATCTTTTCGGCCATCTTGGGCGTGGCTTCGAGAGTCACGGTGGAGAAGTTCTGAACCACCGGTTTGCCGTCCTCGCCCTTTACATCCATGCGCTGGTCGGTGGCGAGCACGCGAACGTTGCGCATGATCGTTTCGGAGGCCTTGAGCGGCTGGCCTTCGCCGCCGCCCGGCACCGTCTGGGTGAGCACCATGTCGACCCGGTCGCCCGGGAAGATGAAGCCGGCGACGCTGCTGGTTGCGGACACTGAGACCGTGACGGCGCGCATGCCGGCGCCCAGGGCGGCGGCAAGGAAGCCGCGCTCGCCCGGCTTGATCAGCGATCCGTGGGTGAGCGGCTGGCCGGCGGTGATCTCGTTGCGCACCACCGTGCCGATCAGCTCGGCGGGGTTGGTGCCTGCCTTGCCCTTGATGAAATAGGCCGGCTGAACCAGGCCCTCGGGCCATTTCTGGTAGCGCAGCGCTTCCGCGTCGATGATCGTGCCGACGGGCAGCGACCGGGTCGCGACCAGCACTTCGGGTCCGCTCGGGATCACCGGGGTGGCTGAAGCCTGGGGCGCCGAGGCCCCGCTGAACATGTTCTTGGCCATCACTGCAGTGACAATTGCCACCAGCAATGCGCCGACCAACAACACGATCTTTTTAACATCCATGACGCCAGTCGCCTCCTGCCCGCTTTCAAGCTAGGCTTACACATCAGCCAAAATGGTTAAGGAACCGTTCGCCGATCAGCCAAAGGCCGGCAAAAGCGATTGCGATTCCGTACGGTATCTCCGGATTGCCCGCAGTTTTGAGCAATCGGTGGGGGATCAGCATGGCAATCGTCAGCACGCCGCCGGCGATCGCCATGATCATGATGAGCTGGAACACGTCCATCGGCGGCAGCCACAAAGCGAGCGCGAACAGCATCTTCACGTCGCCGCCGCCCATCTGCCCGAGCTGAAACGCCAGGAAGAAAAGCAGCAGGACGCCGAACGCCACCGCGATCTGAAGGGCCACATCGGGCCACAAGGACAGCCCGATCGCCCACCAATAAGGAATGGCGCCCAGCGCGATCGCGCCGTTTAGCCAATTGGGAATGGTGCGCGTGCGCCAGTCTCCGACCGCCGCCGCGAGCAGCCCTGCCGTGAGCAGAGCGATAAGAAACCAGGAAAAGCCCCCTTGCATGGCTAACAGCCACTAGACGTGCTTGCTTTAGAAACCGTAACCGCAGGCGCGATGACGCCCAAAGCTTTCAACCGACGCGCGATCCCGGCCGATGCGACCATGCGCGAATGGCGCGCGCCCGACGGCTGGGTCTACCGCCGCATGGAATGGCCGCGGCCGCACGGCACGGCCGCGCGCGGCAGCATTCTGTTCGCCGGCGGGCGCGGCGACTTTATCGAAAAATACCTCGAGGTTCAGAACCATTGGCACGAGCGCGGCTGGAACGTCTCGGCTTTCGACTGGCGAAGCCAGGGCGGCTCGCGCGGGGACATCAAGGCGGGCCACCTCGAAAGCCTCGACCCGCTGGTCGACGATCTCCACGCCCTGATCGCCGCCTGGCGCGCGGAAGCGCCGGGTCCCCATGTCGTGGTCGGCCATTCGATGGGCGGCCATGTGCTTCTTCGGGTGCTGGCGGAACGTGCACCGGCGATCGACGCGGCGGTGGCGGTGGCGCCGATGGTGCAGATCAACAGCGCGCCGCTTCCCGAATTCGCGGCGGCGGCGACTGCCCAGTCGATGACGGCGCTGGGCTTCGGCCGGACGGCGGCGTGGAGCGGCCCGGAGGTTCCGGAGCCCGTAGGTTCGGCGCGCCAGGGCTTTCTCACCGGCTGCGCCGAACGGTATGAGGACGAGCTGTTCTGGTGGGGCCGCGAGCCGGGCTTCAACCTGGGCACGCCGAGTTGGGGCTGGCTCAATGCCGCCTATCGCTCCTGCGCGCTGCTGACCGACGCTGCGCTTGCGAAGGTGAAAGTGCCGGTGCTGTTCGTTGCCACGGAAAGGGACAGGCTGGTCAGCGCCCCGGAAATTCGCCGTGCCGCCGGGGCGATCCCCGGGGCCGAGCTGCTGATGTTCGAGGACGCCGCGCACGAGATATTGCGTGAAACCGATTCGGTGCGGCTGAAGGCGTTCGCCCGAATCGACCGCTTCCTCGAGGAGCATGCCGGCGGATGAGCCGGCGTGCCGACATTGCGATCGTTGGGGCGGGCATGGCGGGCGCAAGCCTCGCAGCCGAGATCGGCGGCCGCGCCTCGGTTCTGCTGCTGGAGGCGGAGGATCAGCCCGGCTACCATTCAACCGGCCGCTCCGCCGCCTTTTGGTCGGAAAGCTATGGCGGGCGGGCGGTCCAGCCACTGACCACCGCCTCGGGAGCGTTTCTGCGCGACGGCGGCTTCCTCCAATCGCGCGGCGCCCTGCACATTGCAGGCTCGGAAGGGCAGGGGGCGCTCGACGCCCTCGCTGCCGAGCTGGGCGACACGGTAGAGCTGCGGCCCCTGTTAGGCGAAGCACTCTCGGCGCGGGTCCCCGGGTTGCGGCCAGAATGGGACCGGGCGCTGTTCGAGCCGACCTGCGCCGATATCGACGTGGCCGCGCTTCACGCTTTCTACCTCGCAGCCGCCCGCCGCGCTGGAGCAGAACTGCTGACCGGCGCGGAACTGCTCGCGGCCAAGCGCAGGGGAGGGCGCTGGCACCTCACCACCCGCGCAGGCGAAATCGAGGCAAAGGTGCTTGTGAATGCCGCCGGCGCGTGGGCCGATCCGGTCGCGCGGCTCGCCGGGGTCCGGCCGCCCGGCATCCGGCCCTACCGCCGTACCATGGTGCAACTCCGGATCAAACCACCGGCGCCGGCCGACCTGCCGCTCGTGATCGACGCGCTCGGCCGCTTCTACTTCAAGCCCGAAGCGGGCGGCCGCCTCTGGCTCAGCCCGCACGACGAAACCGCCTGCGAACCCGGTGACTGCGCACCGGAGGAAATCGATGTCGCGCTTGCCGTCGAGAGGTTGGAAAAAGCGGTCACTTGGAGGGTGACGCACGTGGAACGCCGCTGGGCTGGCCTCCGAAGCTTCGCCCCAGACCGGCTACCCGTCTACGGCTTCGCCACGGACGCACCCGATTTCTTCTGGTTCGCAGGCCAGGGCGGGTTCGGGATCCAGACCGCGCCGGCAGCGGCAAGGCTGGGTGCGGCGCTGCTGCTCGGTGAGATGCCCAAGGACGGGATCGAACCCGCGCCTTACCAACCGAGCCGCTTCTAACCCACCTCGTTCGTACCGAGCGAAGTCGAGGTGCGCTGGCACTGAGTACTCGGGTGCGCCCCTCGACTTCGCTCGGGACGAACGATGTAAGTGTCCCGCATGCTTTCGAAGCCCTACCGGCCCGGACGCCTCATGAACTGAGCGGCCGCGTCGCACGCCAGCTTGTCCGCGCGCTCGTTCTCGGGGTGGCCGGCATGGCCCTTGACCCACTTCCACTCGATCGTGTGGCTGCCGACGGCTTGGAGCAGCTCCTGCCAAAGCTCCGCATTCTTGACCGGCTTGCGGTCCGCGGTCTTCCAGCCGTTGCGCTGCCAGCCGTGGATCCATTTGGTGATTCCGTCGCGCAGGTAATTGCTGTCGGTCCACAGAGTGACGGTGCAGGCCCGCTTCAGCGCCTGCAACGCCCGGATCGCCGCCATCATTTCCATGCGGTTGTTGGTGGTCAGCGGCTCGCCCCCCGACAATTCCTTCTCCTGAGTGCCGGAGCGGATGATCGCGCCCCAGCCGCCCGGGCCCGGATTGCCCTTGCAGGCGCCGTCGGTAAAAATCTCGACTTCGGTCATGATGCTTTCAGTGGAAAGGTGAGGTCAGGCGGCGGCTTCGAGGCCGCGCGGCAGCTTGAACACCATGCGCTCGACAACGCCGTCGCGCTCGATCTCCGTCACCTGGAAGTTGGCGGACAGGAAATCCACCACTTCGCGCACCAGGGTCTCCGGCGCCGAGGCCCCGGCGGTGATGCCGAGCGTGTCGACGCCCTCCAGCCAGGCGAGATCGATGTCGGTCGCGCGGCCGATAAGCTGGGAACGCACGCCCTCGCGCTCCGCCACTTCGACGAGGCGCAGCGAGTTCGAGCTTTTCGGCGATCCGATCACCAGCACCGCGTCGCAATCGACAGCCATTTCCTTGACTGCCGTCTGCCGGTTGGAGGTGGCGTAGCAGATGTCCTCGCCGCGCGGCGCCTTGATCAGCGGGAAGCGGCGATGAAGTACGGCGACAATCTCGCGCGTGTCGTCGACGGACAAGGTCGTCTGCGTCAGGAAGGCGAGATTGTCCGGATCGGCGGGCAGGATCGTCTCGGCGTCCGCCGCCGTCTCGATCAGGGTCATTTGGCCTTCGGGCACCTGGCCGAAGGTGCCGATCACTTCGGGGTGGCCGGCATGGCCGATGAACAGGATGTGCCGCCCGCCCTCCACCAGCCGCTCGGCCTGGCGGTGGACCTTGGAAACCAGCGGGCAGGTGGCGTCGAGGTAATCGAGCCCACGCGCCTCGGCGCTCGCCGGCACCGTTTTCGGAACGCCATGGGCGGAGAAAACCACCGGCACGCCGTCCGGCACCTCGTCCAGCTCGGCGACGAACACCGCGCCCTTCGCCTTCAGGCTGTCGACGACATATTTGTTGTGGACGATCTCGTGCCGCACATAAACGGGCGCTCCGTCGCGTTCGAGCGCCAGCTCGACGATGCGGATGGCGCGGTCGACTCCGGCGCAAAAGCCGCGCGGGGAGGCGATCATCAGGGTCATGGGTCGAAGCATTTCGGGCATGTGTCAGCCTCTAGTGCGAACGCGCCGCCGCGTCCACGATTCCGGTGGGGGCGCGGCCAGCACGGCCTTGCTTGCCTCAGCGAAAGGCGCTTTCTATGATCCGCCGGCCCGCCCCGGGGAAAATGAGGATCCTTTGCCAGTGTTCAAGTTCAAAGCGGCCCTTGCCGTGCTTCTTCCGCTCACGATGCTGGGCTGCGCCAAGGACGGCGAGATCGTCGGGACCGGCATCACGGTCACCCGTTCCGCTTGCCCCGCGGTGGCGATCCCCGCCGCAACCGGCGACGTCACGCTGTTCAGCCCGGAAAATGCGCGCACCGCCGATGCGATCGACGTGGTGGCCCACATCACCAACCTGCGCACCACCTGCACCGAGACGGGGGACAATATCGTCTCCACCGTGAATTTTGAGGTTCGGGCTCAGCGCCGCGACGCGCGGGGCGCGCGCCAGGTGGTTCTGCCCTACTTCGGCACCGTGCTTCAGGGCGGCACCAACGTTGTTTCCAAGAGCGTCAGCAATGCCGGCCTCAATTTCGCCGATGGTCAGCTTCGCGCCAGCACCACCGGTCAGGCGACCGCCTCCGTCAGCCGCGCCGCCGCAACGCTGCCGGAGGACATCCGCCGCCAGATCACCCGCGAGCGCAAGCCCGGCGATCCCGATGCCGCGGTGGACCCCTTGTCCGACCCGGCGGTGCGCGACGCGGTGCGCAAGGCAAGCTTCGAACTGCTTGTCGGCTTCCAGCTTACCCAGGAGCAGCTTGCCTACAACGCGACGCGATAAGGCGGGGCAACGCCATAAGCCGCGTTGACTTGGGCGGGGGGAGGCTTCAGAGCGGCCCCCGTCGCCGGTCTTCGGGCAGGTGTTCGCGCGGGAGAGCGTGGGGGGTTTCGGCCCTTCGCCGCCGAAGGAGCAACCGCCCCGGAATCTCTCAGGCACAAGGGACCGCGCGGGCAAAGACACTCTGGAAAGCGGGCCGGGCAACCGGCCCCACCGAAGGTGTAACCCGCACCGCCACCGGCACCGCGGGGAAAGCTCTCAGGTTCAGTGACAGAGGGGGAGAGTTTGAGCACCTCTCGGGCCCCCGCCCGAGCGGCGCCGGACGCCTCCGGAGACTGAACATGACCGACGCCGCCGCTGCCTTGCTTCCGCTCAACGACTGGCACATCGCCCGCGGCGCCCGCATGGTGCCGTTCGCGGGCTACTCCATGCCGATCCAGTATGAAGGCATCATTGCCGAGCATAAGTGGACTCGCGAATCGGCCGGCCTGTTCGACGTCAGCCACATGGGCCAGTTGCTGATCACCGGCGAGGACCTCGACTCCGCGCTCGAGGCGATCCTTCCCGCCGACCTTTCGCTGCTCAAAGACGGTCGCCTTCGCTATTCGCTGCTGCTCAATGACAGCGGCGGCATCGTCGACGACTTGATGGTCACGCGCCGCGACGACCACTTCTACATGGTGGTCAACGGCGCCACCAAGCAGGGCGATATCGAGGTGCTTCGCGCCCGTCTTCGGGACGATGTCGGCCTCGATCACCTCACCAGCCAGGCGCTGCTCGCATTGCAAGGTCCGAAAGCGGTGGACGCGCTGGCGCGGCTCGCCCCGGGCGTGGCCGAACTCACCTTCATGACCGGCGACGCGTTCGAACTGGGCGGGATGGCCGCGTGGATCAGCCGCTCCGGCTATACCGGCGAGGACGGGTTCGAGATTTCCGTCGCGTCCGAGGATGCGGTTGCCGTCGCCGATCTGCTTCTCGAGCAGCCGGAAGTGAAGCCGATCGGCCTCGGCGCGCGCGACTCGCTTCGCCTCGAGGCCGGACTGCCGCTCTACGGCCATGACCTCGACGAGGAAATTACGCCGATCGAAGCCGATCTCGGCTTCGCCATCTCCAAGCGCCGCAAGGCCGAGGGCGGCTTCGCCGGCGCAACGCGTATTCTGGCCGAGCTGGAGCAGGGGCCGGTCCGCCGGCGCGTCGGCCTCGCCGTCGAGGGCCGCCAGCCCGTGCGCGAAGGCGCCATGGTGGTGGACGGCGAAGGCAATGAAGTCGGCAAGGTGACCAGCGGCGGCTTCTCTCCGATCCTCGAAGCGCCGATCGCGATGGCCTATGTTCCCGCCGCCAACGCCGAAGTGGGCAGCAGCGTCACGCTCGCCCAGCGCGGCAAGCTTTTCCAGGCGAAGGTCGTCCCCATGCCCTTCGTTCCCCACCAATATGTCCGCAAGGGAGCCGCGAAATGACCGTCCATTACACCGAGGAACATGAGTGGATCCGGGTTGAAGGCGACACCGCCACCGTCGGAATCACCGATTTCGCGCAGGGCCAGCTCGGCGACATCGTCTTCGTTGAGCTCCCCGGCAACGGCCAGCAGGTCACCAAAGGCGGCGAGGCTGCAGTGGTCGAGTCGGTCAAGGCCGCCTCGGACGTCTACGCCCCCGTCACCGGCGAAGTCACCGAAGCCAATGGCGCGCTCACCGACGATCCGTCGCTGGTCAACACCGATCCGGAAGGGGAGGGCTGGTTCTTTCGCCTGCGCCTTTCCGACACGTCGGAACTGGATGGCCTGATGGACGCTGACTCGTACAAGTCATTCTGCGAGAACCAGTGAGCCTCAATCCCTCTTCCCGCTGGTCGCCCAGCGATTACGCCTCCAACGCAGCGTTCGTGCCGGCGCTCGGCAGCGCCGCGCTCGACCTGCTCAATCCGCAGCCCGGCGAGTTCATTGTCGATCTCGGTTGCGGCGACGGCGTGCTGACCAAGCGGATCATGGACGCGGGCGCTCGGGTGATCGGCCTCGACGCATCGCAGGAGATGGTGGAAGCCGCCCGCAGCCGCGGCGTAGATGCCTTCGTGGCGGACGCCCAAGCGCTTGATCTCCAGGGTCAGGCAGCACGCTTCGGCCAGTTCGACGCGGCGTTCTCCAATGCGGCCCTGCACTGGATGCTCGATCCCGACGCAGTCGCGGCCGGGGTGTTCGGACTGCTCAAGCCGGGCGGACGCTTCGTTGGCGAGATGGGCGGGGACGGCAACATCGCCGCCTTGCGCGCCGGCATCCGCGCCGAACTCACCGACCGCGGCTACAAGGTGCCGGCGGAAGACCCGCAATGGTACCCGGCCGTTGCGGAGTTCCTGCGCCTCTACGCCTGCGCCGGCTTCATCGACATTCGCGCCCACCTGATCCCGCGCCCGACGGCACTGCCGACGGGCGTGGCCGGGTGGGTCCGGACCTTCCGCAACGGCTGGCTCGAAGTCGCGGGCGTGGCGGCGGAAGACCGCGCCGGGGTGGCGGCGAGTGTGGAGGAGCGGCTTCGGCCGCAGCTCCAGCAGGCCGACGGAAGCTGGACCGCCGATTACGTCCGGCTCCGCTTCTCCATGCGAAAACCGGACTAGCGACACCAGCCGACCCAAGTTCAACCTCCACGCTCGGTCCCGCGACCAGGGCAAGAAGGAAGCCACAAGCGATGCGTTACCTACCCCTTGCGGAAGCCGACCGGCGCGAGATGCTGCGCACCATCGGCGCGTCCTCGGTCGAGGACTTGTTCGTCGATGTGCCGGAAGCGGCGCGCCTCGCCGCCAAGGTCGATGGGCTTCCCGACCATGCCAGCGAGCTCTCCGTCGAGCGCCAGCTTTCCGCCATGGCGCGGCGCAACCTCGCCGCCGGCGAAGCGCCCTTCTTCCTGGGCTGCGGCGCCTACAAGCACCACATCCCCGCCTCCGTCGATCACCTCATCCAGCGCGGCGAATTCCTGACCAGCTACACGCCCTACCAGCCGGAAATCGCGCAAGGAACGCTGCAGGCCCTGTTCGAATTCCAGACCCAGGTCGCCCGCCTCTACGGCTGCGATGTCGCCAACGCGTCGATGTACGACGGTTCCACTGCGGGCTGGGAAGCGATCGGCATGGCCCGCCGAATCACCCGCCGCACCAAGGCGGTGCTCTCGGGCGGCCTGCACCCGCATTACGTCTCGGTCGCGAAGACGATGGCTAAGTTCACCGGCGACACGCTGGAAACCTCCGTCCCGCAGCTCGGACCCGAGCCGGATACAACCGCCTTGCTCGACTCGATCGACGCGGAAACGAGCTGTGTGGTTGTGCAATACCCGGACATCCTCGGCCGTATCGCCGATCTCTCCGAACTCGCCGAACGCGCCCACGCCGCCGGCGCGCTGCTGATCGCGGTGGTTACCGAGCCGGTTGCACTCGGCCTGATCAAGGCGCCGGGAGAGATGGGCGCCGATATCGTCGTCGGTGAAGGCCAGTCGATCGGCGTCGGCCTGAACTTCGGCGGGCCTTACGTGGGCCTGTTCGCCACCCGCGACAAATATGTCCGCCAGATGCCCGGCCGACTTGCCGGCGAGACGGTGGACGCGGAGGGCAAGCGCGGCTTCGTGCTCACCCTCTCCACCCGCGAGCAGCATATCCGCCGCGAAAAGGCCACCTCCAACATCTGCACCAACTCGGGCCTCTGCGCGCTCGCCTTTTCGGTGCACATGACCCTGCTTGGCGAAACCGGCCTCCGCCGCCTCGCCGAGCTCAACCACGCCGGCGCCGTGCAAGCCGCCGAGCGCCTGGCCAGGGTGCCGGGGGTGGAGCTGGTCAGCGACACCTTCTTCAACGAATTCACCCTGCGCCTGTCCCAGGAAGCGCGGCCGGTGGTGCGCACCCTCGCCGACCGCGGCATCCTCGGGGGCGTTTCCCTCGGCCGCCTTTATCCGGACGAGGAGGCGCTGGCTAACGGCCTGGTCGTCGCCGTCACCGAAATCTGCACCGACGAAGATGTCGAGGCGCTTAGCCGCGCGCTCGAGGAGATACTGGCATGAGCATGAACCGTGAAGGCCGTCCCACCCGCCCGGAAGCGGGCGAGGCCGGACCCGTTGCAACCTGGACCGGCAACCGCGCCCTGATGCTCGAGGAAGCCCTGATCTTCGAGATGGGCGAGGAAGGCGGCACCGGCGTCGACATCGAGCCCGCGCCGAAGGTGGAGAGCCGCATCGGCGGCCTTGCCCGCAACCGCCCGATCGGCCTGCCCGGTTTGTCCGAGCCGCAGACGGTACGGCACTACACCCGCCTCAGCCGCCAGAATTATGCCATCGACCTCGGCCTCTTCCCGCTCGGTTCGTGTACCATGAAGCACAACCCCCGCCTCTGCGAGAAGATGGCGCGGCTGCCCGGCTTTGCCGACATTCACCCGCTTCAACCCGCCGACACCGTCCAGGGTGCGCTCCAGCTCATCGCCGAACTTGGCGGCTGGCTGGTCAAGCTCACCGGCATGCACTCGGTCGCGATGAGCCCCAAGGCTGGCGCCCATGGCGAGCTGTGCGGCTTGCTCGCCATCCGTGCCGCCCTTGAAGCGCGCGGCGATGCCCGCCAAGTGGTGCTGGTGCCGGAAAGCGCCCACGGCACCAATCCCGCGACCGCCGCTTTCGTCGGCTACCGGGTGGAAAGCATCCCCGCCGACGAGCGCGGCCGGGTGGACTTCGAAGCGCTAAAGGCCCGCCTCGGGCCGGACGTCGCGGCGGTGATGATCACCAACCCCAACACATGCGGCCTATTCGAGCCCGACATGACCGCGATCTCCGAAGCCGTGCACGCGGCGGGCGGCCTGGTGTACTGCGACGGCGCCAACTTCAATGCCATCGTCGGCCGCGTTCGCCCGGGCGACCTCGGCATCGACGCCATGCACATCAACCTCCACAAGACCTTCTCCACCCCG
>DASWNA010000035.1:0-44636 GCA_036399475.1 Allosphingosinicella sp.
ACGCCGGCTGATGCAAAGGGGCGCCCGCCGCAGCAAGGGAGGGGTTGGGGGTGGGTTTCTTACAAGCGGTAAGCGGCGGACGCGCAAGGGTGTTGAACCCACCCCCAGCCCCTCCCTTTCGGAGCTCCGCGAGTTTCTGCAGGCGCTGCGGCGGAGGGAGGGGGGGGTCAGAGGTAGGCTTGGAATGCCTCCAGCACGTCTTCGTATAGCTTGCGCTTGAAAGGGACGATGGTGGCGGGGAGAGTTGTTCGTAGGCGGGGAGTGACTCCCCTCCCTTCACGCCGGCTGATGCAAATGGGCGCCCGCCGCAGCAAGGGAGGGGTTGGGGGTGGGTTTCTTACAAGCGGTAAGCGGCGGACGCGCTAAGGGTGTTGAACCCACCCCCAGCCCCTCCCTTTCGGAGCTCCGCGAGTTTCTGAAGGCGGTGCGGCAGAGGGAGGGGGGTTTCAGAGGTAGGCTTGGAATGCCGCCAGCACGTCTTCGTATAGCTTGCGCTTGAAGGGGACGATGGTGGCGGGGAGGTCGTCCGGGTCGGTCCATTTCCAGGCGCGGAATTCGGGGTGGTCGGTGTCGATGTTCACGTCCGAATCCTCGCCCAGGAAGCGGAGCAGGAACCAGTGCTGGCGCTGGCCGCGCCACTTGCCCTTCCAGAGCTTGCCGACGAGGTCCATGGGGAGGTCGTAAAGGAGGGGCTCGGGCGCGGCGGCGACGATCTCCACCTTGTCGCGGGGGATGCCGGTTTCTTCCTCCAGTTCACGAAGGGCGCCCTCTTCCGGAGTCTCGCCTTCGTCGAGGCCGCCCTGGGGCATTTGCCAGGCCTCGAGCGTCGAATCGAGGCGCTGGGCGACGAACACCTTGCCCTCCCGGTTGACCAGCATGACGCCGGCGCCGGGGCGGTAGGGGAGGGTGGAGGGGTCTAGGGTCATGGGCATGCTAAACCTTCGTCATGCCGGACTTGATCCGGCATCCATCTTCTTTGGCGGTATCGTGCACGAAGGAAGAAGAAGGTGGACCCCGGATCAAGTCCGGGGTGACGGCTGGTGGGCGTCACCCCCGGGTGACGGTGGTGGGTCACTTGGCCTGTGCTTCTTCGATGAGGAGGCGGAGGGCCTCGACGGCGGCGCGGATGTCGGTGTCGGAGGAGGGGATGGCTTTTCGCAGGTTGATGAAGCCGTGGATGTTGCCGCGGGCTTCGCGGAAGACGGTGGTGACGCCCGCCTCGATGCAGGCGGCGGCGTAGGCGCGGCCCTGGTCGCGGATCGGGTCGGCGCTTGCGGTGAGGACAAGGGTGGGCGGCATTCCGGCCTGGTTCTTGAGGAGGGGGGCGGCGCGCCAGTCCTTGCGATCAGGCGCGTAGCATTCGTCGAACCAGGCCATGGAGTCGCGGCTGAGGAGATGGCCGTCGGCGAACTGGTCGAAGCTGGGATAATGCGGCCCGGGAGCGGCGGCGGGGTAGATCGGCCATTGGGCGAGCACGGGCACGGCGGCGGGTTGGTCGCGCAGCGCCAGGGTGACGACGATGGTGAAGTTGCCGCCCGCGCTGTCGCCGCAGGTGACCAAGCCGGTAACCTCGCGGCCGAGCTCGGCCGGGCTGGAGGCGGCCCAGCGGGCGGCGGCGATGCAGTCCTCGACTCCGGCGGGGAAGGGGTTTTCGGGAGCGAGGCGGTAATCGACGGCGAGCACCGGCACGTCGAGCTGGCGGGCGATCTCGGCGCAGAAGGGCTCGTGGCTTTCAAGATCGCCCAGCACGTAGCCGCCGCCGTGGAAGAAGGTGAGGAGCGGGCCCGCTTCGCGGGTTTCGCGGGCGTCGTACAGCCGGAGCGGGATGTCGCCGGCCGGGCCGGGGCAGGAAAGGTCGCGGATGACGGCGAGCTCGCCGGTGGGGAGATCGGCGACGTAGCGCGATTTGACCAGCATCGCGCGGGCGCCTTCGAGGCCGGCCTCGCGGCTGGTCGGGCCGGGGAGGGCGTTGAGGAAATCGAGGAAGCTGCGCACTTCGGGGCGGAGAAAGGGCTCAGTCAAGAAAGGCTCCATGGCGCGGCGGGGGTGGGGCGCCTACCTAGTGGCGGTGATCGCCATCGTCCATCATCCTGATTATGTCGCGCCCGCGCCGGCGGACAGCCGCTACCGGTGGAACAAGAACGGGCTGGTGAAGGCATGCCTGGAGGAGAGCGGCGCGGCGATCGACTGGGTGGAACCGGAGGCGATGCCGCGCGCGTGGCTCGAGCGGGTGCACTGCCCGGCCTATGTCGCGGAGGTGCTGGGCGCGGCGGTGCCGCGGGAAAAGGAGCGGCGGATCGGGTTTCCGGTGACGGAGGTGGTCGCGCGGCGGGCGCAGCAGGTGCCGGGCGGGACGTACCGGGCGGCGGTTGAAGCGCTGGCGCGGGGGTTTGCGTGCAACAATGCGGGCGGGAGCCACCATGGATTGTTCGACACGGGCGCGGGCTATTGCGTGTTCAACGACCTGGCGATCGCGGCGGTGCGGCTGACGGAGGAGGGCTTGGCGAAGCGGGTGCTGATCGTCGATTGCGACGTGCATCAGGGGGATGGCACGGCGGCGCTGACCGGAGGGCGTGAGGACATCGCCACTTACTCGATTCATGCGGAGAAGAACTTTCCGGTGCGCAAGGCCGAGTCCACGCTGGATGTGGGGCTGGCGGACGGGACGGGGGACGACGCGTATCTGGAAACGCTGGAGGGGAGCCTGGTGCCGCTGCTCGACCGGTTCGGGCCGGACATCATCCTGTATCAGGGCGGCGTCGACCCGTTCGAGGGCGACCGGCTCGGGCGTCTGGCGCTCAGCCAGGCGGGGCTTGACGCGCGCGATGCCTTTGTGGCGGGGCTTGCCAAGGCGCGCGGGCTGCCGCTCGCGGGGACTTTGGGCGGCGGCTATGGCGCGGATGTCGGCGCTGTGGCGGCAAGGCATGCGCGTACCATGTTGACTTTAGGGCACATTTTGTCGCGTGCGTGAGTTGTCTGGCCCTGGTGAATATCTACCTTGGGCGCCGCGCTCACTAGGGATAGAAGGGCGTCACTCTCAAGCTTCAGGAACACCGCACGATGGCGACCACTGCCACCCATTGCCTTACCCCCGAAGAAGCCGGCGCCGATGTGACGCCGGAGGCCGTGGTGGTGCGCTTCGCCGGCGATTCGGGGGACGGCATGCAGCTCACCGGCGGGCAGTTCACGCTGTCCACGGCGCTTGCCGGCAACGACCTCGCCACCTTCCCCGATTTCCCGGCCGAAATCCGCGCGCCGCAGGGGACGACGTTCGGGGTTTCCGCCTTTCAGATCAACTTCGGCTCGGCGGCGGTGGAGACGGCCGGCGACGCGCCCGACGTGCTGGTGGCGATGAACCCGGCGGCGCTCAAGGTGAACGTCGCGGACCTGAAGCCGGGCGGGCTGATCATCGCGGACGAAGGTGAGTTTGGGGCGAGGAACCTCGCCAAGGCGGGCTACGAGGCCAATCCGCTGGAGGATGGCAGCCTGGGCCGGTGGCAGCTCATCAAGTTCAACATCTCGCAGCTCACCATGGACGCGGTGAAGCCGTTCGGCCTCGGCAACAAGGAGGCGCTGCGCTGCAAGAACATGTGGACGCTCGGCCTTGCGCTGTGGATGTTCGACCGCGACCGGGCGCCGATCGAGGCGTGGCTGAGGGCCAAGTTCGCCAAGGCGCCGACGCTGGTCGAGGCGAATATCGCGGCGCTCAACGCCGGGCACGCGTTCGGCGAGACGGCGGAGATCGGCGGGCAGATCCCGCAGCAGACGATCGCGCCGGCACCGGCCGAGCCGGGGCTTTACCGGACGGTCACGGGGGCCGAGGCGATTTCGATGGGGCTGGTTGCGGGGGCGCAGCTTGCCGGGCTGAAGATGTTCTTCGGCGGTTATCCGATCACGCCTGCGTCGGCGATCCTGCATCACCTGTCGCGGCTCAAGGAGTATGGCGTCACCACCTTCCAGGCGGAGGATGAGATCGCCGCCATCGGTTCGGCGATCGGGGCGAGCTATGCGGGGAGCCTCGGCGTCACCTCCTCGTCCGGGCCCGGCATTGCGCTTAAGGCGGAGGCGATGGGGCTTGCGATCATGACCGAGCTGCCGCTGGTGATCGTCAACTCGCAGCGCGGCGGGCCTTCGACCGGGCTTCCGACGAAAACCGAGCAGTCGGATCTTTATCAGGCGGTGTACGGCCGCAACGGCGACGCGCCGATGCCGGTGATCGCCGCCCGCTCGCCCGCCGATGCGTTCGACTGCGCCATCGAGGCGTGCCGGATCGCGGTGCAGTACATGACGCCGGTGATGCTGCTGACGGACGGCTACATCGCCAATGCGGCGGAGCCGTGGAAGGTGCCGGACATGGCGGGCTACGAGCCGTTCCCCGTCACGTTCTTCGCCGATGCGCCGGCGGACGGCGAGGGGTTCAACCCTTATGCCCGCGACGAGAAGCTGGCGCGGGTGTGGATCCGTCCGGGAACGCCGGGGCTCACCCACCGGATCGGCGGGATCGAGAAGAACGAAGGCACCGGCCACATCGACTATGCGCCCGCCAACCACCAGCGCATGACCGACATCCGCCATGCCAAAGTGGAGGGCGTCGACATTCCCGACCAAGAGGTGACGCTGGGTGAAGCGGGCGGCAAGCTGGCGGTGGTCGGCTGGGGTTCGACCTACGGGCCGATCCACCAGGCGGTGCGGCGGCTTCGCGCCAAGGGCGTGGACGTCAGCCACATCCACATCCGCCACATCTGGCCGCTGCCGCGCAACCTGGGCGACCTGCTCAAGGGCTACGAGCGGATCATCGTACCGGAAATGAACAAGGGGCAACTCAAGACGGTGCTGCGCGACCAGTTCCTGGTCGATGCCAAGCCCGTCAACAAGGTGTCCGGCCAGCCCTTCAAGATTTCCGAAATCGAAGCGGCGATCGAAGAGGCTTTGGCATGATATCCCTTTCGGTCAGGCATGCCGTCGCGCTCTTGGTGGCGTGCGCCGCGCTGACACCCGCCGCTTCAGCGCAAGAGATGCCGCAGGGGCCCGTCGGCAAAGCGTTTGCCCTGCCGTTCGGTCCTGTTCCAAGCGAGCTTCACGGCGTTGCGTGCGAAGCCCAGCCTGGCAATGCGGATTTCGCTCCATCCCTGAGGTGTTCAGCCCAGGATCCGCTGAAACAGCCCTCGATCAGCGTTGCCGTTGCCGATCAACCGAACCGCCCGACCCGGGCCGCGTTGATCGCCAACGAACGCAGCGCGTTCCAGAACCGGCCGATCTTCAACGTGATCCGCGAGGAGGACTTCGTACCTCCCGGCGATCCTGCCGCAATCGGCTATCGGGCGCTGTACCAGACAGAGCTTGGCAACCGCTATGTCTGGGCTGTCCACAGCAACGGCAAGCTGGTGCGGGTTCTAGTTATCGTCTTCGCGCCGACCGATTTCGCGGCAATGATAACGGATATCGAAAGCAAGGTCTTCGGCGTAGCCGCTTCGTCCGCGGCCGCCGCAAAGGAAGAATAAGATGAACGAGATGACCAAGCTCACGGCAAAGGATTTCGCCACCGACCAGGAGGTGCGCTGGTGCCCGGGGTGCGGCGATTATGCGGTGCTGAAGGCGGTGCAGCGGACCATGCCGGAGATCGGCGTCCGGCCGGAGAACACCGTGTTCGTGTCCGGAATCGGCTGCTCAAGCCGCTTTCCGTACTACATGGAAACGTACGGCTTCCACACGATCCACGGCCGAGCGCCGACCTTTGCGACCGGGATCAAGCTGGCCAATCCGGAGCTTAGCGTGTGGATCATCACTGGGGACGGGGATGCGTTGTCGATCGGCGGCAACCACACGATGCATGTGCTGAGGCGCAACCTCGACACGCAGATCCTGCTGTTCAACAACGAGATCTACGGCCTCACCAAGGGGCAATATTCGCCGACCAGCCGGGTTGGGACGCGTTCGCCGTCGACTCCGTTCGGCTCGGTCGACCGGCCGGCAAGCCCCTGCGCCTTTGCGCTGGGTTCGGGCGCGCGGTTCATTGCGCGGGGCATCGACGTCTCGAAGTATCTGCCCGACGTGCTCAAGGCCGCGCATGCCCATAAGGGCGCGGCGTTTGTGGAAATCTACCAGAATTGCATCGTCTATAATGACGACGTGTTCGCGCCGTTCACCGCCAAGGAGAATAGCGGCAATCAGCTATGGCTGAAGGCGGGCGAGCCGATGCTGTTCGCGGGCGGGCTCAAGGGCATCGCGCTGGATCGTGAGGCGCTGGCGCTCAAGGTGGTTGAGGTCGAGCGCGGTGACTGGCAGGCGGCGGGCGTGCTGGTGCACGATCCGAAGAACCGGTCCGTGGCGCATATGCTGGTGGAGATGCCGTTCGGGAGCTTCCCGACGGCGCTTGGAGTCGTCTACGATGATCCGGCGCCGACGTTCGAGAGCGCCGTGGTTGCGCAGAACGAGCAGGCCGCGGCGGGGAAGAAGCCGGACCTGCAGGCGCTGGTTTCCAAGGGCCAGAGCTGGGAAGTGACCAAGGAGCCGCACGCAATATAAGCCCTCTCCCCGCCGGGGAGAGGGAGTTCGGGCGGCGCCTTTTTCTTTTATTCAGCCCAGCTTGAACACCGCTGCGTCGCGTTCCACCGCTTCGCGGATGAAGCGGACGGCGGCTTTTACGCGGGCAAGTTCGGCGAGGTCCTGGTGGACGACCAGCCAGAGGGGGCGGGTGAGGCTTACCTCTTCGGCCAGGACGCGGACGAGGCCCTTTTCCTCCGCCGCTAAGAACGCCGGCAGCACGCACAGACCTGCGCCGGCGAGGGTGGCGCGGAGCTGGGCGACGAGGTTCGAGCTTTCCACCGAGGTCACGGCCCGCGGGGCGACGTGCTGGAGCATGTCGAGTTCGGGGAAGTGGAGCAGGTCGCCGATATAGCTGACGAAGAGGTGGCTCTGGAGGTCGTCGGCGGAGGCGAGGGCAGGGGCACCCTGGAGGTAGGACGGCGCGGCATAGAGGCCGAGATCGTAGTCGATCAGCTTCGACACGGTGATCCGCCCCGCCGGCGGGCGGCTGACCGAGATCACCACGTCGGCCTCGCGCTTCGACAGGCTGAACGCGCCGGATGCGGCGACGAGCTGCACGGTCAGTTGCGGGTAGGTGGCCTTGAGCGGCGCGATGCGCGGGGCCAGGAAGTAGCTGCCGAAGCCCTCGGGCGAGCCGATCCGTACCGTGCCTTCCACGCAGGCCGCGGTGCCGCCCACCGTTTCGCGCGCGCCGAGCGCCATCCGCTCCATTTCCTCGGCGATCGGCATCAGCCGTTCGCCTTGCAGGGTCAGCGTGTAGCCGGACGGGCTGCGGTCGAAGAGCTTGGCGGCGAGTGCGTGTTCGAGTGCGCCGATGCGGCGGGAGAGCGTGGTGTGGTCCTGCCCGGTGCGTGCGGCGGCGAGGGTCAGCCGGCCGCTTCTCGCCACGGCGAGAAAGGCGCGCAGGTCGTTCCAGTCGAATTCCCGCATCGGTATGGGGACTTTCGCACAAGGTTATGGGAACAATCCAAATGGATTTCCCGGAACCCTTATGAGAGAGGGCTGCATCCCCTTCAAGAGGTAGAAGATCATGACGTTCCAGGATGGTTCGGCCGCGACCCTGTTCGCCGGCACCCCGGCTCCCGCGGCAGCGAATGCGGATTTCCGCACACCCGCCGATCCGCAGGCTGGCTGGGCGAACCGGAACCCGGACCGCGCTCTGCTCTTTCTGTTCGTGAGCCCGCGTGATTGCGGTGCGCTTGAGGAACTGATGGCGGCTTGAGGACGGTGTAGCGGGGGTGGAGCGGGGTTGACTCCTGTCCCGCTCATCCTGAGGAGCCGGTGAGCCTGTCGAACCGGCGTCTCGAAGGACGCAGTGAGTATCCGCCCGGTCCTTCGAGACGGGCCTTCGCCAGGCTCAGTCCCTCCTCAGGATGAGCGGGGGAGGCAGAGGAGAGTATTGGTGTCCGACAGCAACCCCGTCTTCAAGCTGCCCGAGCGCGTGCCGAGCCCGAGCGAGCTCGCGGATGCGTGGAGCAAGGTGATCGCGTCGGCTGTCAAGTTCGCCGGATCGAGCGCCACGCGGGCGATGGACCCGCACACGCCGCAGCCGTTCGATGCCGCCGCTCCGGCGCGGGCCTTCGGTGCCTTTGCCGCGCACATGATGACTCATCCGGGGGAGCTCCTCGCCGCCCAGCAGAAAGCCGCCGCCGACTGGATGAAGCTGTGGCAAAGCGCCGCCGCTCGCATGGCCGGCCATGCTTCTGAACCGCTTGCGGCGCCGGAGCGGGGTGACCGGCGGTTTAGCGATCCGGCCTGGAACGACGAACCGGTGTTCGATTACCTGAAGCAGGCCTACCTGCTCACCGCCCGCCGCGCGGTTGAGCTGGTGCAGGGCGCGGAAGACCTGGACGAAGGCACCCGCACCAAGGTGGAATTCTTCACCCAGCAGTACCTCAACGCCATTTCGCCCGCGAACTTCGCGATGACCAACCCGGAAGCGATCCGCCGCGCCATCGACACCGGCTCGATCAGCTTGCTGTCGGGCCTCGCGAACCTGCTCGCCGACGCCGCGGACACGCCGGGGATCGTCAACCGCCGTGTCAGCCAGAAGTTCGAGCTTGGCGTGGACCTCGCCGCAACGCCGGGCAGCGTCGTGTTCCAGAACGAGCTGATGCAGCTCATCCAATATGCGCCGGCGACGGACGAGGTGTGGAAGCGCCCGATCCTCTACGTGCCGCCGCTGGTGAACAAATATTACCTGCTCGACCTCCAGCCCAAGTCGAGCCTGATCCGCTGGCTGGTGGAGCAGGGCCACACCGTATTCGTCGTCTCCTGGGTGAATCCCGGTCAGGAGCTCGCCGACCGCGACCTTGCCGATTACATCAAGCTCGGACCCGTCGCCGCCCTCGACGCGATCGAAAAGGCTACCGGTGAGCGCGAGATCGATATGTTCGGCTTCTGCATGGGCGGCACCCTCGTCGCCATCGCGCTGGCCTATCTCGCCGCGAAGGGGGAGGGCGACCGCGTCGCCTCCGCCACCACCATCGGCACGATGTTCGACTTCGCCCAGCTCGGCCAGTGGTCGACCTTTACCGAGCCCGAGCAGCTCCGCGCCATGGAGCGGCACCTCCTGCACAAGGGCTTCATGGCCGCGCAGGACCTGCAGGCGCTGTTCTCCGCCGTCCGCGCCAACGACCTGATCTGGTCGTCGGTGGTCAGCCACTATCTGATGGACAAGGAAGCGCCGCCTTCCGACATCCTGTACTGGTTCGCGGACGGCGCCCACATCCCCCGCGCCTTTCTGCTGAGCTGGGCGCGGGACATCCTGCGCGACAACAAGCTCAAGACCGGCGGCCTGGTGCTTGATGGAGTTGAGATCGACTTGGCCAAGGTGAAGACGCCCTTGCTCGCGATCAGCCTCAAGGACGACCATGTCTCCGCCTGGCAGGGCACGTACGACAGCGCGCGGCTGTTCGGCGGTGACGTCGCCTTCCTGCTCGGCGGCTCCGGCCACAATGCCGGCGTGATCAATCCGCCGAGCGCCAACAAGCACGGTTTCTGGGTGAATGACGACATGCCCGCCACCGCCGACGAGTGGCTGGAGGGTGCCGAGAAGCGCGAAGGCAGCTGGTGGCCGCACTGGCACGCCCGCCTTTCCGACAGCGGCAAGGCCCCGAAGGTCAAGGCGCGGGTGCCGGGCAAAGGCAAGCTCAAGGCGATCGAGCCTGCCCCGGGAAGCTACGTCCGCAATCGCGGCTGAAGCCGCTTTCGGCGCCCTAGGTCTTTAGCGCCAGCGCGGCGGCGATGACCGCGCCCAGGAAGGCGAGGATCTGGACTAGGTCCCACGGCACCCAACCGGGCCGGTCGAGGTTGCGGCGTTTGCGCCGGCGGTGTTCGGCGAAGGCGGACCAGATGGCGAGCAGCAGCAGCGCGCCGGCAGCCGCCCAGAGCAGGGTCCCCGGCTCCGCTTCCGCCGCCGCATCCGCGAGATTGTCTAAAAACATGCCGGCCCCTTAGCGCCGCGGACTTGCGGAGGCGAGTATGCAGCGCCGCTCCACGCGAACCTTTCATCGGTGCGTGAAGTGAGGCATTGGCAGCGCAACGAACCACATGGAGTGCTGCCCCAATGATGCGACCCCGACTCCTCGCCGCCGCCGCGCTCTTCCTTCCCGCTTTGTCGGCGTGCGGGCCGACCGCGTCCGCCGAGCGCGCCGCCGCTGCGTCCGTCTACGCCGACACCTCGATCGCCGCCGCGGTGGATGCGCGGGGCCGCACGCCGGCCAACGTCGCCCGCGACGCCTACCGCCATCCGCGCGAAACGCTCGGCTTCTTCGGGGTCGAGCCGGACGACACGGTTGTGGAAATCTGGCCGGGTGGCGGCTGGTATGCCGAAATCCTTGCCCCGCTGGTGGGCGAGAACGGATCCTACATCGCGGCTGCCAACGGCAACGGCTTGAATGGAGTCAAGGCGCTGATCGGCAGGGACGCGGCGCTTTACGGCAAGGTGCGGCTGGCCTCGTTCCCCAGCGGCCGTCCGGGCGCCGACCAGCCCGTTGTTCCGGCCGGAAGTGCCGATGTCGTCCTCACCTTCCGCAACGTCCACAATTGGATGATGGGCGACCAGCCCTTTGCCGACGAAGCCTTCCGCCAGATGTTCGCCATGCTGAAGCCAGGCGGCACGCTGGGAGTCGTCGAGCACCGCCTGCCCGAAACCGCCGACGCGGCCCGCGAGCGCAGCTCGGGCTATGTCCGGGTGTCCACTGTCCGCCGCCTCGCCGAACAGGCCGGCTTCCGCTTCGTTGCGGCAAGCGAGATCAACGCCAACCCGCGCGATACCAAGGACTATGCCAACGGCGTTTGGGCGCTTCCGCCGACCTACCGCGGCAAGGATGTCGACCGTGCCCGCTTCGAGGCCATCGGCGAAAGCGACCGGATGACGCTCAAGTTCGTCAAGCCGGGGCGCTAGGGATGTGAGGGGCGCGGGCGGGCGGAACGGACGCCGAGCCGCCTTACTTGGCGAGCTTGTCGACCTTCGCCTGCAAGGCGGCGAGTTCGCCCTTCAGCCGTTCGATCTCGTTCTCGTCGGCAGAAGCCGTGGTAGCGGAGGGCTTTGCCGCTCCGGGCGCGGCCGCCTGGAACAGCTCCATGTTGCGCCGTGCGATTTCCGCAAGCGGCCCGCCGGTGAAGGCGCCGGCAAGCGCGTCACGAAACTGGGTCTGGTTGCGCTGGAAGGACTCAAGCGAGGCTTCCAGATATTGCGGCACCATGGACTGCATCTGATCGCCGTACATGCCGATCAACTGGCGCAGGAAATTGACCGGAAGCATGTTTGTGCCGCCGGCTTCCTCGTCCATCACGATCTGGGTCAGCACCGAATGGGTGATATCCTCGCCGGACTTGGCGTCGACCACTTTGAACTCGCGCTTCTGGCGGACCATTTCGGCAAGGCGATCAAGCGTGATGTAGCTCGAGCTTTCGGTGTCGTAGAGGCGGCGGTTCGCGTATTTCTTGATAATGACGACAGTGCCGTCCGAAGATGATGACGCAGCCATGAGCCCCTCCGTGCCGGAAGAAACGGCTTTATCACCAAAGCTTGCCGCACTGCAACACAGGCCGCGGCCGCTGCCCTTGTTCCTCCATTTGCTGCGCAGCGAAACCGCACGGGAGCCGGCACGGATGGCACGGGCCCTGGAAGGCCTCCGGATGTACCAGGAGGCGCGGCGCGAACCGCCGCGTGCGCCGATGCCGGCGGTGGCGGAACGCTGCGGCGTGGCACTTCGGGACTATGGCGGCAGCGGGCCGCCCGTGGTGTTCATCCCGTCGCTGATCAATCCGCCGACCATCCTCGACCTTGCCCCGGAGCGCTCGCTGCTGCGCTGGCTTGCCACACGGGGCGTTCGCCCCCTGCTGCTCGATTGGGGCTGGGACGTCGAGGCGCGGCGCGCGCTCGATGTCGGCGGGCATATCGAGGATCTCGCCGTGCCGCTGATCGCCTCGCTTGGTGAGCGGCCTGCTTTGGTCGGCTATTGCCTGGGCGGCACCATGGCGCTTGCCGCCGCCGGCCCGGTCCGCGCAACCTCCGTCGCCACCATCGCGGCGCCTTGGCATTTCAACGGCTTCCCCACGGAGGGCCGGGCGACCCTGGCGAAGCTGTGGGCGGGGGCTCAGCCGACGGCGCAGGCGCTCGGCGTCCTGCCGATGGAGGTGCTGCAAAGCGCCTTTTGGAGCCTCGATCCAGCCCGCACCGTCAGCAAGTTCGAAGGCTTTGCCGCGCTGGAGGCGGACAGCGACAAGGCGCGGACCTTTGTCACCCTCGAAGACTGGGCGAATGACGGCCCGCCGCTCGGCGAAGCCGCGGCGCGGGAGATGTTCGAGAGCTTCTTCGCGGAAGATTTGCCGGGGCAGGGCGCGTGGAAGGTCGCGGGGCAGACGGTCGATCCCGCTGCGCTCCCTTGCCCGCTGTTCAGCATCGTTTCCGCCACGGACCGCATCGTGCCGGAGGACAGCGCGCCCCGCGCCGGCGAAACCCTGCGCCTCCAGCAGGGCCATGTTGGGATGGTGGTCGGCAGCCGCGCCCGCCAAGCGCTATGGGAGCCGCTCGCCGGTTGGCTTTCCCGCACTGCAGGGGGATGCTAGGGCGCGGCCAACCTTTGCAAGACCGGGAGCACCTTCCATGACCGACGTCGTCATCACCGCCGCCAAGCGCACCCCCGTCGGTGCTTTCCTGGGCGCCTTTGCCGCCGTGCCCGCGCACGAGCTCGGCCGCACCGCCATCGTCGCCGCGCTTGAGCAGGCCGGAGTCGCGCCGGAGGACGTCAGCGAAGTGATCCTCGGCCAGGTGCTCACGGCCGCACAGGGCCAGAACCCCGCCCGCCAGGCCTCCATGGCCGCCGGCGTGCCGAAGGAAGTGCCGGCTTGGGGCGTCAACCAGGTCTGCGGCTCGGGCCTGCGCGCCGTGGCCCTGGCCTCCCAGGCGATCCTCACCGGCGATGCGCGGATCGTCGTCGCCGGCGGCCAGGAGAGCATGAGCCTTTCCGCCCACGCCCAGAACCTTCGCCCCGGCACCAAGATGGGCGACCTCCAGATGATCGACACGATGATCAAGGACGGCCTGACCGACGCCTTCGCCGGCTACCATATGGGCATCACGGCCGAGAACCTGGCCGAGCGCTACCAGATCACCCGCGACGCGCAGGACGCCTTTGCAACCGCGTCGCAGAACAAGGCCTCCGCCGCACGGTCGTCCGGCCGCTTCGCGGAGGAGATCGCCAAGGTTACCGTGAAGGGCCGCAAGGGCGACGTGGTCACGGAACATGACGAATATATCCGCGACGGCGTCGAGCAGGCGGCGCTCGGGGGACTTCGCCCCGCCTTCAAAAAGGACGGCACCGTCACGGCCGGCAACGCTTCGGGCCTGAACGACGGCGGCGCCGCGCTTGTGATCATGAGCCGCGAGGAAGCGGAAGCGCGCGGCGCCCCGATCCTCGCCCGGATCGCAAGCTGGGCCTCTGCTGGCGTCGATCCCTCGATCATGGGCATCGGGCCGGTTCCCGCGACTCAGCGCGCATTGCAAAAGGCCGGCTGGTCGATCGCCGATCTCGATCTTATCGAGGCCAACGAAGCCTTTGCCGCCCAGGCGCTTGCGGTCGGCAAGGAGCTTGGCTGGGATCCGGACAAGGTCAACGTCAACGGCGGCGCCATCGCCATCGGCCACCCGATCGGCGCGTCGGGCGCCCGGGTGCTCACCACACTGCTTTACGAGATGGGCCGCCGTGACGCGAAGAAGGGACTCGCCACCCTGTGCATCGGCGGCGGCATGGGCATCGCCCTGTGCGTGGAGCGCGGCTGAGGCGTTCGCGCCGCCGACTCCCGATCGCGTTGTGCCTTCTTCGGTGGCACTCGGCGCTTGGCCGCACCCACCAAATAGCGGTTCAGGCGCTCGCGATCGGTTTACACTGAGCGGTGTTGATCGCGCGGGCACTTAAGGTGGCGTGTACGCCGCAGCCTCCACGCCCCTTCAATGCTTGCGTCGTGGGGCCGGCGCGTGCCGAGTTCTGCAGGCCCGTAACCGGCCGAACCGGCGGGCCCTCGTAGCGAAGCTACGGCTCCCCAGACAGGTTCATCGCGTCCGCTCCCGCGCCACCAAGCCGGTTGAGGCAGGTGCCGGGCCGAATACTCCGTCGATCAATAAGAAAAGGGGCCGGCATTGCTGCCGACCCCTTCCTTTGCGCGATGTTGCGAGAACTCAGAAACCGACCGAGAACTGCAAGCGGAAGAACCGCGGTGCCTGCGACGCGGTGCGCAGACCGTAGGTGAAGCTCGGCGCACCGGAATTGACGGTTCCGAACTCGTTGAAGTCGAGTGCGGCCTTGCGGTTGAGCACGTTGAACACCGAGACGCGGAGGACAGCGTCGAACTTGTCGGTCGGCACCCGGAGCGCCGCGTCGAGGTTCAGGTTGTACAGCCAATCGCTCTTGAACTGGCTGGCACGCGGCGTGAGCTGCAGCGAGGACACGCCAGTCAGGGGATTCAGGACCGGGAACGGCGTAACCGGGAAGGCGCCCGGTGCCGAGGTGTTCGGGTTCCGGACCACGTTCCCGCCGGCATCTACGTTACAGTAGAATGCGTTGGCACCGTAGAAGAGGCCAGCGATGTTGTTGTCCGCATTGGCCGGCGCGCGACCGATACAGCCGAAACGACGGGGCGAGAGGATCTGTGCGTTGAGGCCGAGCGTCAGCCAGTCGAATGCCTGGTAGCTTCCGAAGATCTTGAAGTTGTGGCGGCGATCGTTCGGCAGGTAGCCGAAGGAGCCGTTCGCCAGCGCCGGAAGATCGAAGGAGGTGGTCAGACCGGAGTCGGTCTGGCCGTTGTCCGAGCGAACGCCGCCTTCGATGTTACCCCGGGTCTTGGACCAGGTGTAGCTTCCTTCCAGGCTCCACTTGCCGTCGAACTCGCGCTCGAACTCAACGGTGACCGCCTTGTAGGAGCGGCGCGCCAGCGGATAACCGAGGTCCGCCGCCGCCAATGTAACGGTGCGGGCCGTGGTCTCGTTGGGGAACGGATCGCTCAAGGTCACGGAAACGTCGCGGCCCGGGTTGATCAGCACATACTGGTGCACGCCGTTGTAGATGGCACGGCACGACGCCGCAGTGTTCCCGGCCGAAACGCAGAGCGGAATAATCGCCTGGTCGACGGAAGCATCTTCCAGCGAGTCGGTCAGCTTGGTGTAGGTACCGAACACGTTGAGGCGGATGCGGTTCGCGAACCGGTGCTCGAAGCCCAGGATGATCTCATCCGTGGACTGCGACCTGAGGTTCGAAGCCACCGTCGATTCGGTGCCCGGAACAGACCCGTCGTTGCGGACCACGCATGCCGTTCCGGCCGGCCCACCCGGGGGGCAAGCTTCAAAGCCGGGGCCGGTCGTGATCGGTGCGCCGAGGGTCGGTATGCCATTGGCATCCAGTCCAGAGCCCGTGAGACGGTAGTAAGCATCGTAATCGAGCTCGCTGCCGGCAAGGCGCAGGTTGGTGTTGAGCGCAACCGGGAGGATGTAGCGGCTGAACGATCCGTATGCCTTGGACCGGCCGTCACCGAAGGGATCGCCGCTGATGCCGATGCGCGGAGCCCACTGGCTGCCCGAGCTGTAGAAGGATTCGCCTGCCGCGTTGCGATTGACGAACCTGTCGTTGCGTGCGCCGATGTTCAGCTGAAGCCGGTCACCGAGCAGACGCCAGCTATCCTGGATATAGAAAGCCTCGTTGCGGGTGTTGAACTCACCACCCGAGACGAACGTCCGCGCAAGTGCATATTGCGTGTTCGGGCCCAGGCCGGTGACGGGGTCAACCGCCGCCGCTCCGGTCTGCGCCAAAGTGAACTGGAACCCGCCATTCGCATTGATGAAGTTCCGCAGGTTCAGGTTCTCACGATCATATCCGAACCGGACATGGTGTGAGCCGAACATGTTGAAGGTCAAATCCACGTCGGCGCGGTAGAACTCGCGCTTGTCGAAAGCCGTGTTGGCGTTTGCCGTGGTGTTGCCGATCGAAGCGTTGCCGCCGCCGCGCTGGTCGATGATCGAGGGGAAGTCCGGCGTGTTGGACTCGGTGGTGTCGCTGTTCTTGTTGACGCCGTACGCGGCGGAGAGGGTCAGCCAATCGGTGAAGCTCCCCGTGTAGCGGCCGACATAGTTTTCGCCGCCCGAACGGAACACGGTGGACGACGCGTAGCCGCCGGGCTGGTTCGTATTCGGGTTGTAGCGCAGGCCGCTGGCCAAGGTGAAGATCGACGTGCCGAAGACGTTGCGATTGGTGACGCCGGACGTGTTGAAGTACGTGCCTTCAAGCCGGTGACGGCCAAGCACTGCGTCGATCTTGCCGCCGTAGAATGGGCTACGGTTACGGTCGCGGAGGAACTGCGAACCCTGGATTTGCAAATTGGCGTTGCGAAGATCGCCAAAGTCGGAACACATCGTCGGGTTGATGAAGCAGCTCTGCGCGAGCTGCGTCGCCGTTTGAGTCCGGGGCAGGCCCGTCGCCGGGTTGATCCGCGGATCGAGGCTGGTCCCGGTGGCCGTGAAGCCCGCGCCGCTTTGAACGTCCCGGAAGTTGTAGATGCCGTAGAAGAACAGGTGATCCTTGATGATCGGGCCCGAGAGCTGGAGGATCGTATCCTTGCGCTCCAGATAGCGCGAATCCTCATCCGTTGCGTAGGTGTTCGGTGCAGAGGACCGCAGGTCTTGGGGTTCCCAGTTGAAGGTCACGCTGCCGTGGAACTCGTTCGAGCCACGCTTGGAGATCTGGTTGACGATGCCGCCGGTGGTGCGCCCGAACTCGGCGGGGATGCCGCCGTTCAAGACTTCCACGGTGCCGATGAAATCGAACGGTACCGCAACGGCGCCGAGGCCGTTGCGGAATTGGGTGATGTTGAGGCCGTTGATGTAGAAAACGTTCTCGGAAACCGAGGCGCCGTTGATCGATGCCAGGTTGCCGAACGACGTATCGCCGGCGGCCGTGCCAGGCGACAGCAGCACAACCGAGGTGATGTCGCGCGCGACAGGAACGCGCGTTGCGAGCTCGCCGAGCTCGATCACGGTGCCGGTGGTGTTGGCTGCAAAGTCGACGATGCGGCGACGGCCGGTTACGACGATTTCGTCGCCCGCGTCCGCGGCGGCGGCGGCGGCGCCGGTTGCAGCGATCGTGAATTCGTTGGCGCTGTTGTCACGTGTGATGGCGACGCCGGTTTCGTTCAGGGTCTCGAAGCCGGGGGCTTCGATGCTGAAGGTATAAAGGCCGGTCGGCAGCTGATTGATGGTGAAGGCGCCCGACGAGTCGGTCTGCGCCTGCCGGGTGAAACCTTGTCCTTCGGACGTGACCGTAATGGTCGCGTTTGAAACTGGCTCGCCGTTGGTGCCCTGCACCCGGCCGGACGCCGATACGTTGGTGAAATCCTGCGCTGCAGCGGGGGCAGCGACGATCATGGAACCGGCAAGGCCGGCGCCCAGCATGGCCAAAGCCGAAAAGGCGGAGCTTCCGCGCAGCAGACTGCGCTTAAAAGTAAATGAGTTCATCACTGGTCGTCCCCTGATTTTGTCGCAACCTGCTGCGGACCGTACCGCCGCCGTTGCCGCGCTCGTGCGGCACCCTTTTCGGGCAGCAACCCGTCTGCACTACCAGCATGTGTTGTAAAGACTAACTCCCCAGCCTGCGGGCTTTTCCTGGGGGAAGGTGTTCAAAATGTCACATAGATCAAACGGCAGCACGGCGCCTTGTTTGGAGGCGGGGATGGCTAGATCCGGCGAGCGCTTTTCGGCGGGAGGGGGCGGCCAGGAGGCTGCCGCACGATCCAGCGGCTGCCTACCCGTCCGAGCCTTCATCGATCTGCGCTCGCAGGTCGGCCCGGGCGGCGACCACCTCTACCGGATCGCCCTCTTCGAGGTCGCGGCCGGCGAAGCGCCACTTGCCGTCGCCCTCCTCGAAGTAGGTCGGCCGCCCGCCGACCAGAGCGGCGCCATCCCAGCGCTGCACGGTGAGTTCGACCTTGCCCTTGCCGATCTCCAGCCAGTTGAAGCTTTGCAGCTCATCGCCGCGCAGCCGCGTGGACGTGGCGGTACCTGCCTGGATGACCAGCGCCGCGCCGGCCGTTTCAACCATGTCCTTCGCGGACTGGGCGTAGGAGCGGTGGAAATGCCCGGCGAGCAGCATGTCGACCCCGGCGTCCGCAGCCGCTTCCAGCGCATCATCGTCGCGCTTCACCACCTTGCTGAGTTCGCCTTCGTCGCCGATCGGCATTGCGAACAGCGGATGGTGGGTGACCAGGATCTTGGTTTTCTCATTCGGCACGTCGCTGAAGCGTTCGCGGATGGTGGCGATCTGCTCGCGGCTGATGCTGCCGTCCTTTATGGTCAGCGAGCGGGCGGTGTTGATTCCGAGCACGGCCACCTCGTCCGTTTCGAACCACGGGCACAGATCGTCGTCGATATACTTCTTGTAGCGATGGAGCGGCCGCGCGAAGCGGCGCACCACATCGTAAAGCGGCACGTCGTGATTGCCCGGCACTGCCAGGGTGACCAGCCCGGAGGCCTCCAGCCGGTCGAGCCAGTCGGACGCCATCTTATATTGGTCGACGCGGGCGCGCTGGGTGAAATCGCCGCTGATCACGACCAGATCGGGGCGCCGCTCGTACAAAAACGCTTCAACGGCGGCGACGACCTGGTCGTCATGGTGCCCGAAATGGACGTCGGAGAGATGTGCGATATTTACCATTCCGCCCCAACGTGCGGCCGGACCTGCGGTTTCAGCGCCAGATGCGCTCGTGCCGGTGACCGAGCGTGGTCAGCAGTTCATATTGCGACAGGCCCGACGCAGCGGCGGCGCGGGGGAGGTCGAAGTCGAGCTCCAGCCAGTCGCCTTCGCGAAGATGGGGCGCGCCGGAAACGTCGATCGCGGTCAGATCCATCGAGACGCGTCCGCACACGGGGAGCGCCTTGCCTTCGAACAGGGCACGGCCCTTGCCGCCCGAGAAGCCGCGCAGATAGCCGTCGGCATAGCCGATGTTGAGGATGGCAAGCTCGGTCGGCGCGGCGGCGGTGAAGGTGGCGTTGTAGCCGACGCTTTCGCCCGCGCCGACGCTTCGCCGCTGCACGATCTGCGCCTCGAGCCGCGCCACCTGCGCGATATGCCCCTCCGCCTCCGGCCGGGCGATGCCGCCGTAGAGCGCCAGACCTGGGCGGGTGAGGTCGAAGGCGTACTCCGCGCCAAGGCAGATGCCAGCGCTGTTCGCCATGCTTCGGCGGCGGGCGGGCACGTGGCGGGCGACATCCTCGAACAGCAGGCGCTGCCGCCCGTTCATGGCATTGTTCTCGTCACCGCAGGCGAGGTGGCTCATCAGCGTCTCGATGACGAGGCCGTCGAGCAGGCCCGCAGCCACGTCGGCAGGGGAAAGGCCGAGGCGGCTGATGCCGGTGTCGATCATCACGTCGCACGGCCGAGCGGGCGCCGCTTCTTTCCAGGCCTGCACCTGGCGGGGCGTGTTGAGCACCGGCCGTGCGGCCGAGGCGAGTGCATCGGCCAGGTTCTCGTCCGCGAAGCCGTGCAGCACCGACAGGGATGCGCCGTCCAGCACCGGCAGCAGCGCCTCAGCCTCCGCCCAGGTGGCGACAAAGAAGTCTCGGCAGCCGGCGCCGAGCAGGCGCGCCGCCACGTCGCGCGCGCCGAGGCCGTAGCCGTCCGCCTTGACCGCGGCGCCGCACGCCGCAGGGCCGCTGCGGCCGGCAAGCCAGCGCCAGTTGGCGAGGAGGGCATTGCCGTCGAGGAGGAGGCGGGAAGGCTTGTGGGTCACGCCCGGGCGGATAGCCGGGGCGCCGCGCTTAGTCCACGGCGCGGCGGGTGTTCAGAACAGCCGGGCGCCGTCCGGCACATCGCGGTCGGGCCGGACGAGCACCACCCGGCCTTCCGCATCCGGGAAGCCGACGGTCAGCACTTCGGACAGGAAGGGGCCGATCTGGCGGGGCGGGAAGTTCACCACCGCCGCCACCCTGGTGCCGACGAGGTCCTCCGGCCGGTAATGCTCGGTGATCTGCGCGCTGGAGCGCTTGATGCCGACGCCGGGCCCGAAATCGATGCGCAGCTTCCAGGCGGGCTTGCGCGCTTCGGGAAAGGGCTGGACCTCGATCACGGTGCCGCAGCGGATATCGACGGCCAGGAACTGGTCGAAGTCGATCGGCTCGGCCGCGGGCTCTGCAGCATCGGAGAGCTTGTGCACCTTATTTGGGTCCGTTGCGTCCGCCACCGCCGCCGCCACCCGGGCGACCACCGCCGCCCGGCCTGCCGGAGCCGCCGGGGCCACCGGGGTCGCGGCGCGGACCGCGCGGGCCTGGCCCATCGCCGTGACGCGGCGGCGGGCGCCGTTCGTGCCGGTCCACCCTTACCCCTTCGGCGGGCGCGGGACGCTGCGACGCGGGCTGGGCGGTGGACACCGAATAGCCCTCCTTCAAAAGCTTGGCGAAGCCGGCGCGGGTGCTGGCGCCGATCGCCGCCTGAAGCTCGGGCGGAAGATCGGCGTAGGCCGTGTTGGCGTGCAGCGCGTTCAAATCGCGCAGCAGGTTGTTCGGCACGCCCTTGGCACGCGCTTTCATCGCGTCGAGGGCATCGATGACCGCGGAGAACAGGATCTCCTGCATAAGGTCGGTTGCGGACTTCTTCATTGGCCCGCTTTAGCCGATGCCCGCGCCGGCTGTCGCGCCCCTAATTCGGGGCTCATCCGTAGGGTCTCGGGCAAATAAGTTGAGGAAGTTGAGACTTGCCATTGCGGCAGCGTTTGCGAGGGGCGGAGCGCGGAAGGTTCGAAAGGTTCGGCTTGCCATGGGCCGGGAAAAGCGGAGGGTGGGGCAGGGGAGTTCGACGGCCGGGCGGCCCGTGAAAGCAACAAAGCCGACGGGTCCGGAGCAGCCGTGGCGTACCAGCGCGCGTCGTCGCCCTCCCGCGCCGGGAGGCCCAAGCCGCTTCCTGTTACCCAATTTGCCGAGTCGTCCCGCATCGCGGCAGCATGGGCACGGAGGGGGCATGTAGGAAAGCGGTTTCGGAACGAAGGGTGAATCGGCTCGTTCTCCCCTTAGCGAAAACCTTGGGAGACCAGCCATGAGCCAACGCGAACTGATCGAGCCCCACAAGGGCGACAAACGCTACGTCCGCCGCGACGAAAACGGCCAGTTCACCGACAGCGTCGACGTCGGCCGCTCGCTAAGCCAGGACGCCCGCCAGCACGCCAAGACGGAGAAACCCAAGAACGAGGGCGACCGGGGGGACTAAACCTCCGTTCCATCAAAGTGGTACTTTGATGGAGGCAGGTCACGCGTCGGTTGGCTTCATCCGCGGGGCCTGCGGTTCGGCCGAGCCTTGGCCGGTTGCATATCAGGGCAGCGGGTAAGTGTCGGGTGGCCTTGAAGCCAGCGCTGCAATACTGGCGTGCAGTACCGGCAAGCTCTTTGGAAGTTTCAGTTGCGCGTCTTTGCGGGTGGGCTACTCTGACAGCTTTAAACGGGAGGGGCCCCAATGGAACTCGAAGCTGCGCTTAACGATCTCGCCAAGGTCGTCCGCAACCATCGCGAAGTCCTGCTGACCGAGGAAGCGGCGAAAAATGCATTGGTGATGCCGTTCCTTCGCGCGCTCGGCTATGACGTCTTCAATCCTTCCGAAGTGGTTCCTGAATTCACCTGCGACATCGCCACCAAGAAGGGCGAGAAGGTTGATTATGCGGTGTGCCGTGAAGGCAAGCTCGCCATGCTGGTGGAATGCAAGCCGGCCAATTCGGAACTGACCGTCAAGAATGCCGGGCAGCTCTTTCGCTATTTCAGCGTTACCGATGCCCGGGTCGCGGTGCTGACCAACGGCGTCGTCTACCATTTCTTCTCGGACCTCGATGCGCCGAACAAGATGGACGAGAAGCCGTTCTTCAGTTGCCAAATCGACGGGCTTCGCAAGCAGGACATTCGCACGCTGGGCCGCTTTACCAAGCAGAATTTCGATATCGACCGAATTGTCGAGGAGGCGGTGAACCTCAAAATCCAGTCGCTGGTCTCAAAGGAACTCCAGGCCGAGTTCGCCGAGCCTTCCGAGGAGTTCGTGCGGATCATCGCCAACCGGGTCCAGCCCGGCGTGCGCCTCCTGTCTGCAAAGAAGGACGAGTTCAAGGCGCTGATCGTGCACTCGATCGCCGCTCTGATCCGCGACCGGGTCCACGAGCGGCTGACCTCCGCGCTTACTGCCGCAAACCCGTCCGAGGAAGAGGAAGAGGACACCACTGCCGGGGCCGCCGAGGAAGGCGTGCTCACCACGGAGGACGAGATTGCCGGCTTCAATATCGTGCGCGCGATTGGCGCCAAGCTGGTCGATCCCAAGCGGATCGTGATGCGCGACGCGAAATCTTATTGCGCGGTGCTGCTTGACGACAACAACCGCAAGACGATCTGCCGCCTGCACTTCAACAGCCCGACGGTACGCTACTTCGGCACGTTCACCGCAAAGGAGGAAACCCGGCACGCGGTGAGCGACCCGGTGCAGATATACCAGCATGGGGATGCAATTCTCGCGCGCGTGGCCGAGCTAGCCGGCTTGAAGACTGCAAAACGCCACTGTGAGTCGGTAGACGCATAGTCTTCATTCCCGTTCAACGGGTGCATGGGGAAGGTGCGCAAGCTGGGCGGGCTGCATGCAGTCATTGCCGAGAATGTCGGGAGGCTGCGCAGGGCGCGCGGCATCTCGCAGGAGGCGCTTGCCGATGTCTGCGGCTACCATCGCACCTATGTCGGCATGATCGAGCGCGGGGAGCGCAACATCACCATTGCCACGCTTGAGGCGTTGGCTGGTGCCCTTGGGGTAGACTCGATCGCATTGCTCGTGCGCGCGGACGCGACCAAGCACTAGGCTTTGCGCCTAGCCGAGCAGCCATGTTGCGAGCGGGATCGCCAAGGCGGCGCAGTTTAGGGCTATCACTACGCCGATCCAGAGGGAGGCACGCAGGAGCAGGGGCTTGCGGGGCCCTGGGGGTCTGCGGTCCGACCATTCGTTAAGCATCCTTTCACCTTGACCTTGCGGGTTCGGAAGCCGCTGCTTTCCGGTGCGTATGATGACTATAGTATTCTGAAAGCGCAAGTGGCGATGAGACCCCTTGCATCACCAATGCTACAGGCGTAGCAGCTACATGCGTAGCAGGTGAGGAGATGATCATGCGGTTGATGGTGGTTGCGGCGGGTTGCGCCTTGGTGGTGTCGGCGGTGGCGCTTGGAGCGGGTGTGGCGGACGCGGAGGCTCGGCCCGCGGGCGGAGCGCAGGCGGCGGGTGACAGGCTCGGGGCGGGGATCGAGGCGGCGATCAGGGCGGATGGGCCGTTCTTCACGGCGGGGGAGCGCGCGCTGATAGAGCGCAAGTGCGGCTATGCGCCCGGAAGCTGGGACGGGTTCGAGGTGAACGTCTCGAACGGCGTGCTGACCTGCCGGGGCGGCAAGCGGGTGGACGATGCGGAGATGCGGGCGCTGCTCGCCGCCGCCGAGCCGCGGATCGAGCGCCGGGTGGAGACGGTAATGGACAGCCCCGAAGTGCAGGACGCGATCGAGGCGGTGGCCGAGGAGGCGGAGCGCGAGGCTCTGGCGGGCATCGACGAGGCGATGATCGCCCGCGATGCGGCGCGCGAGGCGGAGAGGGCGTTGCACGACGCCTCTCGGGAGATCCGCAAGGCGACAGGTCAGGCAAAACGGGAGAGGCACCGCAGCGACTGAGGCCGGACGCTGCCCTTCAGGGGCTCGCGAGAAAAGGCACGGGGTTGCGTGGACTCCGCGCCGCGAGCCCCGCTCCCGCTCAGGGAGGCGTCATGTCGCGAAGGACACGCCACGGGCTTGCAGGCAAAGCCGGGTCGGTGAAGCGGGACAACTCGGTTTCGGCAAGGTGCCACGGACCGGGTTCGCCCTCCCTGGGCAGGAGCTGGCGCTCGTAGCGGCAGCGTGCCTGAATCGAATCCGGGCTTTCGCTTGGCGTTGCGCTGCACTCAAGCGCCCGAACCCTGAACACGCGGGACTGCGCGTGCCAGCAGGCGAGCTCGTCGCAGTGCTGCAGAATCGGCTGGTTGAAGGCGGCTCCGATCGAACGCGCATCAGGCAGCGCCGGGGGCGGGCCATCGGCCTCGCGCTGGCGAACCGATTCTTCCATCCACGGTGGGATCACCACCACCACCGGCGTGCCCCGAGCGCAGCCGGCGAGAGCGGGGACGAGCAAGGAGAGGAGCAGCAGCCTATGCATCTCAGCAGCATAGGCGCGAACGGCGCCGCGCGGAAGACAGGGGAGCAGGGTGAACCCGCTCCTTGATTCGGCCGCGGCGATTCGAGAGACTTCCGCGAAGCCGAGGCGGATGCGGCGGCGGCGTCGCCAAGCGGTCTGCGCTACTGGGCGGGCGGCCGAGCGGTGAACCTTTGTTCGAGAGCATCGATCATGGCCACCCGCAATTTGCCGCGTACGTCGTCGACCGACAGCCCGCCGCCGTTCTCAAGATTGGCCTCCGGCAGTGCGAGGGTGGCGAGTGCGTCCTCGGCCGCCCGGCAGGCGGGGAAAGCTGCCTCCGCCGCCTCGCGGACGGTTCGGCCGGGCGCCGCTTCTAGAGCGGCCTGGGTTCTGGGCCCAAGGCAGGCGAGCAAGTTTGTAACCGCGGCCGCAATCGCGGGCGACAGTCCGCTGTCCTCGGCAAGCTTCCAAGTGATGCTGGTGACGACGGTATCGGACACTGCCTTTCCGGCGGCGTCGCGTGCCGGCCGGAAGCGGGCGCGTTCGGTGAGCACGCGGCAGGTGGTGCTATCCAGCGAAGCGAAATTGCTCGACGCGATGACATCGCAGGCGGAGACGATGCCGTCGGCGCCGATGTGGAGCCGCACCTCAACCCGGCCCTGCGCTTCGGCGCGGAGCGCATCGGCAGGGTAATCAGCGTCGGAGAAGAGGGTGGGGAGGCTTTCGCCGCTCAAGGTGCGGGCCCGGTCTTGCGGTGGGTCGGGCGCAGCGAGGAGCAAGGCGAGGAGGAGCGGGGTCATGGGCCGGAGCTTAGCGCGGGCGGGAGCGGCGGGAAAGTCGCCCTGCCGCTGGTTCAAGTTCCCTCACCCTCCCACGCGCTTCGCACGCGGGTCCCTCCCTCTCCCGCAAGGGGAGAGGGGTAGAAGTTTAGAGGCAGGCTTCGAGGTAGGGCTGGTCGAAGCCGAACATCTTGGCTTTTTCCAGGGTGTAGGGGCGCAGCCCCATGGAGCGGTACTCGCCGATGATTTTGCCGTCGGCAGTTTCGTCGAGATATTCGAACTTGAACAGCTCCTGGGTGACGATGACGTCGCCTTCCATGCCGATCACTTCCGTGATGTTGGTGGTGCGGCGCGAGCCGTCGCGGAGGCGCTTTACCTGGATGATCAGCTCGACCGAGTCGGCGATCTGGCGCGAGATGGCTTCCTTGGGAACCTTGATGTCGGACATCATCACCATGTTCTCCATACGCGCGAGCGCTTCGCGCGGGGAGTTGGCGTGGAGCGTGCACATCGAGCCGTCGTGACCCGTGTTCATCGCGGCGAGGAGATCGAAGCTCTCCGAGCCGCGGATTTCGCCGAGGATGATCCGGTCCGGGCGCATACGAAGCGCGTTGATGACGAGATCGCGAATGGTGATCGCGCCCTGGCCTTCGAGGTTGGGCGGGCGGGTTTCGAGCGGAAGCCAGTGCGGCTGCTGCAGGCGAAGCTCGGCCGCGTCCTCGATGGTCAGCACGCGCTCGCCCGGGTCGATCAGCTTGGACAAGGCGTTCAGCATCGTCGTCTTGCCCGAGCCGGTGCCGCCCGAGATGATGATGTTGAAGCGGCAGGCGCCGGCGATCTTGAGCACGGTTGCCATCTTTTCCGACATCGAACCGAAGTTCTTCATCATGTCGACGGTGATCGGCTTTTCGGAGAACTTACGAATCGAGATCGCGGTGCCGCGCAGCGAGAGCGGCGGCACGATGACGTTGACGCGGCTGCCGTCCTGGAGGCGGGCGTCGGCCAGCGGCGAGGTCTGATCGATTCGGCGGCCGACCTTGTTGACGATGCGCTGGGCGATCTGGAACAGATGCTCCTCGTCGCGGAACTGGATGTTGGCGAGCTGAAGCTTGCCGCGCTTTTCGATAAAGGTCTGGTTGGGGCCGTTGACCATGATGTCGGAAACTTCGGGGTCGTTGAGCAGCTCTTCCAACGGGCCGAGGCCGAGCAGCTCGTCGACCAGCACCTTTTCCAGCGCGAACTGTTCGCGGCGGTTCAAGTTGATCTTCAGCTCGGCGAGGACTTCGCCGATGATCGGGCGGAATTCCTCGGCGAGCTCGTCCTTGGAGAGCGTCGCCGCGGCTTCGGGATCGACGCGCTCGAGGAGGCGGGGGAGGACCTGCTCCTTGATTCGGTGGATCGAGGCTTCGAAGCCCTCGTTGCGCGAAACGGGCGTGTCGTTGGCCGAGGCCATGCGGTCGGCGAGGCGGGACATCGCATCGCCGGCGGCCGGCGTGCCGAGGCCCTCGTCCAGGCTGTCCGGGAAATCCATCGAATCGATCGGCGGGAACTGGCTGCCGCCGTCAGGATCGGGGGAGAAGGAGACTGGGCCGCCCGAGGCGCTGCCCTTCATCGGCCTTGCGACCCCGAAGGCCGGCCTGCCGCCGCCGCCCGATCCGTTATTTCCGCCCCGCCGTCCGAATGCACTCATTTTGCGCGAACCTTGCTCAATGCCTGATCAATCTCTTGAGGGTGGTGAATAGAACGGAAACTTTGACAATTGCCTAACCGCGCCGGAAGGGCGGGCCGGTGACGTCCAAAGCCCATCCCGCGCGCGCCGCGCTGCTCATCGCCCTTGTCGGTTTCTTCAGCCTGTCGATCGGCGATGCGGTGGTGAAGTCGCTTGCCGGGCAATGGCCCGCTCCGGCGGTGTCGGCGCTGCGCTACGTGATGGGCGCGGTGGGGCTGGGCGTGATCGTGGCGGCGCGGATGGGGCGGAGCGGCTTCGTGCTGCCGAGGCCGGCCTTGCAGTTCGGGCGCGGGGCGGCGGTGGCGCTGGCGACGATCTGCTTCTTTGTCGGGGTGTATGCGATGCCGCTGGCGGATGCGACGGCGATCCAGTTCACCAGCCCGATCATCACCGCCTTGCTTGCGCCGTTCGTGCTCGGCGAGCGGACGACTCGGGCAACCTGGGCGGCGACCCTGCTTGCGTTTGCCGGCGTGCTGATCGTGCTTCGGCCCAATGTGGTGGAGCTTGGCGCCGTGGCGCTGTTCCCGATCGGCGCGGCGTTCGGGATGAGCTGGCTGATGATGTTCAATCGCATGGCGGCGGGCGACGCGCCGGTGCTGGTGATGCAGTTCGTGCTCGCATGCTTCGCCGCGCCCCTGCTGCTCGGCGCGGCGGCGGTCTATGCCGGGGTGATCGCGCCCATTCCGGTTCCGGGCGTGGTGGTGGTAGCGAAATGCGCGGCGATCGCCTGCTTCGCGACGGTGGGCCACAGCCTGATCTTCGCGGCGGTGAAGCGGGCGGATGCGTCGGTGGTGGCGCCGATGACCTATGTGCAGCTCGTCGTTGCTGCCGGGATCGGCTGGGCCTGGTTCGGCGACCGGCCCGACCTGGCCACCTTCGGCGGCGCCGCTCTGATTATCGCGGGCGGTCTGTTATTGTGGCGCGCGCAGCGGACGGGGAGGACGAAGCATGAAAGCGATAATGACGGTGGCCGCCGGCCTGATGCTGATCGGAGCGGCACCAGCGGCGAGGGGGGCTGAAGGCCTCGCCTGGCTCGCCGGGACCTGGGTTGCGGACGAAGGGGAGGGACGCTGGACCGAGGAGCGCTGGTCGGCGCCGCGCGGCGGGGTGATGCTCGGCACATCGCTGTCGGGGCAAGGCAAGGCGGCAAGCTGGTTCGAATTCATGCGCATCGCGCCAGCGGAGGACGGACGCGTCGCCTTTCACGCGTCGCCGGGCGGGGCGCCGGCTTCGGCCTTTCCGCTGGTCGAGGCGGGCAAGCGCAAGGCGGTGTTCGAGAATCCGGCGCACGATTATCCAACCCGAATCGAGTATCGTCGCGAGGGGAATTTGCTCAGCGCCACCATCTCGGGGCCGGGCGGCGCAAAGGCACGGACCTGGCAATTCCGGAAGGCGGGGTAGGCTGTCCTTATTCGTTCGTTGCGAACATCTGCATGACGGACACCGGCTCGCTTTCCGGGCCTTCGATGAGCTGGACGTTGAGGAACTGCCCCTCCGTGGCCGCCTTGAAGGCCTGGACGGCGACTCCGCCCGGTACGGCCGGCGTCGGAACCGGTTTGAAATCGAGGCCCGTGTAGGACATCGTTTCCCGCAAGCGGGCGAGCGCGGCCGACCGGCCGCTGCCCCGGACGATCACCGTGCACAGCTTGCCGGACGCGCCTCCGAAGGCGATGTCCCCCTCGGTGCGCTTCATCATGACGAGCTTCACCTCGCCGAATTGGGGGTGCGGCTCCGTCATGATGGCGGTGCCGAATCCGCGCTCGGCAAGCTGGGGGGAGGTCAAAGGGAATTGGGCGGCGAGGAAGAGCGGGCAGAAGCCGTAGGCAAGATCGGCGGCAATCTCGGCGAAGCCATATTCCCGGGGCTGCGCGGCGGCGGGCGCTGCCAGGGCGGCACTTGCCACGGCGATTGCGAGCGCGAAGCGGCCCGGGAGTGTTGAAATGCGCATGTTGGCTCCCCCACGAAGTCAATGGAGATGGTCGCCCGGCGCGGGGCTGGAAGCAAGGGTTTTTCGCGGAGGTTGCGGTGGATCAGAAGCCCTTGGGCAGCTCAACGCCGGCGGGCACTGCCAGAACGGTGGCGTAAACCTGGATCTTGCCGACCGGCTGCGTCATCCTGACCAGGTTGAGGAGATAGGCAGCGCCTTTTTCGTCGCGCCGCAGGAAGACGCGTTTCTCGGCGATTCCACGGGTCTCGTTCATGTCCGGAAACGCGGTCCAGCGGTTCGGCCCACGCCGCGTCAGCGCCGCCGATACGGCCGCCATCGCATCGCCCGACGGCTCACCGAGCAGGATGACCCTGCAGCCGGGCACCATGCCATTGGCGGCGAAAACGATATGGCTCTCGCCGTTGGTCCGGCGGGCCATTCCGGTGCGCAGTATAAGCGCCGTGGCGGGGCCGAGCATCTTCAGCATCCCGGCCGTGATGTTGGGCTGCAATCCCTGTGCCGTGACAGCCGCGTCGAACTCCTCCGACCTGGCCGGATGCGGCAGCGTCCACTTCCCCGCCGCCAGCCCGAAGCAGGCGGTGCTCGCAATGTCGGCAACGTCTTGTGCCGGGGTTGCCGCCTTGAGCGGAGCCGCGGAGAGCAGCACGGCAAAGGCGGCTGCGGCGGCCATCGTCCGGGTGATCATCGAAAGGCCTTTCAGCGGCGGGAGGCAGGAGCCTAACCACCCGGCATCAGGCGGTAAACCGGCAATCAGGCGGCGTCGGCCTTCTCGGCGAGGACCGTCAGCCCGCGCTCGCTGACCTCGGCGAAGCCGCCCTCGACGGCAATGCGCTCGGGCTCGACGTTCATGCCGCCGCGGTAGATGGCGATGTCGCCGTTGCGCAGCGTCGACATGAAGGGGGCGTGGCCGGCGAGGACGCCGAAATCGCCCTCGCTGCCGGGCACCACGACCATGGTGACGGCCTCGGAGCGGACGAGACGCTCTGGAGTGACGAGTTCGAAGTTCAGGTCGGGCATATCATCGGTTCCTCTAAGCCCCTCTCCCTTTACGGGAGAGGGAGGGGCCCATCCGAAAGGATGGGAGGGTGAGGGAAAGGCGGTTTGAGACTAACCTCGTGCGCTGTCACCCTCACCCAGCTTCGCCTAAGTTCGCCAAAAGAGGCTCACTAAGGCTTCGCAACCCTCTCCCGTCAAAGGGAGAGGGGGTGTTTACACTATTACGCCGCTTCGGCCGCCAGGCGCTGGGCCTTTTCGACGGCTTCTTCGATTCCGCCGACCATGTAGAAGGCGCTTTCCGGCAGGTGGTCGTACTCGCCGTTCACCACCGCCTTGAAGGAGCGGACGGTGTCTTCGATGGCGACGAACTTGCCGGGGATGCCGGTGAACACTTCGGCGACGTGGAACGGCTGCGACAGGAAGCGCTGGATCTTGCGGGCGCGGCTGACGGTGAGCTTATCTTCTTCGGAAAGCTCGTCCATGCCGAGGATCGCGATGATGTCCTGAAGGCTCTTGTAGCGCTGCAGGATCTCCTGAACCGCGCGGGCGGTGTCGTAGTGATCCTGGCCGACGGTGCGGGCGGTGAGAACGCGCGACGTGGAGTCGAGCGGATCGACGGCCGGGTAGATGCCCAGTTCGGAGATCGCGCGGTTAAGCACGGTGGTCGCGTCCAGGTGGGCGAAGGAGGTGGCCGGCGCCGGATCGGTAAGATCGTCGGCCGGCACGTAGATCGCCTGCACCGAGGTGATCGACCCCTTGTTGGTCGAGGTGATCCGCTCCTGAAGCGCGCCCATGTCGGTCGACAGGGTCGGCTGGTAGCCCACGGCAGACGGGATGCGGCCGAGCAGAGCCGACACTTCCGAGCCCGCCTGGGTGAAGCGGAAGATGTTGTCGACGAAGAACAGAACGTCCTGACCCTCGACATCGCGGAAATATTCCGCCTGGGTGAGGCCGGACAGCGCGACGCGGGCGCGGGCGCCCGGCGGCTCGTTCATCTGACCGAACACCAGGGCGACCTTGGAGCCTTCCGGAGTCGGGTTGCCGTCGGCGTCCTTGGCGATGACGCCGGCGTCGAGGAACTCGTGGTAAAGATCGTTGCCCTCGCGGGTGCGCTCGCCGACGCCCGCGAACACCGAGGTGCCGCCGTGGCCTTTGGCGATGTTGTTGATCAGCTCCTGGATCAGCACGGTCTTGCCCACGCCGGCGCCGCCGAACAGGCCGATCTTGCCGCCCTTTGCGTAAGGCGCGAGGAGATCGATGACCTTGATGCCGGTGACGAGAACCGAAGTTTCGGTGGACTGATCCACGAACAACGGCGCGTCGCGGTGGATCGGAGAAGTGTCGGTGTGGCCGATCGGGCCGCGCTCGTCGATCGGCTCGCCGATGACATTCATGATTCGGCCGAGCGTCATCGGGCCGACGGGCACGCGGATCTGATCGCCGGTGTCGCGCACCGGCTGGCCGCGGGTGAGGCCGTCGGTGGAGTCCATGGCGATGGTGCGCACGGTCGACTCGCCGAGGTGCTGGGCAACCTCGAGGACGAGGCGAGTGCCATTGTTGTCGGTTTCAAGCGCCGACAGAATCTCGGGCAGCGTGCCTTCGAAGGACACATCGACGACGGCGCCGATGATCTGGCTGATGCGCCCGGTGGCGGTGGTGGTTGCGGCGGTGGCCATGTTCTTACCTCTTGCCTTTGTTTTTCGTCATGCCGGGCTTGATCCGGCATCCACCTTCCTACTTCCGGTGCCGGAGGAAGGAGGTGGACCCCGGATCAAGTCCGGGGTGACGGGTGGGTTCTAAACGAAACTAAAGGGCTTCTGCCCCGGAGATGATTTCGACGAGTTCGGTGGTGATCGCGGCCTGGCGCTGGCGGTTGTAGACGATCGAGAGGCGCTGGATCATGTCGCCGGCGTTCCGCGTGGCGTTGTCCATGGCAGTCATGCGGCTGCCCTGTTCGGACGCGGCGTTTTCGAGGAGGGCGCGGAAGATCTGCACCGCGATGTTGCGCGGCAGCAGGGTGGCGAGGATTTCCTCCTCCTCCGGCTCGTACTCGACCGCGGCGCTGACGCCGGCGTCCTTGTTCAGCGCACCGGTTTCTTCGAGGCGAACCGGGATGATCTGCTGGCCAACCGGCTCCTGCACCAACGCCGACTGGAAGCGGGCGTAGAAGAGGTGGACGACGTCGAGGCCGTTGGTGGTGTAGCGCTCGATGATGTCGTTGGCGATCGCCTGGGCGTCGGCGAAGCTGACGTACTTGATGGCGCCGGTGTCGAACTGGTGGGCGATCTGCTTGGGGTAGAGGCGCTGGATCACCGCGCGGCCCTTGCGGCCGACGAGGTAAAAATAGACGGTCTTGCCTTCGCGGATCAGCTCGTCGGCTTTCTTGCGGGCGGCGCGGACGATGTTCGAGTTGAACGCGCCAGCGAGGCCGCGGTCCGACGTGGCGACGACCAGCAGATGGGTCTGGTCGCGGCCGGTGCCGGCGAGCAGCTTGGGGCTCTGGTCGGAGATCACCACCTTGCCGGCGAGGCTGGCCATGACGGCGGCCATGCGCTCGGAATAGGGACGGCCGGCCTCGGCCGCCATCTGGGCGCGGCGCAGCTTGGCGGCGGCGACCATCTTCATCGCCTTGGTGATCTTCTGCGTCGATTTCACCGACGCGATCCGACCTTTAAGTGCCTTGAGTGAGGCCATAGGTTCCTGCTTCGCTTCCTATTTCGTCATGCCGGACTTGATCCGGCATCCACCTTCTACCCTGCGGACATCCGAGAAGAAGAAGGTGGACCCCGGATCAAGTCCGGGGTGACGGTTTCCTCTATTTACCCGAACGACTTAACGAAATCGCCGATGATCGTCTTGAGCTCAGCCGTGGTGCCGTCGTCCAGCGCCTTGGTGTCGCGGATCTTGCCGAGGACGCCGGCATGGTCCGAACGGACGTGAGCAAGCAGCGCGCTTTCGAAGCGGGTGACGGCGTTGACCGGCACCGTATCGATGAAGCCGTTCACGCCGGCGAAGATCGAGACGACCTGCTCTTCCACCGGCATCGGCGAGAACTGGGGCTGCTTGAGCAGCTCCGTCAGGCGTGCACCGCGGTTGAGGAGCTTCTGGGTGGAGGCGTCGAGATCGGAGCCGAACTGCGCGAACGCGGCCATTTCGCGGTACTGGGCGAGCTCCAGCTTGATCGAGCCGGCGACCTTTTTCATCGCCTTGGTCTGCGCGGCCGAGCCGACGCGGCTGACCGAGAGGCCGACGTTGATGGCCGGACGGATGCCCTGGTAGAAAAGCTCGGTCTCCAGGAAGATCTGGCCATCGGTGATCGAGATGACATTGGTCGGGATGTAGGCCGACACGTCGCCCGCCTGCGTCTCGATGATCGGCAGCGCGGTCAGGGAGCCCGAGCCGTTGGCTTCGTTCATCTTGGCGGCGCGCTCCAGCAGGCGCGAGTGGAGGTAGAAGACGTCGCCCGGATAGGCTTCGCGGCCCGGCGGACGGCGCAGGAGGAGCGACATCTGGCGGTAGGCGACGGCCTGCTTGGAAAGGTCGTCGTAGACGATGACGGCGTGCATGCCGTTGTCGCGGAAATATTCGCCCATCGTGCAGCCGGTGTAGGGCGCCAGGAACTGGAGCGGCGCCGGCTCGGACGCGGTGGCGGCGACAACGATGGAATATTCCATCGCGCCATTCTCTTCCAGCGCGCGGACGATCTGGGCGACCGTGGAGCGCTTCTGACCGACCGCGACGTAGATGCAGTAGAGCTTCTGGCTCTCGTCGTCGCCCTGGTTCGCCTTGCGCTGGTTGATGAAGGTGTCGAGCGCGACGGCCGACTTGCCGGTCTGGCGATCGCCGATGATCAGCTCGCGCTGGCCGCGGCCGACGGGGACGAGGGCGTCGAGCGCCTTGAGGCCGGTCTGCACGGGCTCGTGCACCGACTTGCGCGGGATGATGCCGGGCGCCTTCACCTCGACGCGTTTGCGCTCGGTGGCGACGATCGGGCCCTTGCCGTCGATCGGGTTGCCGAGGCCGTCGACCACGCGGCCGAGCAGGCCCTTGCCGACGGGGACGTCGACGATGGTGCCGGTGCGGCGGACCGTGTCGCCTTCCTTGATCGCGCTGTCGTTGCCGAAGATCACGACGCCGACATTGTCCGCCTCGAGGTTCAGCGCCATGCCCTTGATGGAGTCGCCGCCGCCCGATGCGGCGAATTCGACCATCTCGCCGGCCTGGACGTTGTCGAGGCCGTAGATGCGGGCGATGCCGTCGCCGACCGACAACACGGTGCCGACTTCGGAGACTTCGGCTTCGTTGCCGAAGCCCGCGATCTGATCGCGGATGACCTTGGAGATTTCAGCGGCGCGGATGTCCATGATTAGCCTTTCATCGCATGCGCGAGAGTGTTGAGTTTGGTGCGAATGGAGCCGTCGATCATCTGCGAGCCGACCTTGACGACGAGTCCGCCCAAGATGGTGGGATCAACGGTGAGATCAACCGCGACGTCGCGGCCCAAGCGGGTCTTGAGGTTCGCCTTCAGCGCCGCGACCTGATTGTCGTCGAGCGGGTGGGCGGAGGTGACTTCGGCCGTGGTCTCGCCGCGGTGCTGGGCGGCGAGGAGGTTGAAGTAGCGGATGACATTGCCGAGTTCGCGCAGGCGGCCGTTCTGGGCCAGCACGCCGAGGAAGTTCGCGGTGATCGGATCGACCTGCATCGCCCTGGCGGCGGCGCCGATTCCGCCCACCGCGGCGTCGCGGCCGATCAGCGGGCTGGTGGTGAGGGCGCGCAAGTCCTCCGATTCGGCAAGCGCCGCGCGCACGGAGGCGAGGCTCGCGCCAACCGCTTCCAATTGCTTTTCATCGCGGGCCAGTTCGAAAAGAGCGGTTGCATAGCGCCCCGCCAGACTTGCCTGAATGCCGCCGGAAATCTCCACGCGCGCCTCTACTCCCAGATCGATTGCGACCCATGCGGAAAGGGGGCGGCGCACCGCCCCCGATGGGTTGCGGCCCCCTAGCAGGGGGGGGAATGGGATGCAACCGGGCGATGGTGCGATCGCCGATGTCCCGGTTGCGCGCCGGAAAACGGCGGCGCACCCGTGCGCCGCTCCCTTCCGACCTCAGCCCTGGTCGACGCGGAAGATTTCACCGTCCGAATCGATGATGTAGACGCGCCCCGCCTCGTCGCCGACCACCGCCACCGGCTCGCCGATCTGCCCCGCATCCGGGGTGAAATCCAGCGTGCGGCGCTCAAAGGTCGCGGCGGTGGCGGTTCGGCCATTTGCCAGTTCGGTTGCAGGGATGGAGAAAATTCCGCCGGAGCGGTCGGCGAAGACGTAGTGGCCGACTGTGGAGGACAGGCCGGTGCGCAGGATCGCGCCGCCGACGATGCCCTGCACGGCGGCGGCGGTGCGCGAATATTCGATCACCGGATCCACCACCCCGGCGGGGGGCGTTCCCCGGACCACCTTGGTCCCTTCCTTGAACGGCCAGCCGAAATTCGCCGTGCCCGAACCCGCGGGAAGCAGATCGACCTCCTCGGCAACGCTTTCGCCGCGGTCGCCGATCAGCAGCCCGCCATTGAACGTAAACCCGCCGACCGGTTGATGAAGACCCTTGGCGGCGACCGACAGGAAGTAGAAGACGGGAGAGCCGCCGGCGAAGGGATCCGGGTTGCGCGTGGCGCGGATGATCTTGCCGAGCCTGGACGCATCGTTCTGGGCACTTCCCGACGGATCGCCGGCTCCCCCGGCATCGCCGGTGGCAATCAGCAGATTGCCGGCGGGGTCGTAGCCGAGCCAGCCGCCACCGGCATATTGCGGCGCATCAACCGCCAGCAGCGGACCGAAATTGTTTGGACCGGTGGTGCCGGCCGGGTTTCTGAGGTATTCCTGCACCACCAGGAACCCTCCGGCGTTGTGGTACATCACGAAGAACCGCCCGGTGAGGAAGTAATCGGATCCGGCAAGCGCCGCGACCACGCCGACGCCGCCGACGTTTGGAACCTGAACCAGGAGCTGGCGCAGGCCGGTTTGCGAATTGAACCCGTAGATCGCGCCGCTTTTTTCGGCGACCAGCAGGAAGGTGTCGCTGATCGCGGAAACGGCTGTCGGGTTGGTGAAGCCGGTGCCGACACGGCGGACGGCAATTCCTTCCTTGGAGTTCGACACAGTGACGCTCACCGTGAGCGTCCCCCGCGCGGTGCCGTCGCTGGCGGCGAGCTCGACCTGGTAGACATTGTTGCCGTCGGAATCGGCGGGCAAATCGAAGTTGGGCGAAGCGACGAAGCTCAGCTGGCCGCCCGTCGTGATCGCGAAGCGCGCGGCATCGGCGCCGCCGACGACCGAATACGCGATCGGATTGGCTTCAGGATCGGTAGCCGCGGCCTGGTAGATCCCGCCGGAGACATTCTCGGCAACGGCGACGCTGTTGGCCGATGTGAAGACCGGAGCCTGGTTGACGGGAGCAGGTGGAGGCGGTGGCGGCGGGGTGCCGCCGCCGCCGCCGCCGCCGCATCCGGCCACAAGCCCAAGTGCGACCGACGCCGCAAGCACACGCACAGAAGCGCCCGTCGGCGCCCAACGCACCGAATACCCAAATAACATGATTTCAAAGCCCCCGTGTTTCGCAAAAGGTTAGGGGAGCCATCGGGGGGTTGCAAGCAGCCAGCCCGGCGCCACGTGCAAAACGGAAGCGGCGGCGCAAAGGGGCCGTGCCGCCGATCCGTCTGGACGGCGCCTTTTGAACGCAAGCTTCGGAGTGCGGGAGCCCGAAAAGGCGCTAGGGTGCCGCCATGGAATCCACTCCCCCCATCGATTCCGAGCTTGCCTGGGCGGCGGTGCTTCGACGCGACCGGAGCGCGGACGGTCGATTCGTGACCGGGGTGCTGACCACGGGCATCTATTGCCGGCCGTCCTGCGCGGCGCGGCACCCGAAGCGGGAGAACGTGCGCTTCTTCGCCGATGGCGGCGCTGCCGCGGCGGCGGGGCTTCGGGCGTGCCTGCGGTGCAAGCCCGATGAGGTGAGCCGCGAGGCCCAGGCCCTGGAAAAGGCGCTGCGGCTGATCGAGGAAGCGGAAGGTGTGCCGGGGCTCGAGGCGCTGGCGGCCGCGGCGGGTTATTCGCCGTTTCACTTCCACCGCCTGTTCCGCCGCGCGACGGGCGTCACCCCGGCGGCCTATGCACGGGCAAGGAGAGCAAGGATCATGACCGACGCCTTGGACAGCAACACCAGCGTCACGGGCGCGATCTACGATGCCGGCTATTCGGGGCCGGGGCGCTTTTATGCGGACGCCAAGGCGCGGCTGGGCATGACCCCCTCCGCCTGGCGGGACGGCGGCAAGGGCGAGACGATCCGCTGGGCGGCGGCGGAAACCTCGCTCGGCACGATGCTGGTGGCGGCGACCGGCAAGGGCATCTGCCGCCTGGCCTTCGATGAGGGCGAGGCGGAGCTTCAAGCGCGCTTTCCGCAGGCACGGATCGAAGGAGGCGGGGAGGCGATGGCCGAGCTGGTGGCACGCACGGTGGCGGCGGTGGAAGCGCCCGAGCGGCCCCACGATCTGCCCCTCGACGTGCGGGGCACAGCCTTCCAGGAAGCGGTTTGGCGGGAGCTTTCAAGGATCCCCGCCGGCGAAAGCCTCTCCTACGCGGCACTCGCCGCCAAGGCCGGCAAGCCGGGCGCGGCGCGGGCGGCGGGCACCGCCTGCGGCTCGAACAGCGTCGCCATCCTCATTCCCTGCCACCGGGCCCGCCGCGGCGACGGCTCGCCGGGCGGCTACGCCTGGGGCCTCGAACGCAAGGCACGGCTGCTTGCCCGCGAGGGGGCAGGGAGCAACCGCCTACTTTGAAGGCTGGCGCGGTTTCAGCCTCCGGAACCTTCGCTCGCCGCCTGATCCTGCCCCATCGCTTCCAAGGCCTCCAGTGCCGCCTTGGGACCGCCCGAAGCGAGCTTTTCCAAGATTGTCGAGGCCGCCTTGGCCTGCGGGCCGCCATGCGGATCGAAGGCGACCGGAGCGAGCGCGAAGCGCGCTTCGTCCCCCTTGCCGTCCTGGAGCTTTTGCCGGGCAAGCATCCAGCGCAGGCTCGAATCCTGAGGCACAAGGCCCAGCGCCTGTTCCAGCGCCAGCGTCGCATTGGGCGTCGGCTTCACCCCAGCGGCAAGGAAGCTTTGGTAGAACAAAGCGAGCGGCTCGGGATCGTCCACTTCCACCTTGTTGGCGGCAAGAAACCACTTGCGAACCTCGCGCCATGCGGCGGCGTCACCCTTGCCTTCGACCGCCTGGACCATCTTGATCCTGCCCTTGTAGACGAGCGCCTCCACCGACTTCGGATCGGCGGCCAGGGCGCGGTCTGCGGCTGCTTCGGCTTCGGCATATTGCCTGGCGTCGAATGCCGCCTCGGCGAGGGTAACCTGGGCGAGCGCGTCCTTTGGATAGGGCGCGGCCGCCTTGCGGGCGAGTGGCAGCAAGGCTTCGGCGGCCGCCTTATCGACGCCGCGCTTCGAGCGGATGCGGACGTCCATTACCGCCGAATCGCCGGCGCTGAGGGTCCGAACGGCAATCGGCTTGATCACAATCCGATCGGCACCCAGCTTCAGGTACGACATGGTATGCTGGCGAATATAGCGGGTTAGATCGCGATCGAGCGTGTCGAGGTCGCCAAACGCCTGCTTGGCCGCAGCGAGGCTTTCGGTGCCCTTGTTGATCAAGGCGAGATAAGCGCTGAGCTGGCCTTTGCGGCTGGGGTGAAGAGTCAGATAATGGGTGAGCAGCCACCCGCGGCCGTAGAAGCCGTCTTTCTCATCATCCCTTAAGTCGCCGACGCTGCTGGTGAGCAGCTTCGTGAGCTTGATCGGCACTTGGACGAGCAGCCCGTAGGCACGGTGGTTCGCCGGCAGACCCAGGCCAACTCCGCCGTCCTTTTCAAACCTGGCGGTGGAATTGAATTCGGCGAAGCCTTCGATCAGCCACGCTGGATAGGCCGCGGGGAAGTTCTGCAGCATGAAATGGTGGCCATATTCATGAAGCAGCACGATCTGTTCGAAATCGCCGTCGTCGTTCGAATTGCCAGGGGTGATCGCATAGGAGCCGTCGACGCGGCCCATGTAGAAGCCGCCGACATTGCCGCCGCCCTTGCCGTAAAGCTTGCGCACCGCCCCCATGCTTCCCACCACGAACACGGTGAGCCGGTTGCCCGGACTGATTTCCGGATCGCCAAGGCCCCGCACCGCCCGCAAGGCGGCATCGAACCGCTCCAGCCTGGTAGCGAACTCCCGGACCGATTTCTCACTGTCCTCCGAATAGATAACGAAATGCTTGCTGGTGGCTTCGCGCCACTCCGCCTGCGCCGGCGTTGCCGCCGCGAGCGCCGCAAGCGCCATGCCGAGATGCTTCAGACCCACTTTCAACACGCCCCCAATGCCCAAGAGGACGGAGCATAAACCGCCTTTAAATGAACAATCTAGCCCATAAGGCGGCGAAACCGATCAAAGAAAGGAATAAGGATCGACATCCACGGCAACGCGCACGCCGCGCGGCCATTCCAGCTTGCCGAGCCACTCGCGAATTACATCCTGGACGTCGAGGCTTCGGGCGGCGTGGACGAGCAGGCGCTGGCGGTGGCGGCCGCGCAGCATGGCGAGTGGGGCAGGGGCGGGGCCGAACACCGCCATGTTCTCGACGACCGGCGCGTTGCGGCCGATCAGGCGGGCGGTTTCCACCGCTTCCTCGAGCTTCTCGGACGAGACGATGATCCCGGCGAGGCGGCCGAAGGGCGGCATCGCGGCCTCGCGCCGGGCGTCTGTCTCGGCTTCGTAGAAGCTCTCCGAATCGCCCGACACGAGGGCGCTGATCACCCGGGCGCCGGGCTCGTGGGTCTGCACGAGGACCCGGCCCGGTTTCTCGCCGCGGCCCGCCCGGCCGGCGACCTGGGCGATCTGCTGGAAGCTTCGCTCGGCGGCGCGCAGGTCTCCGCCCTGGAGGCCGAGATCGGCATCGACGACACCGACCAGGGTAAGGTTGGGGAAGTGGTAGCCCTTGGTGACGAGCTGAGTGCCGACGACGATGTCGATCGCGCCTTCCTCCATTCGGGCGACGAATTCGGCGGCCTTGGCGGGGGACCAGATGGTGTCGGAGGTGACGATCGCCGTGCGGGCGTCGGGGAAGAGGGCGCGGACCTCGTCGGCGATTCGCTCCACGCCCGGGCCGACGGCGACGAGGCTGTCCTCCTCCTTGCACTCGGGGCAAAGGCGCGGCGGCGGCATGACGTGGCCGCAATGGTGGCAGGCCAGGCGGTGCATCAGCCGGTGCTCGACCATCCAGGCGGTGCAATTCGGGCATTGGAAGCGGTGCCCGCAACTGCGGCAGAGGGTGAGCGGCGCGTAGCCGCGGCGGTTGAGGAAGAGGAGCGCCTGCTCGTCCCGTTCCAAAGTTTCCTCCAGCGCCTCGACCAGGGCAGGCGCAAGCCAGCGGCCGCGCGGCGGCGGATCGGCGAGGAGATCGAGGGCGGTGATTTCGGGAAGCTCGGCGCCGCCATAGCGGTCGGGCAGCTTCACTTCGCGGTAGAGGCCGATCTCGGCCATGTGGCGGGTCTCGATGGCGGGCGTGGCCGAGGCGAGGATGATCGGGATCTTCTCGAGCTTGGCGCGCATCACGGCGACGTCGCGGGCGTGATATTGAACGCCGTCCTCCTGCTTGAAGCTGCTCTCGTGCGCCTCGTCGACGATGATCAGCCCGAGCCGGGGGTAAGGGAGGAACAGCGACGAGCGTGCGCCGACGACGACCTTGGCCTCACCGGTGGCAAGGGCGCGCCAGGCGCGGCGGCGCTGGGACTGGCGAAGGCCCGAATGCCAGGCGACCGGCTCATGGCCGAAGCGGGCGGCGAAACGCTTCAGGAACGGCTCGGTCAGCGCGATTTCGGGGAGCAGGATCAGGGTCTGGCGGCCGAGGCGCAGCGCTTCGGCGATGGCTTCGAAATAGACTTCGGTCTTGCCCGATCCGGTGACGCCGTTGAGCACGAAGGGGGCGAATTCGGGTTCGCGAACCGTGCCGGCGAACAAAGCGGCGGCGTCGCGCTGGGCATCCTCCAGCACCGGCTGCGCGAAGTCGGGATCGGGGAGCGGGTAGGGGTCGTCGACCGAGACCTCCACCGCCTCGATCGCGCCCGCCTTGCAGAGGCCGCGGATGACGCCGTCCGACACATCGGAGGCCAGCGCCAGCTCGCGCACCAGCCCCTGCCGCTCGCCGATCCGCTCCAGCGCCTGGGCACGCTGCGGGGTGAGGCGCTCGGGCACCAGGCCGGTGGCGCGGTATTCGGTGATGGTGCGCGCGCCGTCGAGCGCCGAAGCGGAGGCAAGCGCCATGCGAAGGACGGCGGGGATCGGCGCGAGGTAATAATCCGACGTCCACTCGATCAGGCGGCGGAGCGGTGCCGGAAGCGGCGGCAGATCGTATTTCTGGAGCAATGGCCGCAGGCGGTTGTCGCCCACCGTCTCGGTCTCGAGCTTGTCCTCTTCCCAGACCACGCCGGTCATCTGCCGCGGCCCCAAGGGCGCGAGCACGATAGAGCCCGGCTCGACCGCCATGCCGTAGGGCACGCGATAGTCGAGCGGGCCCAAAGCGGGGTTGAGGAGCAGGACGCGGGCGCGGGTCATCGGTGTTCGCCATATGGACCGCCTGCCGGGGGAGCGAAAGGGCGGGAGTGGTGGCATCTACCCTCGTTGGCATGACGGGAGCGCAGATGGCTGTGTGAAACTCCGTCGCCCCAGCGAAGGCTGGGGCCCATGCTGACTCTTCAGTCGCACAGCGTGTGGCAACTCGGCATGGATGCCAGCCTTCGCTGGCATGACGGGGAGGGGACGTGCAACAAGGCGGCGACCGGGCCGTTGGCTTGGCACGAAGAACCAGCGGAGCTTCTCAATGACTCACCTGTTGCTTACCCGCCGCCGCCTGATCGCCGCCGGCTGCACCCTGCCGCTGCTCGCGCTGCCCGGTTGCGCGACCAAGCTTGGCGACCTGTTCAACCTCGAGGATGCGGTTCGGCGGCTGCTGACCATTTCGTCGCAGCGCGCCTTTGCCCGGCTGCTCACCGACGAGGGTTTCTTTGCGGATGAGCTGACTCGGGTGGAGCTGCCTTCGCAGCTTGGCGGCAGCCGGATCGCCTCTACGCTCGCCGTGGCGCTGGGCACGCGGGCGGTTCAAGATCAATTGCTTCGGGCGGTGAACCGCGCCGCTGCGGAAGCGGCCGATGCCGCGGCGCCGGTGGTGTACGAGTCGATCCGCTCGATGAGCATTGCCGACGCGCTTGCCATCGTCCGCGGCGGGCCGCTGGCGGCGACGGACTATTTGCAGCGCTCGATGGGCGATTCGATCGTCAATGCGATCTTCCCCGAGGTCGGCCAGGCGCTGCGCGTCGCCGACAATGGCCTGGTGTCGCGGGCGCTGCGTTTTGCGACCGGCATCGACTTCGCTGGCCTGCAGGCGGACGTGTCGCGCAAGGCGGCGAACAGCATCTACCGCGCCATCGGCCGCGAGGAAGCGGCGATCCGCGCCAACCCGCAATCGGCCGGCGATCCGGTGCTGGCCGGGGTGTTCGGTATCGTAAGGTGACGCGAAGCCGCCGCCTCGCTAAGGCGGCGCACAACCTACCGAACGCTTGAGGACCCCCATGAAATTCTTTGTCGACACCGCCGACACCGCCGAAATCCGCGACCTGGCCGAGACCGGCTTGCTGGACGGTGTGACCACCAATCCGTCGCTGATCAACAAATCGGGGCGCAACTTCCTGGAGGTGGTGAAGGAGATTTGCGACATCGTGCCGGGGCCGGTGTCCGCCGAAGTGGTGGCGCTCGACCATCTCGAGATGATGCGCGAGGCGGAAATCCTGCGGAAGATCGCCGACAATATTGCGGTCAAGGTGCCGCTGACCCTCGACGGGCTCAAGACCTGCAAGGCGCTGACCGGCGAGGGGACGATGGTCAATGTTACGCTCTGCTTCACTGCGAACCAGGCGCTGCTCGCCGCCAAGGCCGGGGCGACGTTTATCTCGCCCTTCGTCGGGCGGCATGACGATATCGGCTTCGACGGCATGCAGATCATTTCGGAAATCCGGACGATCTACGACAATTACGATTTCGGGACGGAAATCCTCGTGGCGAGCGTCCGGCACCCGGTGCACGTGCTCCAGTCGGCGATGATCGGAGCGGACGTGATGACCGCGCCGCCCGCGGTGATCCGCCAGCTCTTCAAGCATCCGCTGACCGACAAGGGCCTCGAGGGCTTCCTGGCCGACTGGGAAAAGACCGGGCAGAAGATCGGCTGAGCCGAGCCGGGGCGCGAAACCATGGCCCTTTCGGCCTTCGAGCGGCTGGTGATCCGCCGCTACATCGTGCCGCGATCGGGCGAGCGGATCATCGTGCTCGTCGCCTCGATCAGCCTGATCGCGGTAACGCTTGGCGTCGCGGCGCTGGTGATCGTCTCCAGCGTGATGAACGGGTACCAGAAATTCATTCTCGACACGGTGATCGAGACCACCGGCCACGCCATCGTGCGCGGGCCGGACGGCAGCCTCGAGGGGTGGCAAGGGATTGCGGCGGCGGCGCGGAAGACGCCGGGTGTGACCGAGGCCGATCCGATGGTGGAGGCGCGGTTGATGGGCTCGTCGGCGGGGCGGGTGGCGCCGGTTCGGGTGCGAGGGCTGCCGCGCGAGCGGATCGCCACTCCGGCGCTTCGGGCGGGGCTGCTTGAGGGAACCGCCGATCTCGGGCCGGAGGGTGGCTCGGTGATCATCGGTTCGGAGCTGGCGCGGATACTCCCCGCCTCGGCCGGCGGGACGATCGAGCTGGTTACGGTGGGGGAGAAGCCGGACGGGGAGCTGGACGTGCGGCCCGTGTCCTTTCGTATCGCCGGCGTGGTCGAGACCAAGGCGCCCGACTTCGACCGCGAGGCGGTGCTGATGCCGGTTGAGGAGGCGCAGGCGTTGATGGGGCTTGGCGCGGCGGTGACGTCGCTGGTCATCACCACTGCCGATCCGCGCACCGCCGATGTGGTGCTTGCCCCGCTCGCCGCGAGGCTCCCGCAGGGGGTGAAGCTCAACAGCTGGAAGGTGCTCAACGCCGAGCTGTTCACCGCCCTGGCGGTGGACGAGGTGGGCATGTTCCTTGTCCTGTCGATCATCATTCTTGTGGCCGTGTTCAACATCCTCTCCGCCTTGGTGATGCTGGTGCGGGCCAAGGTTGGCGACATCGCGATCATGCGCACCATGGGGGCAAGCCGCGGGGCGATGCTGCGCATCTTCATGGCGATCGGCACCACTATCGGTGCGCTCGGCACGGCCGGCGGGCTGGTGCTCGGCCTCGTCTTTCTGCGCTTTCGCGAGCCGATCGGTATCTTCATCCAGATGGCGACCCAGCCGTCCACCGAGGCGGCGAGCAACTTTCTGGTGTCGTTGCCCGCCGATGTGAAGCCGGTGGAGATTGCCGTCATCGGCGTCAGCGCGCTGGTGCTCAGCATCCTTGCCACGCTGTATCCGGCGCTTCGGGCGGCGGGGACCGATCCGGTGCGGGTGCTGAAGGGCGGCTGAGGCCTCCCCCCCTTCCCGAAAACAGCATCGCTTCTTAACCATCTTGGGGTTAGGCTCCGCGTCATGGGCACGGTGATCAGCTTCGAGGAAAAGGCGGTGGCAAGCCTGCGCGCGCGGGTCGCGGCGGCGGAGGAGGCCAATCAGGACCTCATCGCCTTTGCGCGCGGCCATTCGGGCGCGGTCGCATCGATCCATGAGGCGGTGCTTGCCGCGGTCGAGGCCGAGGGGTTCGACCATCTCATCCATATCGTGACGCAGGACTGGCCGCAGATATTGGGGCTGGACGCCGTCGCTCTGGGGCTGTTCGCGGGCGACCGGGGCATACGGGCAGACGCATCCGGGCTGCAGCTCGTGGAGCCGCGCATCATCG
>DASWNA010000036.1:0-79191 GCA_036399475.1 Allosphingosinicella sp.
AGGATCGGGCTCGGGCGACTGCTCGGCGAAATCGGCGGCTTGCGTGACGATCCGCTTGATGTCGCCGTCGATCTTCTTGAGCTCGTCCTCGCCCACTCCCGCCGCCGCGAGCTCGCGCTTCACCGCCTCGATCGGATCCGATTTCTCGCGTACCGCCTGCACTTCCTCGCGCGAGCGGTATTTGGCGGGGTCGGACATCGAGTGGCCGCGGTAGCGGTAGGTCTTGAGCTCGAGCAGGATCGGGCCCTTGCCGCTGCGCACCCACTCGAGCGCCGTCGTGGCGGCGCCGCGAACGGCGAGCACATCCATGCCGTCCACCTGCAGGCCCGGAATGCGGAAGCTCTCGCCGCGGCGATAAAGCTGGTCCTCGGCCGAAGACCGATTGACGCTCGTGCCCATGGCATATTGGTTATTCTCGATCACATAGATGATCGGCAGCTTCCACAGCTCGGCCATGTTGAAGCTTTCATAGACCTGGCCCTGGTTCGCCGCGCCGTCGCCGAAATAGGCCAGGCAGACGCCGCCGTCGCCGGCATATTTGTGCTTGAACGCCAGGCCCGTCCCCAGGCTTACCTGCGCGCCGACGATGCCGTGGCCGCCGTAGAAACGGTGATCGACGCTGAACATGTGCATCGATCCGCCCTTGCCGCGCGAAATGCCGGCGGCGCGGCCGGTAAGCTCGGCCATGATGACGTTCGGGTCGATGCCGTAGGCGAGCATGTGGCCGTGGTCGCGGTAGCCGGTGATCACCGAATCCTTGCCGACCTCGAGCGCCGATTGCAGCCCGACGGCAACGGCTTCCTGGCCGATATAGAGGTGGCAGAAGCCGCCGATCAGCCCAAGGCCGTAAAGCTGCCCGGCCCGCTCCTCGAAGCGGCGGATGAGCAGCATCTGGCGGTAGAATTCCAGAAGCTCCTCCCGGCTCGCCTCATGGCGCCGCGGCTCGGGCGGCCGTTCGCGATTGGGGGTGAGTGGCGGGGTGGGAGCGGTGTCGTCGCTGGCGCTTTTTGCTGCCTTGGCCACTATGGCTTTCCTGTCCTTGCGGGGTCCGCTTTCGCGGAGTCTCTGGGCGGGGTCTATGGCGGCAAACGCTGGCCTGCGCAACTTGTGCCGCCGCCCGTCACGCCCAAGCGGCGCTTAGTCCTTGAGCGGGATGATCACTTCGTCGGGCCGGACGAGGCCGAGATTGCGCCGGATCATCTCGTCGGCGAGGTCCGGATCGGCACGCTGCGGATTGAGCAGCCCGCTGCGATGGGCAAGCTTGGCGCGCTCGAGATTGAGTTGGCTGAGCTCAACCTGCTTTTCCGTCTTGAGGCGCCGGTAATCGCCCCAGCTCATCACGCCGTTCGCGCCGACGATCGCATAGCCAAGGAAGTTGGCGATGATCAAAATGGCGAGCGCCGGCAACGCCGCCCGCTTGATCGTTTCGAATGTGTTGCGCCCCACTGCCATAGCTCCGTCACAGAATCAGCAAAAGGCCGCCGAATCAAGCCTTTTGACGCCAAAGCGGTGGAAATACGTGCGATTAGCCGACGATCCGTGTGCCTCGTGCGGCAAAACAGCGCTTGAGGGCTCGCCGCATCGCTCGCTAGAGGTGTTTGCGAACACAACCCGGAGTGAACCATGGCCCGCGAACCGCATTATCCCGGCGACAATCCCGTCGGCGCCGCCAAGCTCACCTCCGAGTCTCCCGCACGAGCCCCTACCCCCGCCGGCGAAGCCGCCGCTGCCGCCGCCAGCGCCAAGAGCGTCGATGGCAAGCGCGGCAAGCATCTGATGACCGGCGCCGCCATCGGCATCGGCTCCGCCGCCATCGTCGCCGCCCTCCTTTATGCCCGCCGCAGGGGGAACGATCGCAGCTAAGCCGCGCAACCCCTTGGTGAACCTCAGCTTTCAGCCGGGTTCAGTTTAGGCTCAAGCGACTCGGCTTAGACACTCCTGACGAACAAGGAGTGTAACCATGCGTAAGATCATCCTGGCACTCAGTGCCGCTACCCTCGCCGTTCCGGCCGTTACGGCCACTCCGGCTTTCGCCCACCAGACGCGCAGCTACCACCAGCACCAGCAGCAGCAATGGCGCGGTTCAGATGGCCGCACCTACTGCCGCAAGTCGAACGGCACCGTTGGCCTGGTTGTCGGCGGCGCGGCGGGCGCCTTGGTCGGCCGTGAGATCGACAAGAACGGCAGCCGCACCACCGGCACCGTTCTCGGCGCAGCCGTCGGCGCCCTCCTCGGCCGCCACGTCCAGCGCAACGTGATCAGCAACCGTCGCTGCCGCTAATCGGCCCCGCCTAAGCTGAAACAAACGCCTAAGCTGAAACAAACGCCTCGGCCCTCAGCGGCCGGGGCGTTTTCATTAACCCGCCCGTTGCAGGCCCGCCCCTTCTCCCGCATGGCACCACGCGCTGCCCTTGCTGGAGACTCCGATGCTTCGACCGCTCGCCGCCGCCCTTCTCCTCACCGCCGCGCTCCCGGCCCTTGCGCAGAAACCGGCCCAACCCCGCCAGGCCCAGACCCGCCAGGTCGGCGCCGCCACTCTCCACAACGTCCCCGCCATCCCCGACGACGTTCGGCAGGCGGTGCAGCGCTTTCAGAATTACCGCGAAGCGACCTTCGAGGACTGGCTGCCCGACGGCTCGATGCTGATCGGCACCCGCTTCGGCGCCACCCGCCAAATCCACCGCGTCGCGGCGCCCGGCGCCGACCGCACCCAGCTTACCTTCTTCAACGAGCCGGTCGCCGGCGCCACCAATATCCCGGGCACCAGCCGCTACCTCTTCTCCCGCGATACCGGCGGCGACGAGTGGTTCCAGCTCTTTGCCGCCGGGCTGACCGGCGACGCGATCCCCCTCACCGAACCCGGCACCCGCAACCAGTCGCCTGTGTTCAGCAAGGACGGGAGGCTCCTCCTCTGGTCGCGCGCGGTGAAGGGCTCCTCCGATTACGCCATCCTCGCCGCCGACCCCGCCAACCCGGCAAGCCGCCGCCTGGTTTACCAGGGCAAAGGCGCGATCAGCCCCGAAGCGATTTCCCCGGACGGCCGCCGCGCCTTGATCAGCCGCGGCATTTCCAACCGCGAAATGCGCCTCGCCCTCCTCGATCTCGCCAACGGGCATGCCACCGAACTCCCCTTCACCGCCGAGCCCGCGCGCTACACCGAGCCGCGCTTCAGCCCCGACGGCAAGTCGATCCTGGTGATCACCGACGCCGGCAGCGACTTGAGGCGTCTTGTCGAGATCGACATCGCCACCGGCAAGCGCACGATCCTGTCCGGCGAGGGTCCCTGGGAAGTCGAGGATTACGACCTGTCCGACGACGGCCGCCGCCTTGCGTACGCGCTCAACGAAGACGGCTTCTCCCGCGTCGTCCTCACCGACACCAGCACCCGCCGCGCGCTGAAAGCGCCCGAGCTGCCCCGCGGCGTGCTTACCGCCATGAAGTTCTCGCCCGACGGCCGCCGCCTTGCCGTCTCGCTGAGCAGCGCCACCTCAGCCGGCGACGTCTGGGCGTGGGACTTGCGCGACAATCGCCTGACCCGCTGGACCACTTCCGAACTCGGCGGCCTCGATCCCGCCCGCCTCGCCGAGCCCAGGCTGATCCGCTTCCGCTCCTTCGACGGCCTCTCCGTCCCGGCCTTCGTCTACCGCCCCCGCAACGTGGCCGCTGGCGTCAAGACGCCGGTCATCATGGACATTCACGGCGGCCCGGAAGCGCAGACCCGCCCCGGCTGGAACCCCGGCGCGCAATATTTCGCGGATCAGCTCGGCGCCACGGTGATCCTCCCCAACGTGCGCGGTAGCGAAGGCTACGGCAAAAACTACCTCAACCTCGACAACGCCGAAAAGCGCGAGGACAGCGTGCGTGATATCGGCGCCCTGCTCGACTGGATCGCCGCTCAGCCCGATCTCGATGCGGAGCGCGTCGCCGTCTACGGCCAATCCTACGGCGGCTACATGTCGCTCGCCGTGATGACCCACTATAACGACCGACTGGTCGGCGGCGTGGAACGCTACGGCATCAGCAACTGGATCAGCTTCCTCCAGAACACCGAAGCCTATCGCCGCGACAATCGCCTCGCCGAATATGGCGACGAGCGCAACCCCGCCATGCGCGCGGTGCTGGAGCGGATCTCGCCGCTCGCCAATGTCGGCAAGATCAAGAAGCCGATGCTGGTCATGCAAGGCTCCAACGACCCGCGCGTGCCGCAATCCGAATCGGACCGGGTGGTGGAGCGGCTCCGGCGCGGCGGCGTAGAAACCTGGTACGTGGTCTTCGCCGACGAGGGCCACGGCTTCCTCAAGAAGCCGAACAACGATCTGCGCCGCGAGGTGGAAACCATGTTCCTGCGCCGCGTGTTCAAAGATTGACGTCATCTTCGTAACGGTGAAGAACCGATTCACCATCCGGATCGTTGAGATCGCGTCTTAGGAGGCTCGAATGAAGAAACTGATCCTGTTTGCCGGTGCCGCCGGTCTGTTCCTCGTCAGCGCAGCCACGCCCGGCGCCAAGGAAGGGGAACTCTCCTCGGTCCTGGCAGCGCCTGCGCCCATGGCGGCAACGCCGCCTGCGCCGATGGCTGAAAGCGCGCCCGCGCCGATTGTCACGCCCGCCCCGGCGCCGGTCACGCAGGTCGCCGAAGCGCGCACCTCTTATCCTCGCTGCTCGTCCACCGTGCAGGACCGCTGCGTCCAGGGCCGCGGCAGCCGCGCTTATGCCCCCGCTTCGGAGCGCCGCATCCAGCTCGCCTCCCGCGCCGGCGAACGCGGCTAAACCTCAGCTCTCGCGCCCGTACCACTCGTCGAGCCGCATCAACTGGTCGTACTCGCCATAGGGCGAATATTCCGGATGCAGCTTGGCGGTGAACGGCTCGGATCCGATCAGCCAGCGCTCGGCGGCGGCGATGAAGTTGCGCGCCGCAAGCGTCGTGAACTCCGCCGGATCGAAGCCGGTGCGGCCGCCGACGGGGCTGGTGACGAAGCCGATCTTGCCGCTCTTCTTCGCAAGGGACCAATATTCGAAGCAGGCGGGCTCGCCCTCGATGTCGTCGATGCCGCCGTGCTCGGCGATAAGGCCGAGCAGGCCCAATTGCATCGAATAGCCCTCCCCCACCGCCTTTGGGCCCGGCGGGGTTCCGGTCTTGTAATCGACGACGGCAAGCGTGCCGTCGGGCAGCCGGTCGATCCGGTCGGCCATGCCCTGCAGGGTGACGCCTGACAGGGTCGTCGTGCCCCACGCTTCCGCCTTGAGCGGCAGGCGCCCGGCGGTTCGGTTCTTTGCCACTTCGCCGGCGATGAAGTCGATCGCTTCCAGCAGGCGCGGCTGCCACAGCGCCCGGGTCAGCGGGTGGGTGCCGGTCTCGGCCAGCAGCCGCTCCGCGCGGGGGCGAAGCAGCGCAGGATCGCAGTCGTCGTCCTTCATCCACGCTTCCAGCACGGCATGCACCGCCGTGCCGCGCCAGGCGGGGCCCGGCTCGGCATCGGGAACATCGAGCGGCGACAAGCGCAGCATCTTGCGCGCGTAGAATGCAAATGGATCGGCCTTGAGCCGGTCGACCTCCGTTACCGAGATCTTGCGCGGCCGGAGGTCCGGGTGCGGCTGCGGTGCCGGACGCCGGGCCGGCGCGTAAGCCGCCGGCCGGTCGATCGCGCGGGCCCACGCCTTGTGGCGCGGCGAGCGGGTCAGTCCGCCGGTCATCGCCTCGAGCCTCAGCCAGAAGCGCGAGGCGATGGCCGGCGCGCGGGCATCGCGGCGGGCGCGGGTGACCAGCACCTGCCGCCCCCCCAATGCGCAGGCGAAATCGTGGGCGGAAAGGCCGATCCGCCGCTCCAGCCCCGGCAGCCCGAGCTCATGGCGAAGGCGCGGCGCGAGCCACGGGTCAGGCGTCGGAAGCGCTGGCCAGGTGCCTTCGTTGAGCCCGGCAAGGATCATCACGTCGGCCTGCTGAAGCCGCGCTTCGAGCAGGCCCCAGATGAACAGGCGCGGATGCTGGCCGTAAGGCGGCCGCACCGCGACCCGATCCATGAGCTGCTGGAGCACGGCGGCGAGGCTGTCGACGGCAATTCGGTCAGGCCCGTGCGCCGCTGCGTCCTCCGCCGAGGCGAAGAGCTCGGCCGCGGCACGCCCCGCCGGACCGGCCCAGACCTTGTCGCCCGAAAGACCGGATGCGGTTTCCCGAAGCGCCGCAAGAAGCTCCGACAAGCTATTGATCGTCTCGCTGAAAACCCGTTCCAGCGGCCGCAGCAGCGAGGCCGTTTCGCGCCACCAGGGCAGCGCCGGCAAACGCACCTTGGCCTCACGCCCGCTTGCGTTGGCGAGGTGGCCGGTGATCCCCTCCAGCCCCGCCGCGGGGCGCGGGCCGCGCAAGGCGAGGTCGAGCGTACGCGTACCCTCCAGCCAGGGGAGCCGCTCGTCGCCCTGCATCGCCAGCGGATGCTTGAGCAGCGCAAGCAACGGCACCGGCGCGAATTGCTCGGCCGCCGCTTCGGCAAGGGCGAGCAGAAACGCGCCGGGCGGAGTCTGGGACAGCGGCCGTCCGGCGCTGTCGTCCGCCTCGATCCCCCAGCGGCGGAGCAAGGCGGAGACCCGGCGCGCCAGATTGCGGTCGGGCGTGACCAGCGCGGCGGTGCGGCCCGGCTCCTCGAGCGCTTCCCTCAGCGCAATGGCGATTGCCTGCGCCTCCTCCGGCGGATCGGCCAGTTCCATCGCCCGCACCCCAGTCAGGCGGCGGTCCGCGGGCGGGAGCGACTGCCAGCGGTGGGTGAAGGCGGCGGGAGTCATCGCGTTGGCGATGGCGCGGCTACGCACCGCCGGCGCGTCGCGGCCGCCGCCCCAGCGCCAGCGCTCCACCTCGCCGCGCGCCACGCCCATCCGGTCGAGCAGCAGCTTCAAGTGGAATTGCGGGTGGGTTTCGATGGCTCTTCGCCGGTGCCCGGTCGCCTCGTCCGGCTCGTGCGGCCCAAGCGCGTCCCACTCGCCTTGGCGCAGCGCCAGGTCGACGCCCGGCAGCACCACCGAGCCGTTGGGAAGCCGTGAGACGACGCGCAGCAGACGGGCGATGGCCGGCGCGGTGGTGGTGATGCCGGCAGCGCAGACGAAGCCGCGCGGCGGCTGCTCGCGCCAGCGCTTGGCGACGGAGCGGAGCAGCCGGTTGCGCCGGTCGGTCAGGTCGATTTTCTTGCGCTCGGCAAGGACGGCCGGCCACCGGTCGAGAATGATGCCGAGCCGTGCCAGCGATGCCTGCCAATGGATTGAAAGATCGGGAAGATCGGCGGCGAAGTCGCGCAGCCGTGCCGGATCGACTTCCTCGATCAGCAACTGGTCGAGCGTTCGGGCAAGGTCCTCCGCAAGGCGCAGCGCCTCGGCGCCGCTGACACCCTCGACATGCTCTTCGACAAGCCGCGCCAGCAGGAACAGCCGCTCGGTGGGATCAATGGCCGGCGGGATCGCCTCCCCGTCGCCCACCGGATCGAGCGCGCCGCCGACCCGTTCCTCGAGCTCGGGATCGCCGACCGGGATGAGCCGCGGCAGCAGCAGCCCGCCGTCCGAGCGGCGCACGAACGCGTCCGAGATCGCCCGCGCGGCGCGGTTGTTGGGAACCAGGATCATGCCCTGGGCAAGGCCGGTCTTGTCCTGGCCATGGAGCGCGATGAGCCCGGCGGCGAGCGCGTCGGCAAAGGCGCGGTGCGGCGGAACGGTGAAGACTGCGGGGCGGGTGGAGGTCACGCGCAAACTCTAGCGGGTTTCACCCGCCCGCCAACATCTCTTCGGTTTTGGCGATATTCTCCGGCGCGCCAACGTCGAACCATAGGCCCTGATGGACGACTCCGAACAGCCGCCCCTTCTCGATCGCCTGGCTCCAGAAAACGTTGGTGGAAAAGGCGCCGCCCGGATGCTCGCCCTCAAGCAGCCGCTTGGAAACAATCTGGATGCCGGTGAACACGAACGGCGCCACCGCGCCCAGCTTACGGCGCCGGAGCAATCCATCGGCGCTCATGTGGAAGTCGCCCTGCCCCTTGTGGCAATGCGCCCGCGCAAGCGGCACCAGCAGAAGCAAGGCGTCCATCCGCTCGTCGTCCCAGTTGGCCGCGAGCAGGCGCAGGCTGTCCATGGGGCCGTCTACCCAGAGGTTATCCGAATTGATCACGAGGAACGGATCGGCGTCGATCAGCGGCAGCGCCTTGATCAGCCCGCCGCCGGTCTCCAGCAGCTTCTCCCGCTCATCGGACACAGCAATCTCAATGCCTTGCACACGATTGTTGAGGTGCGCTTCCAGCGAGTCCGCAAGATAATGGACGTTGACCACCGCCTTGCGCACCCCGGCAGAGCGCAGCCGGTCGAAGCAATGGTCGATCAAACTCTTGCCCGCGACCTCGACAAGCGGCTTCGGCCGCGTCGCCGTCAGCGGCCGCATCCGCTTCCCCAGCCCCGCCGCCATCACCATCGCGACTTCCGGCACTTCACCGTGAGGATCGGGGCGAATGGCCAGCGGCCTCCTGTATCCGCTCACCCGCGCCCCTCCCACGCCGGGGCGCGCTTGTCCGCGGGCACGTAAGCGTCGAACCAGGCCTTCACCGGCGCAAGTGCCGGATGGGCCAGATTGCGCTCCAGATATCCCCAGACCCGCGGCTGGAGGGGTAGGTAATGCTCCTTCCCGTCCCGCCTCCACAAACGGGTGAAGATGCCGAGAATCTTTGTGTTTCTCTGCGCGCCGAGGATTTCATAATGGGCCCGGAAAAGCTCCGGCTGGGCCACGTTCGCAACCTTTGCGTAGCGCGCGATCATCTCCTCCTCCAGGGCGGGCGCCACATCCCGCCGAGCATCCTGGAGCAGCGAAACGAGGTCGTATGCGGCATGTCCGGCAAGCGCGTCCTGAAAGTCGAGCAGCCCCAATTGCTCCCGCTCCGGAAGCACCATCAGATTATCGGCGTGGTAGTCGCGAAGCACCATCACCGGATTTGCGTCGGCAAGCGCAACCACATCGCCCCACACCGCGCGCCACGCCTCGGCAAAGGACTCCGTGTCGACCCCAAGCTCCAGCGCAGGGGCGTACCAATCGGTAAACAGCGCCACTTCGCGTTCCATCGCCGCATCGTCGTAGGGTGGAATGTCGGCGGGTGCGGGCTCGGCGGCGATCCGCGCCAGAATATCTACCGCCCCCTCGTAGATCGCCCGCTCCCGCCCCGGCTCGCGCTGGAGAAGCGGGCCGACCCGGTCGTCGCCAAAATCCTCGAGCAGCAGCAGCCCGCGCGTGCGGTCGATCGCCAGCGGCTTGGGCGGCGCAAAACCGCGGTCGAGCAGGTGGCCGGCGACCGTCAGAAAGGGTCCGATATCCTCCTTGTCCGGCGGCGCATCCATCAGCACTGCGGTGGTGCCGTCGGAGCGGTAGACGCGGAAGTAGCGGCGAAAGCTCGCATCGCCGGCAAGCGGCCGGATTTCGGCGCCTCCCCAGCCATGCTCTGACAAGAAATCGGGTGCGTCGGCGGGCGGGATCATGGGGGAGGCCATCGCCCTCCCCAAGCCGGGGGGACATCGGCTGTCAAGCGGCGAGCGCCCTCCCCGTCCCGTTCCAGGGTGAGCCGCAAGGCATGCGGCCACAAAGCCGCGCCCATCCGCTCCGGCCATTCGATCAGCAGAGCCCCGCCGTCGAGCGCGTCTTCCAGCGCCAGCTCATCCAGTTCCGTCGGATCTTCGATGCGGTACAGATCGACGTGCCAGACCGGCAGGCCAAGCTCGTCATAAGGCTGGACGATCGGAAAGGTCGGGCTTGCCACATCGCCTTCGAAGCCGAGGCCGCGAAGCAGCCCGCGCGCCAGCGTGGTCTTGCCGGCGCCAAGGTCTCCGTAAAGCGCCACCACATCGCCGGGGCGCAGCACGGCGGCGAGGCGGCGGCCGAACCTCTCCGTCTCGGCGGAACCGCGAAGGTGGATCATCCGCCGCGCGGCAGGCGAATGGTGACGGTTGTCCCCTCGCCGGGCTCGGAAACGAGCTCGATACGGCCGCCATGGGCTTCAACGAACTGGCGCGCGAGCGGCAGGCCAAGGCCCAGCGCGGCTTCCTCGCCGCCGCCGCCCGCGGCCGCCCGATTGAAGCGGTCGAACACCCGCGCCTGGTCCGCGGCATCGATGCCGCGGCCGTTGTCCGAAATCGTGATCTGCGCCTCCTTGCGGGTACCCCCCGCGTGGAGAAGCACGCGGCCGCCCTCCTCGGTATAGGCAAAAGCGTTCTTGAGGATGTTGTCCAATGCCTGGCGAAGCCGCCTTCGGTCCCCCGTCAGGCTGCCGGCATGCCGTTCGACCTTCACGGCCAGTTCGATCGACTTGCGCTGCGCGGTTTCGGCAAAGTCGTCCCCCGCCGCCCGGCACATGGCGGCGAGGTCGACATCGTCCTCGGCAAGCAACAGGCTGCCGCTGTCGCTTTGGGTCAGGTCGAGCACATTGTCGATCATCGCGCTGAGCCGCGCCACAGCATCGAGGATGGCGGAGACATATTCTCCCGCTGTTTCCGGCAGCGCACCGCCATAGCCGCCGTCCAGCATCTCGGCGAAGCCGCCAATCGAGGTGAGCGGGGTGCGCAGCTCGTAGCTCATGTTCGAGACAAAGGCAGTCTTGAGCCGGTCCGCCTCCTCGAGCGCGGACGTCCGCTCTCGAAGCGCCGTCTCCACGGTCCGGCTCGCGGTCACGTCGAGCATGGTGAAAAGCGCATTCCCGTCGGGAAGCGGCACCGCGGCGAACTCGAACTCGCGTCCGTCCAGGAAGGAAACGCGGCCGCCCCGCTGCTTGCGCTCCACCGTTGCGTTTCGCACCAGTTCGCGGACAAGCCCGGCATGTGCCTGATTCTTCAGCTTCTTGCCGATATGCGGGGTGAGCGCATCGATGCGCGGATGCTCGGCGAGGCGCTCCTCGTCGAACTCCCAAAGCTCGCGAAAGCGGTTGTTCCAAAGGTGAAGCCGGCCATCGGACGCGAACACGCCTACCGCTTCGAAGAGGTTGTCGAACGTCGCCGTCCGCACCCGAAGCAAAGTGTCGCGGGCGGAGGCGAGCTGGAGCTGTTCGGTGCGGTCCTCGAAGATCAGCAGCAGCCCGCCATCCGGCAGCGGCTGCGCAACCACCCGCAAGTGCCGCCCGCCGCGCAGCAGCCAGTCTTCCTCCTCGGCGGCGAGGCTTTCGGTGAACCAGCGGATTCGATCGGCGCGCCATTCCGGATAATCGCGGACTTCCGGAAGATTGCCGCCCTCTCGCATGTGATCGAGCAGCCGGTTGAACTCCGGGCCTTCGGACAGCGTATCGCCGCGCAGGGCGAACAGGCGCGCGAACGGCTGGTTGAAGAAGATCAACGACCGGTCCGGCCCGAATTGCGCCACGCCCGCCGATAACCGGTCGAGCATGTCGCGCTGGGCGCGGACGAAGCGGGCGAGATCGGCGCGCGCCTGCTCCCGGTCCTCGACGTCGATCGCGTATCCGGCGACTCCGGCGCCGCCGAGCGGCACTTCGACGACCCGCAGCATCCGCCGCTCGCCCGCAACGGTGGCCGGAACGGTGCGCACCTCGGGTTCGCCGCCCTCCCCCTTGCCGCCGGGCACCGGGCCGCCGCCTTCGTCGATGAGTTCGACGCCGCCGGCGACGACCTTTGCCGCGCTCTCCGCCTCCACCGCTGCGACATAGGCGCTGTTGACCATGGCAAGGCGGCGATCGGGGCCGCGGTGCCAGATCGGAAAGGGCGCGGCTTCAACCAGGCCGGACAGTGCGTCCAGAGCGGAGGCAAGCCGGTCGGCGCGGGCCGAGAGCGCGGCGCGCTGCTCCTCGCCTTCGGTTTCGTCGATGAACCACAACAGCATCGCGCCTTCCGCCGCAGGGGCAGGCGCGGGCGCGCCGCGCACCAGGAAGACGCGCGGGGAGCCTTGCGGGCGGACGGCCAGGGAGAAAGCGGCGCCGGTGGCGATACCGGTGCGCACCGCTTCGCCGATCCGGTCGACATCGGCTTGCTCCAAGGCCTGGGGCGATGCCAATTCGGACAGGGTCGAGGCAGGTTCGGAGAGGCCGAGCTGATGGGCAAGTCGGCGCGGCATCTGCACCGCCATGTCCTCGCCGACCAAGAGCGGCATGGCCGGCGCAACGCCCAGGAAGGCTTCGGAACGCCCCGCCTCGCTTCGAAGACTCCGGCCTTCCCGGGCAAGCCGAAGTCCCTTCAGCATCGCCCACACCGCCAGGCACAGCCAAGCCGCGCAGATCAGCGCCAGAACGGCGGCGGCAAAAGGCGAGAGAACAACCATGGTCCTCCTCTAGCCAGCCGGGGGGTTGGGAGGAAGCCGGATCGCGGCGTGCCCGTTTTGAAGCGAAAGCCGCCCGTCAGGCGGCGTCTTCGGCCTTTTTGGCGTAGATCCGCACCGGCTCCTTGCGGCCTTCGACGACATCCTTGTCGATCATCACTTCGTCCACCCCGTCCATCGACGGAAGGTCGAACATGGTGTCGAGCAGGATGTTCTCGAGGATCGAACGAAGCCCGCGCGCGCCGGTCTTGCGCTCGATTGCCTTTTTGGCGACGGCGTTCATCGCTTCGTCGGTGAAGCTAAGCTTCACGTCCTCCATGTCGAACAGCTTGCCGTATTGCTTGCTGAGCGCGTTCTTTGGCTCGCGCAGGATCTTGACCAAGGCGACCTCGTCGAGGTCCTCCAGGGTCGCGATCACCGGCAAGCGGCCGACGAATTCGGGGATCAGGCCGAACTTCAAGAGATCGTCCGGCTCGCCCTGGCGCAGGATCTCGCCGGTGCGGCGCTCTTCCGGCGAAGCGACATAGGCGCCGAAGCCGATCGACTTGCCCTGCAGGCGGTCGGCGATGATCCGTTCCAGGCCGGCAAAAGCGCCGCCGCAGATGAACAGGATGTTGGTCGTGTCGACCTGCAGAAATTCCTGCTGCGGGTGCTTGCGGCCGCCCTGAGGGGGAACGGAGGCGGTGGTGCCTTCCATCAGCTTGAGCAGCGCCTGCTGGACGCCCTCGCCGGACACGTCGCGGGTGATGGAGGGGTTGTCCGACTTGCGGCTGATCTTGTCGATTTCGTCGATGTAGACGATCCCGCGCTGCGCCCGCTCGACATTGTAGTCGGACGCCTGGAGCAGCTTGAGGATGATGTTCTCGACGTCCTCACCGACATAGCCCGCCTCGGTGAGGGTCGTCGCGTCGGCCATGGTGAACGGCACGTCGAGCAGCCGCGCCAGCGTCTGGGCGAGCAGTGTCTTGCCGCAGCCGGTTGGGCCGACGAGCAGGATGTTCGACTTGGAAAGCTCGACCTCGCCTCCCTTGGAGCCGTGGGCGAGGCGCTTGTAATGGTTGTGGACGGCAACGGAGAGCACGCGCTTGGCGTGGCTCTGGCCGATCACGTAGTCGTCCAAGTGGTTGCAAATCTCGAGCGGCGTCGGAACGCCGTCGCGCGTCTTCACCAGCGAGGACTTGGTCTCCTCGCGGATGATGTCGTTGCACAGCTCGACGCACTCGTCGCAGATAAACACGGTGGGGCCGGCGATGAGCTTGCGCACCTCGTGCTGCGATTTGCCGCAAAAGGAGCAGTAAAGAGTGCTCTTGGAATCGCTGCCGCTAAGCTTGGTCATGATCTTCCTATCGGACGCCTGCCCGCGCCGCTGCCGTATGAAACCATTCTAGACCGCACTATCGCACATCCACAATGGCCTATTGATTAACGCCCCCGCGCGAGGCCCCGGGCAGGGGAAACGCAGCGATGAAACGGGAGTGTTCGAGCCGGTCTTTTGTTCCGGCCGGAAAGCCAAAACCGAGGCCGGCTTTCCCTCCATCTGCAATGTGGGGCATCCGAAGCGCTCCGGCAAGCGCCGCAAGCGATTTCAACGGCTTGCCGTCTGGGAGCCGCGAGAATGCGAAACCCCCTCCCGCTGCGGACGAGAGGGGGTGCTTTGTTGTCCGTTGCCGAAGCGTGCGGTCAGGCAGCGACAGCCTGATGGGTGCTGTCGCCCTCGCCCGGCGCGGGCCGCTTGTCGAACACCTCGTCGATCAGGCCGAATTCCTTGGCTTCCGACGAGGAGAGGAATTTGTCGCGGTCCATGGCGTGCTCGATCTCTTCGATCGGCTTGCCGGTGTAGTGGGCGTAAAGCTCGTTCATCCGGTGCCGGATGCGCAGGATCTCGCGCGCCTGGATCTCGATGTCGGAGGCCATGCCCTGGGCGCCGCCCGACGGCTGGTGGATCATGATCCGCGCGTTGGTCAGCGCGACGCGCATGCCCGGCTCACCGGCGGCGAGCAGGAAGCTGCCCATCGACGCGGCCTGGCCGATGCAGACGGTGCCGACGCGGGGGCGGATGTACTGCATGGTGTCGTGGATCGCCATGCCGGCCGTCACCACGCCGCCCGGCGAGTTGATGTACATGAAGATATCCTTTTTCGGATTCTCGCTCTCCAGGTACAAAAGCTGGGCGGTGATCAGCGTCGCCATATGGTCCTCGACCCCGCCGGTCACGAAGACGATCCGCTCCCGAAGCAGGCGCGAATAAATGTCGAAGCTGCGTTCGCCCCGGTTCGACTGCTCGATAACGATGGGAACGAGGCCGTTGACGATGTCTGCGTGATCCATGGAAGTCCCTGTCTGCGAAATGATGCCCCCACCACATCGGTGGTTTGCGCGGCCGGTTCAAGGGGCGAGCGGCGCGGCACACGCGTGTGCTCGAACGGTGGCCGATGCACTGATCCGCCTTCCGTGCCGCGGCCACCCGTTGCTATGGGCGCCGCATGGACATGGCCGCCGAGTTGATAGCCGCGCTGATGGCAATTGCCTTTGTCGCGGGTGCGATCGACGCGGTGGCAGGTGGAGGCGGGCTTGTTACCATCCCGGCCCTGCTCGCCGCGGGCGTGCCGCCCGTGGCGGCGATCGGCACCAATAAGCTCCAAAGCACGCTTGGAACGGCCGGGGCGGTGCTCGCCTTCGCCCGCAAGGGCCTGGTCGAGCCGAGGCGCTTCGCCTTGCCCGCCGCCGCGGCCTTCCTGGGTTCCGCTCTTGGGGCATTCACTCTAACGCGGATCGATCCTGGCTTTCTGGCGGCGCTGCTTCCGCTCCTTCTTATCGCGATGGCGCTTTATTTCGCGTTCGGACCGAGGATGGGGGACCGGGACAGCCGGGCGCGGCTTGGGGCGGCCGCCCTGCTGGCCACGGCGGCTGGGATCGGCTTTTACGACGGCTTCTTCGGACCGGGCACCGGTTCGTTCTTCACCACGGCGCTGGTGGCGCTGTTCGGCCTTGGCCTGATCCGCGCCGTGGCCAATGCCAAGCTGCTCAACCTTGCAAGCAACCTCGCCGGGTTCCTGGTGCTGCTGGCGAGCGGGCAGGTCTGGTGGCTACTCGGCCTGTGCATGGCGGCGGCAAGCATCGCCGGAGGCCAGGTGGGCGCGCACCTCGCCATCCGCTTCGGCGCCAGCCTGGCGCGCGGCCTCCTGATCCTTGTTTCGCTGGCCTTGACGCTGAAGCTACTGCTCGACCCGGCGAACCCGATCGGGGCGCTCCTCCAGTAAGGCGACGCCCTGCCGACCCCGCCTACCGGCCCTTTGCCGCGGCCCGCTTGCGCCCCGCCGCCGCCTTGCCGGTTCGCGGCATTTTACCCAACCCAATCGCGCGCGCGAGATCGGCGCGCTGCTCGGAATAGTTCGGAGCAACCATCGGGTAGGTTTTGGGGAGCTCGTAGGCGGCGCGATATTGCTCCGGAGTCATGCCGTGCGCGACGACCAGGTGCCGGCGCAGCATCTTGTTCTTCTGCCCGCAGGCGAGGCAAACGAGATGATCCGGCTTCACCGAAGAGCGCACCGATACGGCGGGCTCCGGCCTCTGCGCCACCACTTCAACCGGACCGGTGCCAAGGCCGCTCAACGCGGTGTGAACCTGGCGGATCAGTTCAGGAATGTCGTTGACGGCTACTCGATTGTTGCTGACATGCGCCGCGACGATGTCCGCCGTGAGCATGATGACCTGTTCGCCATCCTGACCGTCAACCTGTTCTTCAGCCATTATGTGGTCCCGCTCCGTTGAAGTGTACGAGGTTATGTCCATTTCGGACAAAAAATGAAAGAGCATTTTGAAGTAGAAGAAAATGCTGCTTTCGGGGGTTTGAGCCTGGCGTGAGTCCTGGAGTTCGCGGCCTATCCAGGGGTCATCGGCTCGTCCTCATCGCCCAGGGTTCCGGCGTTCACTCGCCTCCGGGCCGATCGATGTTCGTTTGACCTTCCAGGTAGGCTGCGGCTCCTCGACTGTCTGCGGCTGCTATGGACTCTGGGGGAGAGGTGCGGCGCAAGAACGGGGCTTCCGCCGCGCCGCCGCTTTGCTAAGCCTGCCGTCATGCAGAACCGACGCACCACTTTGAAAAGCATCGCCGCCATCGCCGCGGCGACTGCCCTCCCCTTTCCTGCGATGGCAGCCGCCGCTCGGCCGCTCCGCAAGCCGACGCGTTTGCGCAAGGGCGATACGGTAGGCCTGATCGAACCCGCCGGCTTCACCGACGACGCCTTCGATCTGGAGCCGATCAAGGCCAGCATCGCCGCAATGGGGCTGGTGCCCAAGCTTGCGCCGCATGTGGCCGAACGTTGGGGCTATCTCGCCGGCAAGGACCGGGAGCGGGCGGCAGACGTCAACGCGATGTTCGCCAACGACGATATCCGCGCGATCTTCGCGGTGCGCGGCGGCTGGGGTTCGGCGCGAATCCTGCCGTACCTGGACTGGACGACGATCCGCGCCAACCCGAAGCTGTTGATCGGTTTCAGCGATATCACCGCGCTGCACATGGCGATCGCGGCGCGCGCCGGCTTCACCACCATCCACGGACCCAATGCGGCAAGCTCCTGGGGCAAGCTTTCATGGGATAGCTTTCGTACGGTGGCCTTCGAGGGGCAGACGCCGACCTATGCCACGCCGCCCGGTGCGGAAGACCGGCTGGCCCAGCGTGCCGGCCTGGCACGGACCTTTCGGGCCGGAAAGGCCTCTGGTCCGCTGCTCGGCGGCAATCTAACGGTGCTTACGTCGCTGATGGGAACGCCGTTTCTGCCGTCATTCGACGGGGCGATCCTGTTCATCGAGGACGTCGACGAGGCGGAATACCGGGTCGACAGGATGCTGACCCAACTCGCGCTCGGCGGCGTGCTCGGCAAAGTGGCCGGCGTCGTGTTCGGCCAGTGCACCGACTGCCGAGCCAAGGGGCCGTCCTACGGCGGGTTCACATTGTCGCAGGTGCTTGAGCAGCATCTGGCACCGCTCGGCGTGCCCGCTTTCCAAGGGGCGTTGTTCGGGCACGTGGCGAACCAGTTCAGCCTACCGGTCGGCGCGCGGGCGGAGATCGACGCGGGAGCCGGCACGATCCGGCTGCTGGAGGCGGCGGTCGCCTGACCCCGCTTACTCGCCGGGTGCGGGGTAGCTCAGGTAATGGAGGCGGCGCACTTCGCGGCGCCCGCGCACAACCGTGTCCAGGATCAGCCCGACAAAAAAGCTGATAAAGGAGACCGTCATCAATCCGGTAATGAGGATGGCGGTCGGGAAGCGCGGCACCAGGCCGGTCTGCGCGAAAGTGATGATCAGCGGGATGGCGAGCACCAACGCCAGCGCGGCCAGGAACCCGGCAAATCCGCCGTAGAACAAAACCGGGCGTTCGATCCGGAAGAGGTGCAGGATCGTTTTCATGATCCGCCAGCCGTCGCGGTAGGTGGACAGCTTTGAGACCGAGCCTTCCGGACGCGCCCCGTAAGCGGTGACGACCTCGCCAACCGGCATGACGAGTTCGAGGGCGTGGACCGAGATTTCGGTCTCGGTTTCGAACCCGCGGGCAAGAGCGGGAAAGCTTTTCACGAAGCGCCGCGAAAAGACGCGATAGCCGGAAAAGATGTCGGTGAACGAGCGGCCGAACAGGCTGGCCAGGATGCCGGTGAACAGCCGGTTGCCGAGCTGGTGGCCGCGGCGATAGGCTTCTTCCACTTCCGACTTGCGGGCGCCGACCACCATGTCGAGCCGCTCCTCCAGGAGCTTGGCGACCAGCGCCGGCGCGGCGGAGGCGTCGTAGGTCGCGTCGCCATCGGCCATGATGTAGATGTCGGCTTCGGTGTCGGCGAACATGCGGCGAACGACGTGGCCCTTGCCCTGCATCCGCTCGGTGCGGACGATGGCCCCGGAGGCGCGCGCGACTTCCACCGTTCGATCGGAGCTGTTGTTGTCGTAGACGTAGATGACCGCGTGGGGCAGCGCGGCGCGGAAGCCGGCTACCGTCTGGGCGATCGCCGCTTCCTCGTTGTAGCAGGGCAGCAGCACCGCGATGCGCAGTTGAGACCGGTTCAAAGGCTTTTCCCCTCCGCCGTCCCGCATGGCGGGCGCCGAGCCACCTTCTTGGCTTGGATCACGCGTTTCAACAACCAGCATCGGAGCGCTCTTCCCTTGTTTAGCGGCGGTTCGAGCCGCCTTCTGCACGGGAAGGTGCTTTTATTCGGTTAAGCGCCCCTCCCCCATTCGCGGGGGAGGGGCAGCAAAACCTCAGTCGGCCTTTTTCTTGGCGCGCGCCTTCTTGGGCTTGTCCTCGGCTGCGGGAGCAGCCTCGGCGGTTTCCTCGGCCGGCGCAGCATCGGCAGCCTTGGCCTTTTTCCCCTTTTTGGGCTTCTCGTCGGCGGCCGGAGCTGCGTCGGAAGCGTCTTCGGCCGGAGCAGCGTCGGCGGCCTTGGCCTTCTTCGCCTTTTTCGGCTTCGCCTCGCCGCCATGATCGTGGTCGTGATCATGGTTGCAGTCGGGTCCGTGGACGTGGCCGTGACTGTCCGTCTCGGTCGATTCGATCTCCGCCTGGAGGGCATCGCGGGTCACCGTGCGGTCGGTGATCGTTGCCTTGTCGAAGAGGAAGTCGACGACCTTGTCCTCGAACAACGGCGCGCGCAGCTGGGCCGCGGCCATCGGCTCGTTCTGGATATATTCCATGAACTTCTGGCGATCCTCGGGGCGGTATTGCTGCGCCGCCTGCATGATCAACTGGTTCATTTCGTTCTGAGCGATTTGGATGTTGTTGCGCGTGCCGATCTCCGACAGGAGCAGGCCCAGGCGCACGCGGCGCTCCGCAATGGTGCGATACTCCTCGCGCTCCGTTTCCATTTCGGCGCGGGCCGCTTCCGGATCCGCATCGTGGCCGGCTTCGTGCTCGAGCTGCTCCCAGATCTGGTTGAACTCCGCTTCCACCATGGAAGGGGGAACCTCGAAGCTGTGCGTCTCCGCCAGGCGGTCGAGGAGCTTGCGCTTCATGTGGGTGCGGGTGAGGCCGTTCAGTTCCTGCTCGATCTGCCCCTTCAGGAGCTCGCGGAGCTGATCGATGCCTTCCAGGCCCATCGACTTGGCGAAATCGTCGTCGGCATTCGCCTCGCGGGCAGTCTGCACTTCCTTCACCGTAACGGCGAATTCCGCGGGCTGACCCTTCAGGGTCTCCACCGGATACTCGTCGGGGAAGGTGACGCTCAGCGTCCGCTGCTCGCCGACGGTTGCGCCGACGAGTTGGTCCTCGAAACCAGGGATGAGCCGGCCCGAGCCGAGCTCGACGCGCATGTCCTCGCCGGTGCCGCCTTCGAATGCAGTGCCGTCGACGGTGCCGAGGTAATCGATGACCACGAGGTCGCCCATTGCGGCGGCATGGCCTTCGGGCGCCGGATCGTAGCTTTTCTGGCCTTCAACCATGCGGTTCACGGCGGCGTCGACTTCGGCGTCGGTCGGCTCGACGGTCAGGCGCTCGAGGGCGATGTCGTCGATCTGCGGCGCGGGCAGATCGGGGAGGGTTTCAAGCTCGACGCGGATCACCGCATCCTTGCCCGGGCCGCCTTCTTCGAGCTCAACGGCCGGCTGCATGGCGGGGCGCAGCTTCTCGTCGGCGAGGAGCTTCTGGACGCCTTCCTGAACGGCGGTGTTGAGCGCTTCCTGCTCAAGCGCAGGCCCGTGCATCTTGCGGACGAGGTTGGCCGGAACCTTGCCGGGCCGAAAGCCGGGCATGCGGATCGTCGGCGCGACCTTCTTGATCTCGCCATCGACGCGGGCGGCGATTTCGCCCGAAGGAATGGTGATCCGATAGGCGCGCTTCAGGCCTTCGTTCAAAGTCTCAACAGTCTGCATCGTGCGGCTCTTGCTTTCTTTGGGAGCTTAAAGACGGCCGAAACGCGAGCCGGGCGGAAACTGGTGCGGGCGAAGGGACTCGAACCCCCACATCTCTCGATACTTGGACCTAAACCAAGCGCGTCTACCAGTTCCGCCACGCCCGCAGGGAGGCCGGTCGGCGGCGTCTATAGCAGGGTGACAGAAACGGGCAAGGCGGATGGTGACGCAGCCGCAGCTTGGAGGGGTGCGACAATCGACAGCGTTCATAGGCGCGTTCCACGCCACGCACCGGCTAGAGCGATTCGCCGAGCTTACGTGGAGCAATTGCCCGGCCGACCAAGGCTCGGCCAACTTGACTGCCAAGGCTCTTCCGCTCTGCCGCGAGGACGGAGGCTGCACGGACATCCTCGGCGATGCTTGCATCCTTCCAATAATCGGAATGGCCGTGGGAGCGTTCGTGTTCGTCTAGATTGGCGAACCCGTCGCCGCAGCCATTTCGACCAATTGCCGAGCGGCGCTTCCAGCCCTCGGGAAACGGACGATGCGGGAGTTCACCTATTGGGAATGCTACGGCAAGCACCCAATCGGAGAAGGAGCGGTACACTCGCACCTGCCGAGCACGGGTGAGGACCCGGCCGAGATCACGGTCGGCAAGCCGATACTGGGCTACTGCCGCTGCCATTAGCACGATGAGACTGATCTCGATCTCACGCGGCCTGTTGAGCAACTTGAGTAACTCAAGCGCCAAGAGGCAGCCCATCGAATGCGCAACGACCCGTAGTGTAAGGGGACGGAGAACTCGCCCTCGTCGAGATGCGGCATCCCGGCGCTCATCAAGCTCGCGGGCGATATAGTCAGCGAGCTCGGTCGCACTATCCAGTGCTCGGCGCCTCTGCAACGGGTAGCCCAGCTGAGTGACTCCTGGCATACCCAGGTCACCTGGCCAGTAGATGTGCACGGCCTGATCTGAGTGGCCGTCCAGACGCTCACCGAATGCGCGATAAATCTTATCGGCCTGAGCCTGGGTAACGGCAAAGCCATGGACGAACAGAGTCAGCTCGTCTCGTGAGAGAAAGACGTTGCGCGGCTCAGCACGAGCCGCAACAACGGTCCCTCCGACGTCCGCGGAACGCACGGAAAGGATCGAACCGGAAACGTTCTTGTTCAAAGACACTGCTAACGACGGCGTCCAAGCGCTTTACAGGCATCGTAAACAGTTGAAGCAATCAAACCGGAAACACTTCCCAGCACAAGCAGAGTCATCGCTTGCTCCCCTGCAAGAATCTGAATGGCAGCTATACCGTATAGAAGCCCTAATAATGGGGCCAAAGGAGACAGTCGCCTAAGCAATCGGTGAAAAGGACCGATCCATTCGTGCCCGAGCCAATCGTTCGAGAACACCTTGCTAGAGACCACCCCACCAAATGCCAGTGTGATGAGGAGGATCAAGCCACCGAGAATTATCCCCGAACCTGAGAGAGTTCCTGTCGCAAGGCCGACGGATAGACTAATGATAATCCCGACTCCGACCGCCAGCAAGCGACCAAAAACGCACCAACGTGCGGTCAAACTCGCCTGTACTTCATCAAGCCTCACCTCCACAGCCGCTGCGAGGTTGGCTCGCACGTCAGTTGCCTCTACGCTTGCTTCGGCTTCATGCCACTGCCTCTCTGAAGCATCCTCCCCCTTCGCTGAAGCGTATCGGGCACCGGCTGTGATCTCCGGGTGGAGTTCCAGAAGGAGACCTGCTCCACGATCCAAAATATCCGCGCGACCGGTGCACGCCGCGTACGCAGCGAAATCCAAAAGAGGGTGTTCCACAACCGCCCGGGCGGAATTCTGGACCACTTTCATCACCATGGCGTTACCCAAGCCTACAACTACCGCGCTTTTGACGACCGAAGCCCCTCCTCCCGGGCGCCCCCAGACCGCATGAGAGAGCATTTCTCCAAACCGCCGTTCGCTGTGTTCGAACATCCTCAAGCGCCGGATCAATGTCGGGTACCGTCCCCCCACCGAGTGAAGAAAGTCGTCAGCAGAAACGTGCGCCAGGAGCGATCTCGCATCATCCTTGCTAACTAGCCCCCGCAAACACTGCGCCTGAATAGCTGATCGAAAGTAAGGTTTGACAACCTCCATTAGACCAATCGTTAAGACGATAACGAAGAGACCGATGCCTGCGCTGATGCGCACGAACTCTTCAATGCGCGAAAGATCATCCATGACATTTCACCACTGCTGCTTCCCAACCTTCATTGCTCTTCTGGGTACTAGGCAGAAGGGAACCTAGATGTCGAGACCCCTCCGTCATACTGCCCCGCCACCACCAGGGCGAAGCGGGTTCGATTATCTGGGTCCTCTTGGAGATCGCGCTGAAGAATGATGAGGCCATAAGCCTTTGCAGCCGCTTCCGAGGCGAGCACCGCATGCGCCGGATCGGCGAGGTTGCGCGCAGCGACGGCGGTGTTGCCCGCCTCCACCAGTTCGACGCTGAGCGCATCGAGGGCTCTCGCGCATTGCCGCAGCGCCATTGGATGGCTGCGGACGATCCGAACGGCGGAGATGTCCGTTTCCGGCAGGCCCAGCAGGTGCATCCGCACGGAAAGGTCGTGCTCGGCCACAATGTGCAAAGGCCGGGTGCGCAAAAGCTCCGCCACATCCTCGACGGTGCCCGCAGCGCTGTTGTGGAGCGGGAGCATGCCGAAGCCCGCCGCGCCGCTTTCAACCGCATCGGCAACCGCCGCGAACCCGTCCACGGCCATCGGTGACAGGTCCGGGGCGAAGGCCAGGCACGCCTCGTGGGCAAAAGCGCCTGGGGCGCCGGAATAAGCGATCTTCACGCCGCGGACGAGACCCGCGCGAGCGCCGGGCGGAGCTTCGCGGCAAGCCGCTCGGCGAGCGCAAGCGCCTGGGCCGGGTTAAGCCGGGGGTCGCAGAGCGTCTCGTAGCGGCGGTCGAGATCGCCCTCCCCTGTGCCTGCGCCGACGCATTCGGTGACGTCCGCGCCGGTGGTCTCGAGGTGGAGGCCACCGGCATGAACGCCTTCGGCCGCCGCGATGTCGACAAAGGCTTCCGCCTCGGCGGCGATATCGGAAAGGTAACGGGTTTTGCGGGCGCCGGCGCTTCGGCCGTTGCCGTGCATCGGATCGCAAACCCACAGGGCATTCAGGCCTGCGTTCCGGGTCGCGCGCATCAGCGCCGGGAGGTGCTCGCCGATCCGATCGGCGCCGAAGCGGCCGATCAGCACCAGGCGGCCGGCCTCATTGCCCGGATCGAGCCGCGCGGCGAGGCCGAGCAGGGCGTCGGGCGAAAGGCCCGGCCCGCATTTCAGGCCGATCGTGTTGGCGATGCCGGCTGCGTATTCGACATGGGCGCCGTCGAGCTCCCGCGTGCGGTCGCCGATCCAGACGGTATGGCCGGACAGGCTCCACCACCGGCCGGTCTCCGGATCGCGCCGGGTGAGCGCTTCCTCATACGGGAGAAGCAAGGCTTCGTGGCTGGTCCAGACCGGCGCGGCGCGGCCGGCCAGCCCTTCCGCTTCGCCGTAGGCCTCGAGCAAAGCGGCGGTGGCGCGGGACTGGCCGTGGGCGCGCAGCAGCCGGCGCGGATCGGCGCGCCGGGCAGCGTGGGTGAAGCCGGTGCCGTTGACCGCATCGCCGCGATAGCTGGGCAGGGTCGTCCCCCCGCAGCTTTCCAGCGAAACGGAGCGCGGCTTGGCGAACTGGCCGGCGGCCCGGGCGACGTGAACGACATCGCCGCCGAGGGTGCGGCCGAGATGGAGGAGCAACGCGCGGTCCGCCTGCACGCGCTCGGCGGTGAAGCCTTCGAAACCTTCGGCGCAGTCGCCCGCCTGGAGAAGGAAACACTGCCCCCTTGCAGCGTTCGCGATCGCCTGCCGAAGCGCGGCGGCGCCGGGTGCGGTGACAACCGGCGGCGCAGCGGCAAGCTCCGTTTCCACCGCGGCGAGTTCGGACGCATCGGGGTAGAGCGGCGCCTGCGCGGTTTTGCGGACGCGCCACGAGGACGGCGACCAGGGCTGCGCGGGAGCGAGGATCTCGAGTGAGTCTTCGGGTGCGATGCGGCCGATCGCAATGCCAAGAGGCGTTCCGTCTTCAGCAAGGAGCTTCTGGAAAGGCAGCAAGCCTTCCGCAAGAACGGCCGGCGCCTCGGCGAGGATGGCGACGGCTTCTTCGGTTGCGGCGCGGTCAAGCGCGTCGGCGGCGGATCCGGCATATTCGATGGCAGGCGCCGAGCCGAATGCGCCGCGCAGCGCTCCGGTAAGCCGCAGATCGGCACCGGGGGCCACGATCAGCCGGGTGGGCGCCTGTGCCTCCAGGCTGTGGGCCATCAGTTCGCGCCACACGGCGCGGATCGCTTGTGGTGATGCGGCATTGGCCCGGCGTTGGAGGCGGGCGATGACCTCCGCCTGGCGGCTAGGGCGCAGCTTGAGGCGGGTGTCCGGTGCCTTAGCGGCCGCGATTGCGGCGGCGGCGGCAAGGCGGCGCTCGATGAGGTCGAGGATCTGGTCGTCAATGGCGTCGATCTCGGCGCGGGCGGCGTCGAGCGGAAGAACAATATTGGTCATGGGTGCGGACTCGTGTCGCGCTGCGCCGGTTGCCGGCGAAAAAGGCGCGCTTTCAGCTCAGAATTATCGATCTAGCGGCAGGTCCCCGACACGCCCTCAGGCGTGCCGGCCGCTAAACGAGCTGGTAAAGGAAACGCGAACCGAGCGGGCGGCATAGTGTCCGTTGCTCATGGTTGCATCTCCTCGCGGCCGGATTTGGCCGCTGCGTGCAGGCTGGAGTCTTCGGGCGTCCCTGTCAAGCGGGATCGGGGCGAAAGCTACGGCAGCCGGGCACTTTCCACGATACGCTCGAATTCGGGCAGGCCGGCGTCGAAATAGTGCATCCGGGCCGCGTCGAAGAGCGCGAGGTAGAAGCGGCCGCCGACCACCGCGCCGACCGCCCTGCCCCGGCGCTCGACCTCGTCGCCGCCAAGGTGGGCGTAATCGAACTGGAAGCCGCTTTGGCCGAGGAAAGTACGCGGTTGGAGACCGGTCATTTCGAAACGGGCGGAGCCGGCGCGGATTCGGTAGAAGCTTTCGATGGTGGAGGCGATGTCTTGCGGCGACATGTCGGCGCGGAAGTTCGGCACCTTGCGGTCCGCCTTGCGGCGCTGCTGGACGATGCGCTTGCCGTCCTCCAGCCCGCCGATGAAGGTGAGGCTGTCGAGCAGTGGGCCGTTGAGAGTCCAGTTTTCCTCGCGGTCGATGTCGCTTCGGCCGCGCGGCGCCTTGTTCCAGCGCAGCGTCGGCACGACGATCATGCTGCCGCGGGCGACGCTTTCGGGGTGCGGCTCGACCAGCTTGTAGCGGTTGAACAGGCTTGGGCCGCCTGTGCACGCGGTGAGGAGGAAAAGGCTTGCCAGGGGTGCCAGCCAGCGTGTGCGCATCGCGTGTTTCCTTCTTGTCACTGGCCGAGCGCGTGGCGGACCATCGCCGCGTCCGGGGCATTGGGCGCAAGGCTGAGGTAGCGCTGCAGAGCTGCCTTGCCCTCCCCGCTTCTCCCTTCGCGGAGGAGCTGCTGGCCGTGGGCGCGCCAGGCTTCCGGCGGTGCTTCGGGGAGGGTTACCGCGGCGGCATAGCTTTGGCCGGCGAGCGCGCTGTCCCCCTTTTGGCCGCGCAGGCGCCAGACCTCGCCTTCATGATAGCGCAGGAGGCCGTTCCAGCCGTCGTGCGCCAGGTTGCGGATGAGGTAGAGGCTGGCGCCGGGATCGTTGAGCTTTACCTGGTCGTCGAGCCAGCCCTTGCGGTGAGCGGCGATGGCGGCGAGGTAGCGGTCGCGGCCGCGTTCGGCAGTGCGCGGTGACGTCACTTCCCTTGCCGACGCACGCAGGTCGACCATGCGCTCTTCGGGCGCCGGGTGGGTGGCGAGCAGCGAGTAGCCCCGCTTCCAGCGTTTGTTGCGCATGGCGGCGCTGGCCTGGGTTTCCTCGATAAGCTGCTGCCAAGTCTCCGCCATTGCGGCGGGATCGTAGCCGGCCTCGGCGAGTTGCCGCAGGCCCATGGCGTCGGCCTCCGCCTCCAGTTCGCGGCTGTAGGAAAAGAGCGAGAGGATGGTACCGAGATGGGCGAGCCGGACGAGATCGCCGGCGTAGACGCCGGACGCCGCGCCGCCGACGCCCGCACCCATGGCGAGAAAGGTCAGGGCGGCGGTCTTGCGCTTCGTGTCGCGCCAAGCCCGAATCTGGTGGCGGCGGAGGAAATGGCCACCCTCGTGGGCAATGACGCCGGACAGCTGGGCTTCGTCGCGCATCCTCAGGAGGAGGCCGGAGAAGACGACCATGAACCCGGTCGGCGCCATGAAGGCGTTGAACTCGGGAATTCGGGCGAGATAGACGCGCAGGTCTCGCGCTGCCGGACCGCCGGTACGCTCGGCGATTTGTCCGAGATAGGCGGTGAGCGCGGGGTCCTCCACGAGGAGGTTGGAGCCGGAAATCTCCTCCTCGACACGCCCATATTGCTGCCAGAGCCCCTGCTCGTCCTTGTCGCTTGGGCGGTGGCCCGGGGTCACGAGCGGCTTCATGTCGGCCGGGCGGATTCGCGCCTGCGCGGTGCCGGTGATTCCGGCGCAGCACGCGCCGCCGAGGCCGCCCAGAAGCATTCGGCGGGTGAGCGGAAGCTGCTGCTCGAGCGCGCTCACTGGCGCTCCCGCACGTTGCGGCCGGCCTTCATTCGGCCGAGCAGGCGCTCCACCATCTGCGCCGCGCCTTCGGGGGAGCGGATGTCGCCGAAGCGCACTCCGGGAAGCTGGCTGCTGGTCTGGAGTACGTTGAACCAGACCACCTCGCCGGTGCGAAGGTCGACAAGGGAGGCGTAGGCGCTCTGGCCGCCGCCGGAAACGGGTGCGCAGAAGCCGATGATGCAGCCCGCGAGCCCGATAACCTGAAGCGCGGCGCGTCCGGACGAGGCGAAGCTGTCCTCGGCGTGGAGGAAAAGGGCATAGTCCATGCCGGTGGCGCGGCCGAACTTCACCGCATCCTCGCCAAGCGTCCAGTCGAGGCCTTGGCGGCGCTTGGTCGGCAGGGTCGCGCCCATATATTTGTGAAGGGCGATGGACGAGCCGACGGCGTTGTGAAGGCGTTCCAGGTTGGCCACGGTCTCTGCGTCGACGCCGCTGACGCCTTCGCGGCGTTCGAGGATCTGCGTCTTGCCTCCGCGGCCGGATTGCTGTTCGGCAAGCGCGCGGAGCAGGTTGGCGCGGGCCTGTTCGGTCCAGTCCGCGCGGGGCTCGACCATTCCGCCGGCGGTGAGCGATCCGACTGTGACATCCGGGCGCATCACCATCAGGCTGTAATCGCCCTGCGGCGGCGCGAATTCCAGGTCGGCGCGCTGCTTGGTCTGAACGCAGCCGCCCAGCGCCAAAGCGCCGGCGGAAAGAAGAATAAGCGCAGCGCCCTTCATGCCCGAAGCTCCCGAAGCAGGGCCTGGAGTTTTCCGGAGGCACCTGAGAGACTTAACGAGCGGGAGAACGCGTGCGCATGAACCTCGTTCCGCAGCCGGAAGGCTCGCCGCGCGCCGGCTCAGGCGGCCTGTTCGAAGCCCTCGATCGGCGGCAGCGGGCGGAGCCGCTGATAGGGGTGGAGCACGCCGACGCCGGTCATTCCGGTGTCGGCAAGCGCAACCGCCGTCGCACAGAATGCGCATTCGGCGGACAGGCGTCCGACATACCAGTGGGTGCGGCCGCACCCGGGACAATGATTGGTCTCGCCGGGCCGGTAGAGAAGCTGATAGCCGCGTGCCGAAGGATCATGCGGAAAGGCCTTGCCCATCCGACCGGACGCTTCCGCCGCTCCACCTTCGATTGCCCGTAACATCGCCTGATCGCTCCTGTTCGCAGTCTGCCCGAGTGCAGAACTGCGATGAAGCGTTTTATTTCATAGGTGAGTTGAACGATCAATGAACCGTTGCGGCGCTGAAACATCTGTGACCATTTTCCTGCAAAGGGTGATCACGGCTGCCCAGCCGCTGGAACAGGGGAAACAATCACCCCGCGCATCTGCGGGCCACCGACCAAGGCTCCTGCTCATCCAAGACGAGCCACCAGACCGACCAGCGTGGCTGTGTCGACCGGCTGGGCGCAGAGGAAGCCCTGGTAGAGGTTGCACCCTTCGCGGGCGAGGAGGGCAAGCTGCTCCTCGGTTTCCACTCCTTCGGCGATCACTTCCAGGCCGAGCGAACGGGCCATGTCGATGACGCTGCGCACCACCACCTGGTCGCGCGGCGAACCGCCGATGTCCTCCACCAGGCGCTTGTCGATCTTGAGGTAATCGAGCGGCAGCGCTTTCAGGTAAGCGAGGCTGGAATAGCCGGTGCCGAAATCGTCGATCGCCGCCCGCAGCCCGCCTTCGCGCAAGCGGGCGAGGAGGTTGGCGGCGGCGCCGAGATCGTCGATCAGCCCGCCCTCTGTGACCTCCACCGTCAGACGCCCGGCGGGAAAACCGCTCTCCCGCACCAGGGCGACGAACTGCTCGGCAAAGCCCGGGCGAACGATGTCGGCGGCGGTGATGTTGACCGACAGGCGCAGCCCGGAGAGCGCCTGCGGCCAGGCCGCGGCGATGGCGATGGCTTTCCTCTGCACATGGTCGGAAAGCTGGACGAGATAATCCGAGCGTTCGGCGACGCTGAATAGGGTAATCGCGCCAAGCTCGCCGAACTGCGGGTGACGCCAGCGGGCGAGCGCTTCGGCGCCGACGATCCGGCGGGTGGCGACGGAGACCTGGGGCTGGAACAGGATCTCGATTTCGTCCTGGTCGAGCGCGCGGCGAAGATCGACCTCCAGCCGGTCGCCAAGCGCTTCCTCCTTGGCGCTTCCCGCCTCGAGCACGCGCACCGGCCCCGCTTCCGCCGTCTTGGCCTCGGCGAGGGCACCGCTGGCGCGGCGCAGGAGCTGGGCGGAATCGTCTCCCGGCTCGGCGGCGACCACCCCTGCCCTGCTGCCCAGCGTCACGACGTGGTCGCCCGACATGAACGGGCGGCCGGTGGCTTCGATAAGCTCGCCCGCCAGGAAGCGGCCCTCGCCGAGGCTGGTCGGCGCGGCCAGCAGGATCGCGAATTCCGCGCCGGCGATTCGGGCCACGAGGCGGCGGCGGCCGTCGGGATCGACCAAGCGCTCGATCCGCCGCGCCGCCGCTTGGAGCACCGAATCGCCGGTGCTGCGCCCAAAGGCGGCGTTGATCGCGTCGAAGCGGCTGACCGCGAGAAGGATGCAGACCAAGGCGGGCTGGCCGGGTGCCGAGCCGAGCTGCCGGTCGATCCAATCCCGCGCGGCACGCGCATCACGCAGCCCGGTCATCGGATCGCGCACGTGCGCGCCAGCGCCTTCAATGGGCGCAATCGATTCGGTGCGGCCGATCACTGCCCGCCCTATGGGTTCGACGCGCAGGTGGTGGGCAAGGCGCGTTCCGCCCTCCTCGGTATCCTCGTGTGCGAAGGCGGTGGAGCGGCCGGTGGCGAGCAGCCGGTCCACTGCTCCCCGGGCGGCGCGGCGGCCCTCCGGATTGAGCTTGCGGAACAGGTCGAGCAGGCTGATCCGCTGGCCCTCGTCGTCGCCCAAGCCGGCACGGCGGGCGAGCGCGGGGCTCAGCTCCACGGTGGGCGAGCCGGGCTGCCAGCGCCACGAGGCCTGGCGGTCTTCCTCGCCGGCACGGCGGCTGGCGCGGCCGCCGCCCGAGCGCTCGGCATGGCGATGGGCGAATTGCACCGCATAGAGGAACTGGGCCTCGCTGAACGGGCTGACCAGGAAGTGGGTGGCGCCCGCTGTGTAGAGCTCGTCCAGCGCCTCGTCGTCGGTTCGGGACAGGAGGACGAGCAAGGCCGCGGCATTGGCTTCGGCGGGATCGGCAAGCGCGCGTATGCCTTCCTTCCCCTCCGGCAGCGCCCCGCGCGCATCGACTACCGCAACCGCGGCCCCCGAAGCGATGAAACGGCTCTCGGCATTGTCGTTGCGCCGGGCGGCGATCGCCTGCCAGCCGCCGCGCTCGGCCGCGGCGGTGATTTCGTCGCGGTGACGAAAGGACAGAATGAAGAGCGGGGCACCCCCGCTCGCGTCTTTCATCGTCCTTCGCTCGCCTCCGGTTCTTACCTGCTTAAGGCTCTACTCTCGGCCCGCGGCCTCAACAATCGGTTTAGAAAATGCATGGACGCTCAAAATACGCGCGGCTTGCCGCCGCCCGCACTCCGGCCTAGCACATGTCGCGATGACGGCCGCCGCGGACAAACCCACCGCCCTTCTCGCCTCGCCCACCGAGGCCGCGCAAGCCGCCGAGGCCGAGCTTCGTAGCGCTTACGCCTTTGTGCCGCTCGAGGATGCCGAGCAGGTGGTGGCGCTCGGCGGCGACGGCTTCCTGCTTCAGACGCTCCATGAGATGCTCGAGTTCGAGCGCATCCTGCCGGTCTTCGGCATGAACCTCGGCACCGTCGGCTTCCTGATGAACGACTGGCGTTCCGACGATCTGTTCGGCCGCATCGGCGCCGCCCGCCCGTTCCGCGTCGCGCCGCTGCGCATGACGGCGATGACGGCGCAGGGCGAAAGGTTCGAACATTCGGCGATCAACGAAGTGTCGCTGCTGCGCGAGACCCGCCAGACGGCCTGGATCGAAGTGTCGGTGAACGGACGCATCGTTATGCCGGAATTGATCTGCGACGGGGTGCTGGTGGCAACCCCCGCCGGCTCCACCGCCTACAACCTTTCGGCGCAGGGGCCCATCCTGCCCTTGGGCTCCAACCTGGTTGCGCTGACGCCGATCAGCCCCTTCCGGCCGCGGCGCTGGCGCGGCGCCTTGATCCCCGACGATCACGAGATCGGCTTCCGCGTGATCGATCCGGGGAAGCGGCCGGTTTCCGCCGTCGCCGACCAGCGCGAGGTGCGCGACGTCGCCAATGTGGTGGTAAGCGTCGACCGAAGCCGCGAGCTCACCATCCTGTTCGATGCCGACAACACGCTCGACGAGCGGATCACCCAGGAACAATTCACCGCCTGAGAAAGGCTGGGGAAACGCCTTGCGCCCGCGAAAAACTTGCTGCTATAGGCCCGGTCGCCGAAAGGCTGCTCCCCGGTAGCTCAGCGGTAGAGCATCCGACTGTTAATCGGATGGCCGATGGTTCGAATCCGTCCCGGGGAGCCAATCGCTTCAATCAGCGAGTTCGCTCAGCAGCTGCCGTAGTTCCGCCTGGAGTTCTCCAGACGGATCAGGCGAGCTACTCCCCTGAGCTCAACGTCACCACCCGCGGCTTCGGCCCGTTCGAACGCTTGCGGCTGAACAAAGCGTAAGCCACCAGGCCAATGCTCGCCGTGACGGCAATCTTGGTCGCGAGGCCCGACTTGTTGTGCTGCCACTCCGCCTTGATGCCCATTTCGGCCGGGATGTTCGGCACCTTGGCGCGGGCGAGGTCCTGGCCGATTCCCTCAACCACATTGATCCGGTCGGCGCCCATCAGCAGCAGCCAGTGAATCCAGTTGGATTCGCTCCAACGGAACGCCAGGCGGCGGATCATGCCGCTGAGGCCCGATGGCGGCGTCGACGTGCCGAACACCGCCGGGCGGCGGATATGTTCGATCGACTGAAGGATCTCGACGTCGCTGCGCTGCTGAACGGGCCGTTCCCAACCGCTGGTCAGCCCTTCGTCTTTCGAGCGGTCGCGATAGGGGTAGGTCGGATCGTTTTGGGGATTGGCGTCCACGCCCCAGCCGACGACCGAAGTCGGGTCGATCGGCGTGCGCGCGGCGGCGATGCGGGTGCGTTCCTGAAGCATGCGATTTTCCTCAACCATTGGGCACCAGCACCGGCTTGATGCAGCCGTCGAGCTTGGCGGAAAACAGGTGATAGGCGTCGGCGATGTCCTCGAGCGGGACCCGGTGGGTGATGATGCCCTTGGGATTGAGGCGGCCCTCCTTCACATGCTCGATCAGCTTGGGAAGGTGGCGCTTCACCGCGGCCTGGTTGGCGCGAATTGTGAGGCCCTTGTTCACGATGTTGCCGACCGGGACCATGTTGCCGGTGGGGCCGTAGACGCCGACGATCGAGACGATGCCGCCCTTTTTCACCGAGTTGATCGCCCAGTGCAGCGCAATCGCGTTGCCGGCCTCCAGCTTGAGCTTGGTGCCGAACAGGGTCTGGAGGAAGTTGCCCTGGGCATCGCCACCCACCGCGTCGATCGCGACGTCGACGCCGAGGCCGTCGGTTGTCTTCTTCATGAACACAACGACGTCGTCCAACTCCTTGAAGTTATAGACCTCCGCCGGGCAGTAGGTGCGCGCGAACTCGAGCCGGTAGTCGACATGGTCGACGACGATCACCCGCCCCGCACCGAACAGCCAGGCGGAGCGCGCCGCAAGCAGCCCAACCGGGCCGGCGCCGAAAACAAGCACGGTGTCGCCCTTTTGAATGCCGCCCATTTCCGCCGCCTGGTAGCCGGTCGGCACCACGTCGGTGAGCAGCACCGCATCGTCGGGGTCCATCCAGTCGGGGATTACCTGCGGGCCGAAATCGGCGAAGGGGACGCGGACATATTGGGCCTGGCCGCCGTCATAGCCGCCGGCGGTGTGCGAATAGCCGAAGATGCCGCCGACCGCGGTCGCCTGCGGATTGTTCTCGTGGCAATTGCCGTACAGGCCCTGCTTGCAGAAGTGGCACTGGCCGCAGGCGATGTTGAAGGGGACAAGGACGTGATCGCCCACCTTCAAATTCTCGACCGCGGAGCCGACCTCTTCGACGATGCCGCAAAATTCGTGGCCAAAGGTCATGCCGACGCGGGTGTCGGGCACCATGCCGTGGTAGAGGTGGAGATCCGATCCGCAGATGCAGGACCGCGTCACCTTGACGATCGCGTCGCGGGGATGTTCGATCTTGGGCATCGGTTTTTCTTCGGCGCGGACCCGATACGGTCCGCGGTAATCCATCGCCAGCATGGCCGGGCTCCTTCGCTAATCTGTGCGGCTTAACCGGACGGAGGAGGGTTGGTTCCAGGCCGATGGCACCGAAAACGCTCGACTTTCCGGGCGCCGCTTTGCCGCCCATGCGGCTTCGGAGCCGGAACATAGTGGCCGGGCCGCTTGTTTGGAGCGGCAGATTTTCAGGAGGCTGACATGGCAACCAAGACCGGCGACAAGCAGAGCGACACGTCACGCGGCGGCCGCAAGGAAAGCGGCGCGTCGAACGGCAATGAAGGCACCGGCTTCGGCTGGGGCAGCGGCAATACCGGCGTGCTGATGGGGGCCGCGATGGCCGGCGCCGCCGTCGGCATCGCCGCCAATGTGGGGCGCAAATTGTTCGTTCAGTTCACCAGCGGGGCGACCGGCGACTGGTTCGACGCGCTCAAGACCGAGCATGCGATGACGCTTGCGATCTTCGACAAGATCGAAGCCACGGACGACAGCCAGGGGATCACCCGCGGCATGCTTCTGACCAAGCTCAAATATGCGCTCTCCAAGCATGCGCATCAGGAGGAGAACGTCGTCTACCCGGCGCTTCGCCAGGCCAACCAGACGCATGACGCGGACGCGCTTAATGCCGAACACGGCTATGTGAAGACCTACCTCTACGAACTGGAAACCCTGCCCAACACCAGCCCCGAATGGCTGGCGCGGGTTAAGGATTTCCGCGCCATGATCGAGGAGCATATGCGGATGGAGGAGAATGAAGTGTTCCCCGCCTTCCAGAAAGCGCTCACGCCCGAACAGAACGCGCGCATCACCTCGCTGATGAACAAGGAAGGCTTCAAGGTCGCCTGATACCCATCTTCGTTATGCCGGGCTTGATCCGGCATCCATCTTTTTCGGACGCGCAGACGCTGGCCGGAAGAAGAAGGTGGACCCCGGTTCAAGTCAGGGGTGACGGATTAGGATTTGGCCAGGTGCAAAAAACAAAGGGCCGGCGGAACACCATCCGCCGGCCCTTCTTGTTTTCGCCTCAGCGCCGTCTCAGGCGAGCTGGCCGTGGCAGTGCTTGAACTTCTGGCCGGAGCCGCAGGGGCACGGCGCGTTGCGGCTGGCCGGCACTTCCACTTCCATGTCGAAGCCCTGGGGCAGTGCCGGGCGCTCAGCCTGGAGCGGCGGCAGCCTCGACAGGATCGTGCCGGTATCCGCGTCGACATCGGCCGTATCGTCGTCGCCGCTGAGCGGATCGATGTGGTGGGTGATGTAGTCGGCGAAGTCGGGAAGCTCCTGGAATTCGGGCTCCTGCATGGTGAAGTTGGCGCGGGCGAGCGTGCTCGTCACATCCTCGCGGATCGCGACCAGCATCCGCTCGAACTGCCCGAAGGCTTCGCGCTTATATTCGTCGATCGGCTTCTTTTGCGCATAGGCGCGCAGGTGGATGATCGCGCGAAGCGCGTCGAGCATCGCGAGATGCTCCTTCCAGTGCAAATCCAGGCTTTGCAGCAGGATCGATTTCTCCACCTGGATGAAGGTTTCGGGCGGCAATTGCGCCTTCTTCTCCTCCACCTGCTCGTCGGCGAGCTTCTGGATTCGCTCCACGAAGATCTCGGGATCGACTGCTTCCTCCTGCATCCATTGATCGATCGGCGGCTGAAGCGAGAACACGGTCTCGAGGCGCTCCTGGAGAAGGGGAATGTCCCACTGCTCGGGATAGGTGTTGGGCGGGCAGGCTTCGCCGACAATGGCGTTCACCGTTTCGGCGCGCATGTCCTCCACCACATCGCCGATCGTGTCGGCGTCCATGATGTCGGCGCGCTGTTCGTAGATCACCTTGCGCTGATCGTTCATCACGTCGTCATATTCGACGACCTGCTTGCGGATGTCGTAGTTGCGCGCCTCGACCTTCTTCTGCGCAGTCTCGATCGCCTTGGATATCCACGGGCTGATGATCGCTTCGCCGTCCTCGAGATTCTTGTTCATCAGGCGCGAGAACATGGTCTGCGGGCCGAAGATGCGCAGCAGATCGTCGTCGAGGCTGAGATAGAAGCGCGACAGGCCCGGATCGCCCTGGCGGCCGGAGCGGCCGCGAAGCTGGTTGTCGATGCGACGGCTTTCGTGGCGCTCGGTGCCGAGCACGAACAGGCCGCCGGCGGCGAGCACCCGCTCCTTCTCCTCGCTGACCTCGCGCTTGATCCGCTCGATCGCCGCGTCGCGCTCCGGACCTTCCGGCATCTCGGAAAGCTCGTCATTGACCCGGAACTCGACGTTGCCGCCGAGCTGGATGTCGGTGCCGCGGCCGGCCATGTTGGTGGCGATGGTGACCGCGCGCATCCGCCCGGCCTGAGCGACAATATGCGCCTCCTGCTCGTGCAGGCGGGCGTTCAGCACCGCATGGTCGACGCCTTCGCGGTTGAGATATTCGGACAACAGCTCCGATTTCTCGATGGACACGGTGCCGACCAGCACCGGCTGGCCGGTATCCTGCTTTGCGCGGATCGACTTGGAGATCGCGGCGAACTTGTCGGCCTGGTTCTTGTAGAATTCGTCCTCCTCATCGACCCGCTTCACATCGACGTGGGTGGGAATGGTGACGACGTTGATCTTGTAGATGTCGTAGAATTCGGCCGCTTCCGTCGCCGCGGTGCCGGTCATGCCGCCGATCTTGGGATACAGGCGGAAATAGTTCTGGAAGGTGATGGACGCGAGCGTCTGGTTCTCCGGCTCGATCTCCACGCCTTCCTTGGCCTCCACGGCCTGGTGGAGCCCCTCGGACCAGCGGCGGCCTTCCATCATCCGGCCGGTGAATTCGTCGATGATGACGACCTTGCCGTCCTTGACGATGTAATCGGTGTCGAGCTTGAACAGTACATTGGCGCGTAGCGCCTGGTTCAAATGGTGGACGACCAGCGTGTTCTCGTAATCGTAAAGGTTGGAGCCGTGGAGAAGCCCGGCATCCTCGAGCAACCGCTCCACCTTTTCCGTGCCGTCCTCGGTGAGCACCACCGAGCGCTGCTTCTCGTCCACCTCGTAATCGATGGGCACGAGGTTCTTCACCAGGTCGTTGACCGACATGTAGAGCTCGGACTTGTCGTCGGTCGGCCCGGAAATGATCAACGGCGTGCGGGCTTCGTCGATCAGGATCGAATCCACTTCGTCGACGATCGCGAAGTTGAAGGGCCGCTGGACCATCGATCCGCGATCGTACTTCATGTTGTCGCGCAGGTAATCGAAGCCGAATTCGTTGTTGGTGCCGTAGGTGATGTCGGCGGCGTACGCGTCGCGCCGCTGCTGGTCCATCAGGTTGGGCACGATCACGCCAACGCTCATGCCCAAAAAGCGGTGAACCTGGCCCATCCATTCGGCGTCGCGGCGGGCGAGGTAATCGTTCACCGTGACGACGTGAACGCCCTTGCCCTCAAGCGCGTTCAGGTAGGAGGCGAGCGTGGCGACCAGCGTCTTGCCCTCGCCGGTGCGCATTTCGGCGATCTCGCCGCGGTGAAGCACCATGCCGCCGATCATCTGCACATCGTAATGGCGCTGCCCGAGCGTGCGCTTGGCGGCTTCGCGCACCGTTGCAAAGGCTTCGGGGAGGAGCGCGTCGAGTTCCTGGCCGTCGGCGAGGCGCTGGCGAAAGATCGCCGTCTGGCCGCGCAGCTCATCGTCGGTCATCGCCGAAATCGTCGGCTCGAAGCCGTTGATCCGGTCAACGATCTTGCGCAGCGAGCGAACGTAGCGATCGTTGGACGATCCGAAAATGGCTTTGGCAAATCCGCCGAACATGGGCGATCCTGTTCTCTTGTGGTGGGGCTTCGCGCACGAAGCGGCGCGCAAGCCGCCGCCCCCTTGCGAACACGCCCGCGATGTAGGGTTGCCCCCTTGGCAAGTCAATTGACGCAGGTCCAATGCGCTCCTAGCGGGAGCCGATGGAACAAGCGATTTCAGGCGGATGCGCGTGCGGCGCGACCCGCTACGAACTGAAGAGCGCGCCGTACGATTGCGGCTGGTGCCATTGCCGCATTTGCCAGCGTGTGTCGGGCGCTCCGGCGATGGTGTTCGCTACCGTGACCGAAGGCGATCTCGTCTGGACGAAGGGCGAGGACACGCTGCGCACCTTCGCCTCCAGCAGCTTCGGACACCGCACTTTCTGCGGGGCATGCGGCACGCCGTTTCTGATGAAGGTGAACCATCAGCCGGAAACGGTGGATTTCAGCGTTGCGACGCTGGACGACCCGGAGCGGATCGCACCGGGCTTTCACATCTTCTGGGGAAGCCGGATCGGCTGGTTCGAGCCCGGCGACGGGCTACCGCGGTATGAGAAGTTCAGGCCGGATACGCGCGGGCTGGAGGGAACGGAGCCGCCGTCTGCATAGATTCCTCCCCTGCAAAGGCAGGGGAGGAATTAGAGGCTTAGAGCTGGCCTTCGAGCCAGGCTTGGAGCTGGGTCTTGGGCGCGGCGCCGACCTTGGTGGCCGCGGGCAGGCCGTCCTTGAACAGGATCATGGTCGGGATGCCGCGCACGCCGTACTTCGCCGGCGCATCGGGATTCTCGTCGATGTTGAGCTTCACCACGTCGACGCGCTCGCCGAGCTCGTTCGAGATTTCCTCGAGCGCGGGGGCGATCATCCGGCACGGGCCGCACCATTCCGCCCAGAAATCGACGAGCACGGGCCGGGAGGCGCCAAGCACATCTGCCTGGAAGGACTGATCGGTGACGGACTTGGTGGCCATGGGAGTCTCCTGAAAGTGTTCGGTTTCATTTAGGAACCTGCCGGCTCCGTTCCAAGGACCGGTCGATAGCGGGCAAGCAAGGCCGGCGGTAGATCGAACAGCGCCGGGCCCGAGGTGTAGAGCAGCTTCGCCTCGACCCGGCGGCCAGGGAAGATGACGCCCAACGCTTCGCGGTAGGCGGCCATCTGGCGCAGGTGCGGAACCGGGATTTCCTCAAGCGAAGCAGGGACTTTGCGGCCGGTCTTGAAATCGGCGACGAGGATTCGATCGTCCTCCACGAGCAGCCGGTCGACCGTGCCGGAGACGACGACCCCCTCCCCCACCACGGCGGCGATCGGTGCTTCGGCAAAGGCGCCGGGGGAGAACAATTCACCGTGGGCGGGATCGGCGATGATCGCGCAGGCATCATCGATCAGTGCGCGCCTGAGGCGCTCGTCTTCCACGCCCGCAGACTGAAGGAGCCAGCGTTCGGCACGCTCGCGCCGCTCGGCATCGGGCACGTCGGGTAAGCGCTCGAAGAGCTGGTGCAGGAGCTTGCCGCGCCGCGCCGCTTCGCGCAGCGCCGGCGAAGGCGGCGGATCGGCGACGTCGTCCTCGCCCAGATCGGATGGCGCAAGCGGGCGCGGCGGGCGCGCTTCCTGCGGCGCGGGCGAATGGATCCAGGCTGGCAGCGCAAGATCGGGCGCCGCCTGCCGCGCAGCCGCCTTGGTCTGGAGCCCCGGCGCGCCGAAGCAGCGCGCCTGCGTCCAAAGCGAATGCTCCTGCCACTCCGCGCCAAGGCCGCTCAACGATGTCTCCACCGCGGCATACCAGCTCGCCCTGGGCGGCACCCCCTTGGCGGCCGGACCAAGCGCGCCGCCGATGTACAGGCGCTCCTCGGCGCGGGTGAGCGCGACGTAGAGGAGGCGCCAGTGCTCCTGCCGCTCGAGTTCGTCCTGCCTGGCGATCTGGGAAGCGAGCGGCTCGGCCATTTCGTCCTTGCGCGGCCGGAAGACCGGCACTGCCGGTCCTTCTTCGCCCAGGCTGAGGCTGGCCGCAGCGCCGCGCAGGGCGCCGCCATTCTTGTCGGGATCGGCGCAGGCATCGGCAAGGATCAGTACCGGCGCCTGCAGACCCTTGGAGCCGTGCACCGTCATCACCCGCACCGCGTCGAGCGGCGCGGAGGGATCGCGCACGATCTCAACATCGCCGCGCGCGAACCAATCAAGGAAGCGCTGCAGCGACGGGGTGGCGTTGATCTCGAACTCAAGCGCGGAGGACAGCAGCTCCTCGATCGGATCGCGCGCTTCCGGGCCGAGCCGCTCAAGCAGGCTGCGGCGCCCGCCCGCCTCGCCGCTGAGCAAAGCTTCGAGGAATTGGTGCGGGGTCGCGTAATCGGCCATCGCGAGGATGCGGCCAAGGCGATCCAAGGTGCGCGGCAGGATTTCGGCGACAATCGGCTGGCAGTCGGGATCGCTGGCCAGATCCCGAAGACCGCTCCACAACGTCCCGGGCCGATCGAAGCGGGCGGCGAACAGCGCGTCCTGCGACCAGCCGAACAGTGGCGAGACGAGAAGCGAGGCGAGGTTCAAGTCGTCGAGCGGCTGCACGGCAAAGCGCGCAGCGGCGAGCAGGTCCTGAACGGCAAGCGGCGCGGTGAGCAGGAGCCGGTCGACGCCGGCCACCGGCACGCCCTCGGCATGAAGCCGCGCCACCAGAAGCGACGCGAGATCGCCGCGGCGGCGGACCAGGATCAAAATGTCCTCGGGGCGGATCGGGCGGCCTTTTCCTTCCAGGAGAAAGGGATTGTCGAGCCAGCTTTTCACCTGGCGCGCGACCTTGCCGGCGTAGAGGCGGACGGTATCGGACACCCAGCCCTCCTCCCCCGCTTCCTCGTCACCCGCGGGATCGGCCTCGTCCACATAGGGCTTCCACAGGGTGACGGAGCCCGAGCGCTTCGCGTGGTGGGCGATGTGCGGGTTGGGCTCGCGCGGCAGGCCCAGCGCTTCGTGGCCGAGATCGGCGATCACGCGATCCACCAGCGTCAGGATTTCCGGCGAGGATCGGAAGCTTCGATCCATCGACAAGTCCAGGAACGGTCGCTCGACGCCCGCCGCCTCGCGCGCGAACCAGGCGCGGGCGACTTCGAACGATTGCGGATCGGTGCCCTGGAAGCCGAAGATCGCCTGCTTGTAGTCGCCAACGGTAAACACGGTGCGGCGGCGGTGGGGCGCCCCCTCCCCTGCGAAATATTCGGAGGCGAGCGCCCGCACGATGTTCCACTGACGCCCATTGGTGTCCTGCGCTTCGTCGACCAGGATGTGGTCGGTGGTTTGATCGAGCTTGAAGCGCACCCATTCGCCCATCAAGGGGGTGAGCAGCAATTCCTCGGCGCGGCGAATGAGATCGTCGAAATCGACCACGCCGTGGGCGCGCTTGGCGGCGTCGTAAGCGGCGGCGAATGCCTGGCCGGCGCGCAGCCCGGCGGCGAGGCAGGCGACGAACTCGGCGGTTTTGCGCATCTTGAGGAGGCGCGAGCAGCATTCCGCCAGCTTGGCGGCATGCTCCGCATAATCAGGATCGGCCTTGAGCAACCCGGCGCTGGCCTTGCGGGGCTCGCCGGATTTGGTGAGCACAAGGTCGCCGATGCCGGACAAAGCGGCACCTCGCTCGCCGGGCGCCATCCCCTGCCAGGCCGCCATGACGTCGCAGCAGGACAGGCCGGTGGCGCTGCCCCAGCCGCGGTTGGCGGCCGCGATCCGGCGCAGCGTGTCAATGTCGAACACGTCGTCGCAGCACTGGCCCGCAATGGCTTCGTCGATGTCGCCGAGCGGGAGATCGAAGGCGCGGCGCAGGCGGTCCTCGATCAGCTCGGGCGCGCCCAATTGCTCCATCGCCGCCGGCGCGCGGCCGCAGGCCTTGAGAAAGCCTTCCGCGCCGCCTTCGCCGAGGCGGTGGCTGAGCGCCTGCATGTCGCGGATCACGCTGCCGTGCCCCTCGGCCTCGGCGCGGACCAGAAGCTCGGCAAGGGTCTGGCGGGCGAGGAGCTGCTCCTCGCGCCCCTCCAGCGGCCGAAAGCCCGGCGTCAGACCCGCTTCGGCCGGAAAGGCGGCAAGCAGGCTTTGCGCAAAGGCGTGGATGGTCTGGATTCGAAGCCCGCCGCCGGGTGCGTCGAGGACCCGGGCGAACAGGGTGCGTGCGCGGGCAATCGCGCCTTCGTCATTGTCCTCGCCGAGCGCGTAGAGCTCCTTGCCGAGCGCCTGGTCCCTGAGGCGCACCCAGTGGGCGAGACGGGCGTGGATCCGGTCGGCCATTTCTGCCGAGCCAGCCTTGGTGAAGGTCAGGCACAGGATCGAGGCGGGATCGACGCCGGACAGCAGCAGGCGCAGCACGCGGGCGGTGAGAACGTGAGTCTTGCCGGTGCCCGCCGAAGCGGAGAGCGCGGCGTGCTCGCCGGGCGAAGACGCGTGCTTCTGCTCGTCCTGCAGGACCGAAAGTGGGGAAATGCGGGTGACCACCCGCCCCTGTTAGGGGCCGGGCGGCGGCGCTGGCAAGGGAGCGATTAGCATCCTGCCGTGCGCCGCCGTGGATTAAACCCGGGCGTTGCGGCCGGTGTAGCGCGAGGCCCAGCGCACCGGCGCGTCGCCGGCGACGGCGCGGACGAAGCAGACGCCGCCTTTGGACTTGACCTTCTGGCAGGCCGAAGTGGCATCGCCGCGAGACTGGAAGCCGGCGACGGAGAGACGGTGGAAGGTCCCGCCGCGAAGCTTGAGGGTGGTAGAGAGCGGCGTGTGGGCGGTGAAGCCGTAGCGCTTGTAAGCGGAAGCCCAGGCCCGCTCCACGCCGGCAGCCGAGCCGAAGGCGCCGAGCTGGACCACGAACCGGCCGGCGCCCGGTGTTGCAAGGGCGGCTCTTACCGCCGGCCTGGCCTTGGGTGCGGCGCGCTCGAAGGTGGGCGCCTGGCGGAACTCGGGCGCGGAGGCGTGGACGATGCCGGCCTGCGGCGTCACCAGGCTTTCCACTGCCGCAGCGTAAACCGGGCGGGTTTCTTCTTCGGCCTGAGCCGGTTCGGGAAGTGGGTAGGCAGTGGGCTCTGCGGAGGCGGAGGCCCAGGCGGCGGGTTCCGGCGCGGCCTCGACAAGTGCTTCGGGCGCTGCTTCGGGGGCCGGGCCGCCGAGCGCCAGTTCGGTCGCCGCGGGTGCGGCGGGCTGCGGAGCAGGTTCGGCGGCGGCAAATGCGGTGCCGTCGTCGGGGCGCGGTGCAAGCGCCAAGCGTGCAGGCTGGCCCTCGTCGGCGCCGGGCGTGACGCCAAGCAGCGCGGCGACCTGGTCCCAGCTCTCGTGCGGCTGCGCCATCCGGGCCCATTGCTCAAGGCGGGCGGCGAGCTGATCGGGCGCAATGTCCTGCGACGCGATCGTCTTGGCCTTGGCCCAGTCGCCGGACAAAGCGTAAACAAGCGCGAGGTTCTGCCGGACGCGGGGCGCTGCGCCCGAAGCGCGGGCGGCAGGCTCGAGAATTTCCAGTGCGCGGCCATGTTCGCCGGCAAGGGCGTAAGCGAGGCCGAGATCGGCCGGCGGCGCGCCCGCCATCTCGTCGAGCTGGCCGATAGCGCCGCCGGTGCGGCCAAGCGCGATCCGGGTCAGCGCGATGCTGAGGCCTGCGCGGACATTACCTCCGTCGAGCGCGAGAACGTCCTCGAAGGTGGTCTCGGCCGACGCGAAGCGGCCGTTCTTGAGGTACAGATCGGCGAGCAGCATGCGGTAGCCGATGTCGCGCGGCGAAAGCTCAACCGCTCGTTCCGCATGGCCGAGTGCCGCCACGATGTCGCCGGCCTGCGCCGCCGATTGGGCCTTGGCGTAAGCCGAAGCCGCGTCGCTTTCAGCGCGCGCCTCGGCAACGGGCAAGGACGCCATCTTGGTTCCGTAAGCGGTCGCGGACGGGCTGCAGGCCACCATGGTGGAGCCGATCGCAGCGGCGGAAACCGCGAATTTCAAGGTCTTGCTGTTCATTGTGCCCACTCCGGTTCAACGACTGCGCGTCCCCGTCTCGGCCGGCACGCATTCCGCCAGGGCATCGAGTTCGGGTAGCGATTTGAAATATTCGTCAAGCGCGCCGGTGACGAGCTGTTGCGCCGAATGGCGAGTCAGCGCGGACGCGAAGCGCAGTTTCAGGTGCCGCTCGGGATCGAGGCGCAGCGTGAAGGCGGCCTTGGCCTTGCCGGTCTTCACCTCGCCGCGGCGGCGCGGCAGGTTGAGCACGGCCGGGGCCGGCTCGGCCTCGGGTGCCTGCTCCGGTTCGGCAAAGCTTTCCTGAAGCGCGCGCTGGTGGATCACCACCGCCGGCTCGGGCGCAAGGCGGGTGGCCGCAGGCGTCAGCGCAGTGACCGGGCTCGGCACATGGTGCGGCTGCGGCTCGGGCTCGTCATTCTGGCCCATGTCGTTCCAGCCGAGATCCTCGAGATTGGCGCCGAAGCCGCCAAAACCCTGCGGGCGCATGGCAGGCTTGGCCGCACCCTTGCGGGCGAGCAGGCCGGAAGACAGGGAGGCGAAGGGTTTGGCGTTCATCAGTTTTTTCCCCCCGCTTACTGGCTGACGACGCGGCGGCCGAAGCCACCCGCGGCCCGCGGCGTGGCCGAGTGGCCGGCAAAGCCGGTGCCCGGCGCCTGGAAAACGGTGCGGCGGAAGTTCTTCTCCAGCCGGTCGGAGATATAGTCCCACAATTCAGCTACTTCGCGGGCGGACTTGCTATTGGGATCGACCTCCATCACCGTCCGTCCGTCGATCATCGAGGCGGCAAAATCGGTGCGGTGGTGAAGCGTGACCGGGGCGACGGTGCCGTGCTGGGAAAGCGCAACCGCGCATTCGTAGGTGATCTTGGCCTTGGGAGTCGCGGCGTTGACCACGAAGATCAGCGGCTTGCCGGCGCGTTCGCACAGATCGACGGTGGCGCCGACGGCACGAAGGTCGTGCGGGCTCGGCCGGGTCGGAATAACGATCAGCTCAGCGACTTGGATCACGCTCTGGATCGCCATGGTGATGGCCGGCGGGGTGTCGATCACCGCAAGCTTGAAGCCCTGGCCGCGCAGCACTTCCAGATCGTTCTGCAGGCGCGCGACGGTGGTTTGCGCGAACGCCGGCATTTCCGCCTCGCGCTCGTTCCACCAATCCGCCAGCGAGCCTTGCGGGTCGATGTCGATAAGGCAAACGGGCCCCGCCCCGCTCCTTTCCGCCTGAACCGCAAGATGGCCGGACAGGGTGGTCTTCCCCGAACCGCCTTTTTGCGATGACAATGCCAATACGCGCATCTTATCCCCTTGGGCTCGCCCTCATGTGAAAGGAGGTTTGCGCCCGCCCTGGCTAAAATCCGGTTAACGCCGCGGCGCTTTCCTCCGGGGTGGGAGAGCTTTCGTGCGGCATGGAAGACAGCTAGGCGGGCAGTGCTAAGAGAGTTAGGCGGGCAGTGCTAAGATGCCATTAACTCTTATTCGCTAACCCGCAGCAGAAGAGCGGCTTTGGCCGCGTGCGGAGACCCTTATCATGCAGCTTCCCAGCCGAAACTTCCTCCTGGCCTCGGCCGCCGCCACCGCCTTTCTGCTCGGCACGGGCGCGGCGCTTGCCGACGTGAAAGCTGGCATTCAGCTGTGGCAGGCCGGCAATTTCGCCGGGGCGGTGAAGGAGTGGCGCGTGCTCGCCGACCAAGGCGATGCCGACGCGCAGTTCAACCTGGGCCAAGCCTATAAGCTCGGGCGCGGCGTTCCCGCCGATCTCGGCACCGCGCAAAGCTGGTACGAAAAGGCGGCCGCCAAGGGCCACGGCCAGGCGCAGGCCAATCTCGGCCTTATTCTCTTTCAAAAGGGCGACCGGGCGAAGGCGATGCCGTGGCTTCGCAAGGCGGCGGACGAAGGCGATCCGCGCGCGCAATATGTTCTGGGCACGGCCTTGTTCAACGGCGACCTCGTCCAGAGGGATTGGCCGCGCGCTTATGCGCTGACCCAGCTTGCCGCCGCCCAGGGCCTGCCGCAGGCGGTCGCCAACCTTCAGCAGATGGACCAGCATATCCCGCTGCCCGATCGGCAGAAGGGCCTCGCCCTTGCCCGGCAGATCGAAAAAGCCGCACCCGCCGCCAAAGCGGCGTCGGTCCGTGTTTTGCCCCCACGCGCACCGGCGCGGCCGGCGCAGGTTGCAGGCGCGGTTGCACGTACCGCCGTGCCGCCCTCCGCCCCCGCGCCGGCAAGAGCCGCTCCCGTGGCGGCCGGCCGGTGGCGCGTTCAGCTCGGCGCCTTTTCCAATGCCGCCAATGCGCGCAACGCCTGGAACGGCCTGCGCGCCAAAGCGGGCGCCCTTGCCGGGCTTCAACCGGTTTTCGTGCCGGCGGGCGCGGTGACCCGCCTCCAGGCCGGGCCGCTGCCGAGCCGCGCCGCCGCCGATCGAGCCTGCGCGTCCGCAAAGGCGGCCGGTGCGGCCTGCTTCCCGGTTGCTCCGTAACGGTGAGTTTCCGGGGCTTAACGCTTTCTTTGCCGCCCATGCCCTAGGGTCACACCTCGGGGACCAGGGGACACGGCAGATGGTAGCGCAGGCGCGGATCGGATCGGGAAAAGCCATGGCCTCGCGCTGGCGGCGCCGGCGGATGTGCATTCTCGTCGCGGACACGCCCTCCCCCGCCGCCCTTCGCGAAGTCTCGGCGCGCGGCGCCTTCCTGGAAACCAATGCGCGACCGGCGCTTGGAACCACCGTTGAACTGCGCCACCCCGAAGCAGGATCGATCCAGGCGGTAGTTTACGCACTTGCCTGCGACGGCGTGCGGCTCGGCTTTCCACCATCCGAAAATTCGGTGGCTTTTGCCGTCGCGGCGATCACAGCGGATATGAGCAGCCCCCGGTAATCGGGAACAAAGTCGGAACACTGCCGTTGGTGGGGCCACGCTTCACGACACAGGAAAGCCAGCCATGTCCGACCGCAACGACAACAACGATCCCCAGGGAACCGCCCAAAAGAACCCGGACGATTGGGTCACCGGCGACGAGTCGATGACCGGCCCGCAAGCCTCTTACCTGAAGACGCTGGCGCGGGAGGCGGGCGAGGAGTTCGACCCTGAGCTCAGCAAGGCGGAAGCCTCCAAGAAGATCGACGAGCTTCAGGAAGAAACCGGCCGCGGCGTCGATCACTGAGGCCCATGCTCCCCACCGGCGCGGCGGTCAGGGTATCTGCCCCGCCGCACGGGCTTTCTCGATCATCGAGAGCTGTTGCTCCAATCCGGCGCGGTAGCGCGCATTCGCCGGGGCAAGGGCAAGCGCTTCCTTCCACACGCGCTCCGCCTCGGCGAACCGGCCGGCGGTGAGCAAGGCCATGCCATGGAAGAGGCGAGGCGCGGGATGCTGTGGAGCGAGGGCTTCGGCGCGGCGGAAGGCGAGATCGGAGGCTGAGCTCATCGATCCGCCGGCGTGCAGCATCAGCGCGTTGCCGTAGCCGGTCCACAGAACCGCGCTGCGCGGATGCGCGCGCAAGGCCGAGCGGAGCACGCCGGCACCGCCCGCCATATCGCCGCGCCGCTGGAAGCTTTCGGCGATCACCAGCCAGCGGTCAGCCGCATCGAAACCGCCGAACAGGTCGCGGCGTACTTCGGCGAACGGGTTGGGCGGGATGGGCGCCTGGGCGGTGCCGCGCGGCGCGCCTTCCAGGTTCGGCCGTCCCTGCCAGGCGTAGCCGGCAAAGGCGACCAGCAAGGCGGCGAGGAGGAATTGCAGCGGCCCGGTCTCGAGGCGCGCAAAGCGCCAGAGCGCCGCGAACACCGCCAAAGCGAGCAGGAGGAGAATGATCCAGCCCATCAGCGCGCCTCTCGCGCAGGGCGCCTGAACCGCCCGCGCGCCAGCCACAGGCCGACGCCGAGCAGCAGCACCGGCGCGCCCCAAAGCGGCCAGGTGACCGGCGACCCGGATGGCTTGTAGCTTACCCAATTGCCGTAGCGTTCCACCAGCCAGGCGCGGATCGCCTCCGGCTCCTCGCCCGCCGCAACACGCTCCCGCACCAGCGAGCGCATGTCGCCCGCCATGGTCGCGTCGCTGTCGGCGATCGACTGGCCCTGGCAGACGATACAGCGCAGGGTCTCCATCAGCGCCTTGGCCGCTGCTTCCTGACGGGCGTTGGGGAGTTGCTTGTAGGCATAAGGCGCATCGGGCGTCGTCGGCTGGGCAGCCAACGGCGCAGCCAGCAGCGACGCCGCAGCAACCGCCCAGCCCAACACGTCACCCCTGCGAAAGCGGAGGTCCCGCTTCTTCTTTCCGGGGGATGCGCAAGTAGAAGAAGCGGGTTTCCCGCTTGCGCGGGAATGACAGGGGAAGTTGGGGGAGCGCGTCACTTCGCCGCCTCCCAGGCCGCGATCAGCTCCGGCACGGTTTCCGGGCGGATTTCGCCGATATGCTGGTGGCGAATGATTCCTTTGCCGTCGACCAGGAAGGTCTCCGGCACGCCCGACGAGCCGATCGCGAACTGGACCTGGCTTCGCGGATCGTCGCCGATGCGGTCGAACGGATCGCCATATTGAGTAAGGAAGCGGGCGACATCCTCCGGTCTGTCTCGAATAGCGATGGCGTCCACCGGCACCCCCCGCGCCTTGAGCGCCAGGAGCTGCGGCGATTCGACGCGGCATGGAATGCACCAGCTGCCGAAGATGTTGACCAAGCGCGGTTGCCCGCCTTTCAGATCGCCGCTGGTCAGCGCTGGATGGCCCGGCACCGCCTGCTTGAGAACGAACTCCGGCATCGGCTTGCCGACCATGCGGGAACGGATGCTGGAGTCCTGCTCGCCGCCGAGACGGAACGCGAAGAAGCCCAGGAAGATGGCGAACACCGCAAGCGGCAGCCACAGGATCAGGCGCTTCATGCCCAGGCCTCCTCGTTGCGTGCCTTGCGCCCGCCGCGGCGAACACGGCCGATCAGCGCAAGCAGGCCGCCGAGCGCGACAAGGGCGCCGCCAAGCCAGATCAGCGTCACGAACGGCTTCCACCAGAGGCGAAGCTGCCAGCGGCCGCCTTCATCCTCCTTGCCGATCACCGTGTAGAGCTGCCCGTCTAAGCGGGTGGCGATGGCGGCCTCGCTGGTCTCGGTCGGCGGCGCGGTGAACATGCGGGCCTGCGGGCGAAGAACGAAGGCGCGGCCATTGCGGCTTGCGGTGAGCTTGGCTTCGACGGCCGTCCAGTTCGGCCCGGCCACGGGCTCCACCCCGTCGAAGCGGAGGGCATAAGGACCGATCTTGACGATTTCTCCGGGACGAGCGGCGACAAGCACTTCCTTGCTGAACGCCGCTTCCGACGCCATGCCGCCAAGGCTGACCGCGATGCCGAGGTGCGAGATGACCATGCCCCAGGTGAAGAGCGGCGTGCGGCGCAATCTGCGCTTCCACAAGGGCGCAAGGCTCGCCGCGCCGACGCCGAGGGCGAGAACCAGGCCGAGCAGCGGCAGCAGGCGGATGCCGGGCGCGAGCGCCAGCACCGCGCCGGCAGAGGCGGCAAGGATGGCAAGCGGCACGATCAGGCGGCGGACCAACTCGCCCAGGCGGTCGCGCCGCCAGCGCAGCAGCGGGCCGGCCCCCATGATCAGGACGAGGAGCAGCGCGATCGGCCCCGCGGCGGCGTTAAAATAAGGCGGGCCGACCGAAAGCTTCTCGCCGCCCAACGCCTCGACCAGCAGGGGATAAAGCGTGCCGACCATGACGATGCCGAGGATCGCCGAAAGCAGCAGGTTGTTGGCGACCAGCGCGCCCTCGCGGCTCACCGGCTCGAAGGTCGTGCCTTCCTTCACCGTACCTACGCGCAGACCGAACAGCGCCAGCGCACCGCCGATGTAGATGGCCAGGAGCGCGAGGATGAAGGCGCCGCGCTGCGGATCGACCGCGAAGCTGTGCACCGAAGTGAGGATGCCCGAGCGGACCAGGAAGGTGCCGACCATCGACATGGAGAACGCAACCACGGCAAGCATCACCGTCCAGGCGCGAAGCCCGTCGCGGGTGGCGAGCACCGTCACCGAATGGAGGAGCGCGGTGGCGGCGAGCCAGGGCATGAGCGAGGCATTCTCCACCGGATCCCAGAACCACCAGCCGCCCCAGCCAAGCTCATAATAGGCCCAGTAGGAGCCCGCAGTGATGCCGAGCGTGAGGAATATCCATGCGGCGAGCACCCACGGCCGCATCGCCTTGGCGAATGCGGGACCGACATCGCGGGTGACCAGGGCGCCGACCGCGAACGAGAAGGCGATCGAGATGCCGACATAGCCGAAATACAAGGTCGGCGGGTGGAAGGCCAAGCCTGGGTCCTGGAGGAGCGGGTTGAGCCCCTTCCCGTCCAGCGGCGCCGGATCGAGGCGGTCGAAGGGGTTTGAGGCGAATAGCAGGAAGGCGTAGAATCCGAGGCCGATCGCGGCCTGAGCGGTGAGCGTGGCGACCAGGGTGCGCTCGGCGAGCTTGCGCTCGAACAGGGCCACGGCAGCACCGGCCAGCGCCAGCACCGACACCCAGAGCAGCATCGAGCCTTCGTGATTCCCCCAGGTGCCGGAGAATTTATAGAGCCACGGCTTGGCCGAGTGACTGTTCTCGGCAATCAGCGCGACCGACAGATCGGTGCGCAGGAAGAGCTGGATGAGGAGCAGGAAGGCGAGGCCGACGAGCAAGGCCTGCGCCACCGCCACCGGCCGCACCGCGCGCAGCAGCTCGGCGCCGGCGGGGCGAAGCGCGGCAATGCCGAAGAGGAGCTGGAGCAGCGACATCGCGGCGGCGAGCCAAAGCGCCGCAAGCCCGGTTTCGGCGATCACTTCAGGCTCTCGCTCTTGTGCTCGCCCGATTTGCCGTCGAGCCGGGGCGGCATGTAATTCTCGTCATGCTTGGCGAGGATTTCGGTGGCGACGAACAGGCCGTTCGGTTGAAAGCGGCCTTCCGCCACCACGCCGCTCTTTTCACGGAAGAGATCGGGCACGATGCCGCGGAACCGGACTGGGATGGTGTGCGGAGACTCGTCATGGACGACGAAGGCGATGGTGACGCCGTCCGGCGCGCGCTTGATCGAGCCTGCCTTGACCATGCCGCCGATCCGCACCGCGCGGTCCAGCGGCAGGCCTTGCCGCACGACATCCGCCGGCGCGTAGAAATAAGCGGCCTGGTCCTTGAGCGCCGACATGGCGAGCAGCACCGCCGCGACCACCGCGGCGATTGCCAGGATGAGCAGGGAAAGGCGCTGGTTCTTGCGCTTCACCGCTCGGTCCTCAGCGCGTCGGCATCCGCCTCGGCTTTGCGCATCGCGACGTAGCTTGCCGCGACCAGGCCGAGGGTGCCGAGTGCGGTTAGCGCATAGGCGCCGAGGATGAACGGCCAATGGTTCACGCCGCCATTCTCCTGAGCCTGGCTTCCACCTTTTGCCGGGCAAGCGCGCCGCGCATCCGCATCAACACCACCGCGCCGAACAGCATGGAAAAGCCGATCGCCGAGACGAACAAGGGCCACAGCATCGAGGAGTCGATCGAGGATCCGCGCACGCCGATGCTCTGCCCCTGGTGAAGGGTGCGCCACCACAGGACGGAGTAATGGATGATCGGCAGGTTGATGGCGCCGACCAGGCCGAAGATGGCGGCAAGACGCCCCTCCCCGCCTTTCTCCCGCTCGGCATCCGCAAGCGCGATGAAGGCGATGTAGAGGAACAGGAGGACGAGCATGGAGGTCATCCGCCCGTCCCATTCCCACCACGTGCCCCAGGTCGGCCGGCCCCAGAGCGAGCCGGTGGCGAGGCAGATGGCGGTGAACACTGCGCCGGGCAGAGCGATCGCCCGCGCCGCGACCCCGGCGAGCGGGTGGCGCCAGACGAGCTGCATCACGCTGGCGACGGCGATCCCCGCCCAGCCCGCCATGCCGAGCCAGGCGGCGGGCACGTGAACGTACATGATGCGCACGCTTTCGCCCTGCAGATAGTCGCGCGGCGCCAGGAAGACGCCCCAGACAAGCCCGGCGACGACCAGCAAGCCGCCGCCCCACCCGAGCCAGGGTGTCAGCGGACGTGCGATTCTGAGGAAACGGACCGGATTCGCGAAGATGTGCATGTGCGTCTCGTCCCTAGCCGAGCGGCGCGCGGCTTTCAAAGGCAGAGGCGCTTAGCCGTCTCCCGGGCGGGGAGAGGGTTGGGTGAGGGGGTGCTGAGCATGAAGCGAGGCGCGGCCGCCGAGCCTCACCGAAGACGCCGAGCCCCCTCACCCCAACCCTCTCCCCGCAGGGGATAGGGAGTTACGCCGGGCTCTTGCCTTTGAATCAAAGGTCCCCCACTCGCGCCGGCAATGGCTTCCGACCGCCCGCACCAGAACCGCCTGCTCGGCATCGGCCTGCGGATCGCCGCAACCACCTGCTTCGGCTTCATGGCGGCGGCCATCAAGCTTGGCTACGGAGCGGGCGTATCGACGGTGGAGCTGGCCTTCTACCGCTTCGCCTTCGGCCTGCCGCCGCTCCTCGCCTGGATCGCATTCACCGGCAACCTCGGCGCGTGGCGGACCAAGCGGCCGACCGCGCACGTCTGGCGGGCGATCGTCGGGCTGGCCACCATGGTGCTGGCGTTCAGCTCGCTGGCCTATCTGCCGCTCGCCGAATCGACCACCATCGGCTTCGCGGCGCCTTTGTTCGCGGTGGTGCTGTCTGCCTTGGTGCTGAAGGAACAGGTCGGCCGTCATCGCTGGAGCGCGGTTGTCCTCGGGTTGGTTGGCGTTCTTCTGGTGATGCGACCCCACGGCGCGGACTTACCGCCGCTCGGCCTCGCCCTTGCGATCGCCGCCGCCTTTGGGGTGGGCGTGGTCACGATCACTATCCGCCAGATCGGAAGAACCGAGCATCCCCAGACGACGGTTCTCTGGTTCACCCTGCTGTCGATGCTGGCGCTTGGCACCCTTATGCCGTTCCACGCGCAGGTGCATGACGGCAAGGCCTGGGTGATACTCGTCTGCCTTGGGCTGTTCGGCGGCTTTGGTCAGCTTTTCCTCACCGCCTCGCTGCGCTTTGCGCCGGTTTCGGTGGTGGTGCCGTTCGATTACACCCAGCTCCTGTGGGCGGTGCTGCTCGGCTGGCTGCTGTTCGGCGACCATCCGCCGGCCACCACCTGGGGCGGCGCGGCGGTGATCATCCTGAGCGGCCTGTATACGCTCTACCGAGAGCACAAGCTCGGGCGGGACAAGGCGCGGGCGGCTCCGCCGCTTTGACAGAAAGGCCAATCACAATCCCCGTTCGTCCCGAGCGCAGTCGAGGGGCGCACACGAGGAGTCAGTGCCGGCGCCCCTCGACTTTGCTCGGGACGAACGAGTTTGATTTAGCCGCGCCCGATCAGGCGCTTGGCCATCGCGTCCGCGACTTCCGCCGGGTTGCGGCCGGTGGCCTCGCTCTCGGCCCAGATCTGCTCGAGACGTACCGGGATCTGCTCGATCCGCGCCTTGACTCCAGCCGCATCGGCGTTGCGCAGATATTCGCAGCTGACGTTGATGATGCCGCCGGCGTTGATCACATAATCGGGCGCGTAGAGGATGCCGCGCTGGTGGATGCGCTGGCCGTCCTCGGGCGTGGCAAGCTGGTTGTTGGCGCCGCCCGCAACGACTGGCACGCGCAGTGCTGCGATCGATTGCCCGGTGAGGATCGCACCCAGAGCGTTCGGGCTGAGCACGTCCGCTTCAAGCGTCATGATCTCATCGGGCGCTACAACCGCGCCGCCAACTTCCGATGCCAGCTTCTCGGCACGTGCCGTATCGATGTCGGTGAGGCTGATGCGCGCGCCCTCGGCGGCGGCCTGGCGGGCGACGCCGCCGGCGACGCTGCCTGCGCCCTGAAGCGCAATGTGGAGGCCGCTCAGGCTGTCCTTGCCGAGCGCGCGGCGCACCGCGGCCTTGATGCCGAGGAACACGCCGTAGCTGGTGTGCGGGCCGGGATCGCCGCCCACTTCGCCCTCGCCCACTGGCAATCCGGCGATGAAGCGGGTGTGCTCTGCAACCTGGACGAGGTCCGCAACCGTGATGCCGACGTCCTCGGCGGTCACATAGGCTTCGCCGAGCCGCTCAACGGCGCGACCGTAGGCGGCGAGCATTTCGGGCGTCTTGGTGCGGTTCTCATCGGCCAGGATCACCGCCTTGCCGCCACCCATGGGGAGGCCTGCCATGGCGTTCTTGAAGCTCATGCCGCGGGACAGCCGCAGGGCATCGCGCAACGCGTCGGCGCTTTCGGCATAGTGCCAGAAGCGGACGCCGCCGGCGCCGGGGCCGAGGTGGGTGGAATGAACGCAGATCACCGCCCGGAGGCCGGTTTCGGCATCCGTGACGAAGTGGACGATCTCGTGATCGTCGAAGTCGGGATAATCCCAAGGGGAATGCATGGTGTACGGCCCTGATTTGAAGGGGGCGCGTGGGGCGACCGACGGGACTTGAACCCGCGACCCCCGGTACCACAAACCGGTGCTCTAACCAACTGAGCTACGATCGCCACGCTGAGTGCGCCGGGCTAATAGGAGCGGGCGCCCGGCAGCGTCAAGGAAGAACGCGGCGCGGAAGGTAACTTCCCGCTCAGGGAGTCCAGCTTACCAGGCCGAGCCGCTCGCGCCGCAGCCAGCGGGCAAGCATCAATGCGGACACGACGGCAAGCCCGGCGGCGAGGCCGATCCAGATGCCGACGCCCTGCCACCCGAGGCCGAACGCCAGCCCTACCCCCGTGAGGAGCCCCACCACCCAGTAACCAAAGGCGGCATAAACCATCGGCACCCGCGTATCCTGAAGGCCCCGCAGCATTCCGGCGCCCACGGCCTGAGCCCCGTCAACAATCTGGAAAAAAGCCGCGACGATCAGGAACGACACGGCGAGCTTCATCACCGGGCCGTTGTCGGGGTTTGCAGGATCGAGGAACAGGCGAACAAGGGCTTCAGGCGCGGCGAGCATGACCAGGCCCGTCAGCGTCATGAAGCCCACGCCGAGCGCGAAGCTTACCCACCCCGCGATGCTGACGCCGACGCGGTCCTGCCGGCCGTAGGCGAGACCGACGCGCACCGTCGCCGCCTGCCCCAGCCCCATCGGCACCATGAAGGTCAGCGCGGCAAGCTGGATGGCGATGGCGTGGGCGGCGATCGAGGCTTGGCTGATCAGGCCCATCAGGAACACCGCCGAGGCGAAGATCGCAATCTCCAGCGTCAACGTGACCGCGATCGGTGTGCCGAGCCGCCACACTTCGCGGAACCGCTCCCAATCGGGGCGCCAGAAGCGGCCAAACAGGCGGTAACGGCGGAAGCGCGGGTGGAGGACCACGACCAGCGCCATGCCGCCGAACATGAAGAGGTTGGCGCTTGCGCTGCCGATGCCCGCGCCCCGAAGGCCGAGTTCAGGGAGCCCGAACTTGCCGAAGATCAGGGCGTAGTTGATCAGGCCGTTATAGACGACGGCGATCAGACCGATAATCAGAGACCAAATCGGGCGTTCGAGCGCCGACACGAACGAGCGCAGCACGATGTAGAAGAGGTAGGGCAGAAAGCCCCATTGCAGCGCGCGAACGAAGCTCTGGGCACCGGCGGCGAGCTGCGGATCCTGTCCAAAGGCGATCAGGATCGCGCCGGTGTTCCAGAGGATGATCCAGACCGGCACCGAGATCGCTACTGCTGCCCACATCGCCTGACGCACCGTGCGGCGCACGTCCCGGACACTGTGGTGGCGGGCGCCGAGCTCCTTGGCGATCATCGGTGCCGAAGCGGTGACCAGACCAAGGCCGAAGATCAGGAAGACGAGGTAGACCTGGACGCCCAACGTGCCGGAGGCGAGCGACTGCGGCCCGGCGCGGCCGAGCAGGATGACGTCGGTCGCGTGGATCAACGATTGGGCGATATTGGTGAGGATCAGCGGCCAGGCGAGCGCCACCGTTGCGCGAATTTCTTCGCGCCAAAGGTGCCGGCTGGTTGTCTCCCCATGCATCCGCGGGACCTAGGCAGACGGCGCTTCGGCGGCAAGGCGCCATTGCACCGGCCGCCTGCCACCCCATCTCGCAGCTATGGTACGATTTTCAGTTCTCGATCTCGCCCCGGTTGCCGAAGGCAGCGACGCCGGACAGGCGCTGCGCAATGCGCTTGAGCTCGCCTGCCACGCCGAGGGACTTGGCTACAATCGCTTCTGGATGGCCGAGCACCACAGCATGCCGGGCATCGCAAGCGCGGCGACATCGGTTGCGCTTGCGTATGTCGGCGCAGGCACCTCGACCATCCGCATCGGCGCGGGGGGCATCATGCTTCCCAACCACGCGCCTTTGGTGATCGCCGAGCAGTTCGGGACACTGGATGCGCTCTTCCCCGGCCGCGTCGATCTGGGGCTGGGCCGGGCGCCGGGTACGGATCGCGCCGCCGCCATGGCGATGCGCCGCAACTTGAGCTCCGACGAGAATCAGTTTCCGCGCGATGTGGTGGAGTTGATGGATTACTTCCGCCACGATCCGGCTCGCCAGGTCCGCGCCATCCCGGGCGAAGGCCAGAACGTTCCGGTGTGGATCCTCGGCTCGAGCCTGTTCGGCGCGCAGCTCGCCGCCATGCTCGGTTTGCCGTACGCCTTCGCTTCCCATTTCGCGCCTGGGCAGATGGTGGAAGCGATCCAGGTCTACCGCGAGATGTTTCGCCCGTCGGAGCAGCTTGAGCGGCCTTATGTGATGCTCGGCTTCAACGCCTTCGCCGCAGACAGCGACGAGGAAGCCCAGCTTCTCGCCACATCGGTGATGCAGGCATTCGTCAACCTGCGCACCGGCCGCGCCTCGAAGCTGCCGCCCCCGGTGGCGGGCTATGCCGAAACGCTGCCGCCCAACGGGCGGGCGATGCTGGACGATGTGCTGTCCTGCTCGGCGATCGGCGCGCCCGCTAAGGTGAAGGCGCAGATCGAGGCATTCGTGGAGCGCACCGGCGCGGACGAGCTGATGATCACCTCGCAAATCTTCGACCATCAGGCGCGGCTGCGCTCCTACCAGATCGTTGCGGAGGCCTTCGCCTAAGGACCGGCCGCTACCACTTGGTCGGCCATGTCGCTCACCGCACGTCTCCGCTTGCTTAGGGAACATCGCCGCCGCTTCCGCCTTTGATGCGGTGAGCAGAGGAGGAACGATCATGGCCGAAGACAGGGAAAAGATCACCACCGGAGCAAACGAGCGCGCGGTCAACGAGACGATCGCCGGCACCGGGCCGGGTGTGCCCGACGATGCGCGCGGCCCTGGAGAAGACCTGCCCGAGCTGCCGAGCGATGAGGAAGTGGCGCGGATCGCCAGAAAGCTCGGCGCGCCGGTGCCGGACCCGCTGTAGGCGCTGAGGAGAAGGATGGCGTGGTGGGCGCGGCAGGGATTGAACCTGCGACCCCACCCGTGTGAAGGGTGTGCTCTACCACTGAGCTACGCGCCCACGCCGGAAAGAAAGCCCGTGGGCTTTGCGTGCCGTGCCCTTAATGGGCCGCCTCCAGGCTGTCCAGCATGTGGCGGCGGAAAAACGTCCCGGCTGCGCAGGAAGGACCGGTGCCGTTCCGCACCGGCGCCGTTCAGCGGCTGACCGAATCCTTCAGCACCTTGCCGGCCTTGAACTTGGGCTGGGTCGATTCCTTGATCTGCATCGGCTCGCCGGTGCGCGGGTTACGGCCCGTGGATGCCTTGCGGCGCGAGCAGGAAAACGTGCCGAAGCCGACCAGGCGCACTTCATCGCCGCGTTTCAGCGAGTTGGTGATCACTTCGAACACCGTTTCGACGGCGCGGCTCGCATCGGTGCGGCTCAGCCCTGTTGCTTCGGCAACGGTGCCGATCAGCTCCTGCTTGTTCATCTTTCCCGAACCCCTGTTCGTTGGAATCGCGGCTCGCGCCAAACTTCATCTAAGGGCAGGAGGGAGCGCCGAGTCAAAAGGAAAGCGCGCCTCCCCGCGGAAAGGCACGCCTCCTTTTGGAACGTTGCGATCGTTGCCCAGCCGGTCAGTGGCGGATGGAGACCTCGTCGGGGGCGGCGGCGAGGTCGGGCACCGGAACGGTGGCGAGTTCATCCGCTTCGGTCCAGTCGATCGGCGTGACCGGCGTGGCGAGGGCGTGGGTGAGCACTTCGTCGACGTGGGACACGGGCACGATCTCCAGCCCGTCCTTGATCGCCTGCGGGATCTCGACGAGGTCCTTCTCGTTCTCGGCCGGGATCAGCACCTTCTTGATGCCGCCGCGAAGCGCCGCGAGGAGCTTTTCCTTCAAGCCGCCGATCGGAAGCACGCGTCCGCGCAGCGTGACCTCCCCAGTCATCGCGACATCGCGGCGGACCGGAATCCCCGTCAGGGTCGAGATGATCGCAGTGACCATCCCGACGCCGGCGGACGGGCCGTCCTTCGGAGTTGCGCCCTCGGGCAGGTGGACGTGGATGTCCTTGCGCCCGAACAGGCTCGGCTTGACCCCGTAGCTCGGGCTCCTCGCCTTGACGAAGGCGAAGGCGGCCTGGATCGACTCCTGCATGACGTCGCCAAGCTTGCCGGTCCATTTGATCTGGCCCTTGCCGGGCACCGTGACCGCCTCGATGGTGAGGAGTTCGCCGCCGACTTCGGTCCAGGCCAGGCCGGTGACGGCGCCGATCTGATCCTCTTCCTCGCCCATGCCGTGGCGGTAGCGGGTAACGCCGGAAAATTCGGACAGGTTCTCGGCGGTGATCTCGACCCGCTCGGCTTTGCCTTCCAAGATCCGGCGAAGCGCCTTGCGGGCGACCTTGGCGATCTCGCGCTCAAGGGTGCGCACGCCCGCCTCGCGGGTATAATGCTGGATCAGACTCCTGAGGCCGCTCTCGGTCAGCTCGAACTCGCTGTCCTTCAAGCCATGCGCCTCGATCTGCTTCGGCAGGAGGTGACGCTGGGCGATCTGGACCTTCTCCTCCTCGGTATAGCCTTCGAGGCGGATGATCTCCATGCGGTCGAGCAAGGGCTGCGGCATGTCCATCGTGTTCGCGGTGGTGACGAACATGATGTCCGAGAGGTCGTAATCGATCTCCAGATAATGGTCCTGGAACTTCGAATTCTGCTCCGGATCCAGCACCTCGAGCAGCGCCGAGGCGGGATCGCCGCGGAAATCCTGACCGAGCTTGTCGATCTCGTCGAGCAGGAAGAGCGGGTTGGATGAGCCGGCTTTCTTGAGGTTCGAGACGATCTTGCCGGGCAGCGAGCCGATATAGGTGCGGCGGTGGCCGCGAATTTCGGCTTCGTCGCGCACGCCGCCAAGCGACTGGCGGACGAACTCGCGGCCTGTCGCCTTGGCGATGGAGCGGCCGAGCGAGGTCTTGCCGACGCCGGGGGGGCCGACGAGGCAAAGGATCGGGCCCTTCAATTTGTTGGTGCGGGCCTGGACGGCGAGATACTCGACGATCCGGTCCTTGACCTTCTCGAGCCCATAATGATCCTCGTCGAGGATCGCCTGGGCTTCGGCGATGTCCTTCTTGACCTTGCTCTTCTTGCCCCAGGGCAGGCCGAGCAGCACGTCGAGATAGTTGCGCGACACGGTGGCTTCGGCCGACATCGGCGCCATCGCCTTCAATTTCTTGAGCTCCGACGACGCCTTGGACTTGGCTTCCTTGGAAAGCTTGGTGCGCTCGATCTTGCGGCCGAGCTCGGCCAGCTCGTCGCCGTCGCCTTCCTCGCCCTCGTTGCCGAGCTCGCGCTGGATCGCCTTCAACTGCTCGTTGAGGTAATATTCGCGCTGCGTCTTCTCCATCTGGCGCTTCACGCGGCTGCGGATCTTCTTCTCGACCTGGAGAACGCCAAGCTCGCCTTCCATGAAGGCGAAGGCCATTTCCAGGCGGCGCACCGGCTTCAACTCGGCAAGCAGGGTCTGCTTGTCCGACACCTTGATGTTGATGTTGGCGGCCACCGCGTCGGCAAGGCGCGAGGCTTCCTCGATCTGGCCGAGCTGGACGGCGGTCTCCGCCGGCAGCTTCTTGTTGAGCTTGGAATAGTTTTCGAACTGCTCAACCACCGAGCGCATCAGCGCGGAGACCTCGGGACCTTCCGGCTCTTCCCCTTCGACATCGTCGATTTCGGCGACGAGGTGCTGGCCCTCCTCGTTCAACGACGCAAGCGTGGCGCGGCGCTGGCCCTCGACCAGCACGCGCACCGTGCCGTCGGGGAGCTTGAGAAGCTGGAGAATGGTGGCGACGACGCCGAGATCATAGAGCGCGTCGCGATCGGGATCGTCCTCCCCCGGATCAAGCTGCGAGACGAGGAAAATCTGCTTGTCCGCCGCCATCGCGCTTTCAAGCGCGGCAACCGATTTGTCGCGGCCGACGAACAGGGGCACGATCATCTGCGGGAAAACGACGATGTCGCGCAGGGGAAGAACGGGAAGAGAAAGGGGCATCATCACTCCAAGATGGGCCAGGAAGGCCGCTCCCCTCTTATATGGGCGCTGCCCGCCGATCCATCAATGTGGGTGAACGTGCGGACTCGGAAACGGCGGAAAGTGCTTCAAAGGATACAAAGTTGAGGGTTTCGCCTGAGGCATCGTGTTCCCTTTGTAACCTTTGCCGGCTTTTCCCCTCCCCGCCCCAAAGGTTTTCAGCACCTGCTTCGTGAGTCGCGCGGAACATGAAGAGAACATAGGTGCGGACCGGGCAAAAGAAAAGGGCGCCTCCAGATCCGGAAGCGCCCTTCGTCTCGTAGCCTACCGTCGTCATGCCGGACTTGATCCGGCATCCACCTTCTGACAGCCGCAGCGAAAGAAGGTGGACCCCGGATCAAGTCCGGGGTGACGTTCCCTCAACCCTGTCCGGGTAACGGCCTCAGCCTGCTCCGCGCGTTCCCTGTTCAGGTTCGCGCGAAGACCGGGCCTTAGTAGCGGTAGTGGTCCGGCTTGAAGGGGCCTTCCACCGGCACGCCGATGTAGCCGGCCTGCTTGTCGGTCAGCTTGGAGAGCTTGACGCCCAGCTTGTCGAGGTGAAGCGCGGCGACCTTTTCGTCGAGGTGCTTGGGAAGGACGTAGACCTCGTTCTTGTACTTGTCGGCGCCCGTCCAGAGCTCGATCTGGGCGAGCGTCTGGTTGGTGAAGCTCGCCGACATCACGAAGCTCGGGTGGCCGGTGGCGTTGCCGAGGTTGACCAGGCGGCCCTTGGACAGGACGATGATCTTCTTGCCGTCGGGGAACTTGACCTCATCGACCTGCGGCTTGATCTCGGTCCACTGCATGTTCTGCAGGGCGCCGATCTGGATCTCGCTGTCGAAGTGGCCGATGTTGCAGACGATCGCCATGTTCTTCATCGCGCGCATATGATCGACGGTGATGATGTCGGCGTTGCCGGTGGCGGTGACGAAGATGTCGGCCCGGGTGGCGGCCTCTTCCATGGTCACGACCTCGAAGCCCTCCATCGCCGCCTGCAGCGCGCAGATCGGATCGACTTCGGTGACGAGAACGCGGGCGCCGCCGTTGCGAAGCGACTGGGCCGAGCCCTTGCCGACGTCGCCGAAGCCGGCGACGACCGCGACCTTGCCGGCGAGCATCACGTCGGTGCCGCGGCGGATGGCGTCGACCAGCGATTCCTTGCAGCCGTAAAGGTTGTCGAACTTCGACTTGGTGACCGAGTCGTTGACGTTGATCGCCGGGAAGGGAAGCTTGCCCTGCTTGGCGAGCTCATACAGGCGGTGGACACCGGTGGTGGTTTCTTCCGAAACGCCCTTGATGGTCTGGACCGTCTTGGTGAGGTAGCCCGGACGCTCGGCGATGAAGCGCTTCAGCGTCGCGACGAAGATTTCCTCTTCCTCGTTGGTCGGGGTGAGCAGCTCTTCGCCGGCTTCGACGCGGGCGCCCCAAAGCGCGAACATGGTGGCGTCGCCGCCGTCGTCGAGGATCAGGTTGCAGGTCTCGTCCTGGCCCCAATCGAAGATGCGGGCTGCGTAATCCCAATATTCCTCAAGCGTCTCGCCCTTGACGGCGAACACCGGAACGCCGGTCGCGGCGATTGCGGCGGCGGCGTGGTCCTGGGTGGAGAAGATGTTGCACGAGGCCCAGCGGACCTGCGCGCCGAGCGCGGTCAGCGTCTCGATCAGCACGGCGGTCTGGATGGTCATGTGGAGCGAGCCGGTGATGCGCGCGCCCTTAAGCGGCTGCGACGCGCCGAACTCCTCGCGCAGCGCCATCAGGCCCGGCATCTCGGTTTCGGCGATCTCGATCTCCTTGCGGCCGAAGCCGGCGAGGGCGATGTCCGCCACGATATAGTCGTCAACGCTGGTCTGGGGCTGCGTGGCCACGGACGTATCTCCTTGGGGTCGTGAAAAATGAAAAAACCGCCGTGCGAGGTGGCGGTCTTCAAGCGGGGCTTTAGCGCGGATGAGGCGGTGATGCAAATATAAAGATATCTTTATATGTGAGGTGTTGGGCGGCTCACTCGCGCCCATGCACGAAGGAAGAAAGAAGGTGGATGCCGGATCAAGTCCGGCATGACGGTGAAGATAGTCGGCTGCCCCAGCGCGCAAGCGTCACCCCGGACTTGATCCGGGGTCCACCTTCTTTCTTAAACTCGCACTTGACCCGCACCGCTTCGTCAAGCCGTGCCGAAGTCTGCAGTGAGGAGCCTGGGGTCGATGCCCGCGCTCAGGAACGCCGCGCTCCAGCGGTCTTCCACATGGCGCTCGTAAAGGAGCTCTTCGCTTCCCGGCGTTGCGAACCAGCCGTTGCCGCAGAGTTCGCCTTCGAGCTGGCCGGCGCCCCAGCCGGCATAGCCGAGCGCCGCGATCCAGCGGGTGGGGCCCCTGCCCTCGGCGATGGCGCGGAGGATATCGAGGGTGGCGCTGAGCACCCAGCGGCCGGCGACGTGGACGCTGTCCTGGCCGCCCCAATCGGGCGAGTGGAGAATGAAGCCGCGCTGCGGATCGACCGGGCCGCCGAGGTGGATGGCGACGTCGGGCGCGACGCCCGGCTCGATGTCGAGCTGTTCGAGCAAACCATGGAAGGTGATGCGGGGAACGATGCGGCCGAGGCCGATGCCGAGGGCGCCGTTCTCGTCATGGACGCACATCGCGATCACCGCTTTTTCGAAACGGGGATCGCCGATGCCCGGCATGGCGAGCAGGAGCTGGCCGGAAAGGAAAGGCGGTTCGTCCATGGGTTCACTTTGTAAGGGGGTGCAGGTGCGCGCTCAACGCCCCTGCCCCTGTTCGAGTGCCGCCAGCCTTGCTAGAGGCACCGCCGAACCCATCACCACCGCAAAAGGAGCTTCCCCCATGGCCATCAGCGTCGGCGACCGCCTGCCCAAGACGACCTTCATCAAGGCGACCGCGGAAGGCCCGCAACCGGTGGACAGCGAGGATTATTTCGCCGGCCGCCGGGTGGCGCTTTTCTCCGTGCCGGGCGCCTTCACGCCGACCTGTTCGGCGCGGCACCTGCCGGGCTTTGTCGAGAAGGTCGAGGAGTTCAAGAACAAGGGCGTGGACGAAATCGCCTGCACCGCGGTCAACGACGCCTTCGTGCTCCAGGCCTGGTCGCAGAGCGCCGAGGCAGACGGCAAGGTGACGATGCTGGCTGACGGCAATGGCGATTTCGTTCGCGAGATCGGCCTTGGCATGGACGGGTCCAAGTTCGGGCTCGGCCAGCGCGGCCAGCGTTTCTCGATGGTGGTCAAGGACGGCGTCGTCGAGCAGCTCAATGTCGAGGAGCCCGGCGCGTTCAACGTGTCGAGCGCCGACTACATGATCGAGCGTTTGTAAGTTTCGGAGTCGCGCGTCCCAAGCGCCTCCCCTCCCTCCGCACGGCGTTCGTAACGAATGCACCTGACGGCGAGAGGGAGGGGCCGGGGGTGGGTTTCGCGCCTCGCGCCCTGGTTGAGCAAAACCCACCCCTGACCCCTCCCTTTCCATCGCCGCGACCGGTTCGCATCCTCCGAGGAGAGGGAGGGGAAGACGACGGCTCGCGTCCGCTCGCGCCTTTTCTCGTGCCTCACGCAACGGCGGCTGCGCTGCCGCGTTCTCGCCGCCTGTACCTGCCGCAGCCGGAGAGTTTATCGTGACGAGTGAAGCCGACCAGACCGGCAAGCCCCAAGGCAAATCCGCCGCTTTGCGCCTCGCCGAAGAGGTCAAGCGGCACCCGTTTACCGCCGCCGCGATCGGCGTCGGCGCGGCCGCAGCGACGGCGGGCGCGGTTTACGGTGCCCGCGCGCTGGCGAAGCGCGCCTGCGACGGCAAGCCGATCAACGAGGTGTTGAAAGCCGCGGTGACCGCGCGGGAAGCAGAGGCCGCGTCCAGGCACAAGGGCTAAGGTACGAGCCGGCTTAGCGGATCGGGGCCATCGCGTAGTCGATCCAGACGGTGACCCGCGTTGCGATTTCACCCGGCTCTACCGGAGCAGCGCTGATGCGGCGGCCGGTGACGACGATCTCGCCGGCTTCATTGTCGACGAAGTTTCCGCGCTCGCTGACCCGCAGGACGCGCGTCACCCGCATACCCAAGGCCGCGGCGTAGGTTTCCGCTTCGGCCTTGGCTTCGTTCACCGCCGCCGCGCGTGCGGCGCCAAGCGCGGGCGCCGGATCGGCGAAACCGAAGCTCGGCCCCTCCACCTCGTTGGCACCTGCTTCGAACAAGCCGTTGATTATGGCCGGCGCCTTGGAAAGGTCGCGCAGGGTGACGTTCAGCCGGTTGTGCGCAACGTAGCCGGTGATCCTGCGGACCGCATCTTCGTCGCCGTCGCGATTGCCGGCGAATTGCGGCTGGACCTGGAGACTGGCGGTTTGCACGTCGCGCGGCTCGACACCGGCTGCCCGGATCGCCGCAAGGAGGCGGTTGGCCAGATTGGCGTTCGCGGCAAGCGCGTCCTTTGCACTGCGGCCGGTGGTCACCACGCCCGCTGAAATGCTCATCAGATCGGGGCGGGCGCGGTACGCGCCCTCGGCCTCGACCTTGAGGAGCACTTCGCCGGGCGCGAGCGAGATCGCGATGTCCTGCGCGGACACCGAGGCGGCCGGTGCAAGGGCACCGGCCAGTGCGAGTGCGATCAGCCCTGCCAGCCGCATTGCTTGCCCCTGTTCTGCTCGGCCAGGAAGGTCATCAGCGGACGGAAATATTCCAGCATCGGCTGGCCCGACATTTCGCGGGTGCCGGTAAAGGCTTCCAGCGCGTCCGGCCAGGGCTTGGAGGCGCCCATCGCCAGCATGGCGTTGAGCTTCTGGCCGACGTCCTTGTTGCCGTAAAAGGAGCAGCGGTGAAGCGGGCCCTTCCAGCCGGCCTGGTCGCACGCCGCCTTGTAGAACTGGAACTGGAGGATCCGGGCCAGGAAGTAGCGGGTGTAGGGCACCGAGGCTGGGACGTGGTATTTGGCGCCGGGGTCGAAATCCTGCTCGGTGCGCTGGGTCGGCGGCACGATGCCCTGATACTGGAGGCGAAGCTGGTCCCACCCGCTCTGGAGGTTGGCCGGTGTGACTTCGCCGTTGAACACGCGCCAGCGGTACTTATCGACCATCAAACCGAAGGGCAGGAAAGCGACCTTATCCATCGCTTGGCGCAGGAGAAGGCCGACGTCCTTGTCGGCGGACGGCACCTTGTTGCGCGGCAGGAGGCCGATCTGGACGAGATATTCCGGCGTCACGGAGAGCGCGATGGCGTCGCCGATCGCTTCGTGGAAGCCGTCGTTGGCGCTGTCGAGGTAAAGCAAGGGCTGCTGGTTGTAGGCGCGCTGGTAGAAATTGTGGCCGAGCTCGTGGTGAACGGTGACGAAGTCGTCGGCGTTGACCTTGGTGCACATCTTGATGCGCAGGTCCTCGACATTGTCGACGTCCCAGGCGGAGGCGTGGCAGATCACTTCGCGGTCCCGCGGCGCGGTGATCATGGAGCGCTTCCAGAAGGTTTCGGGGAGCGGCGCGAACCCAAGGGAGGTGAAGAAGCTTTCGCCGGTGCGGACGATCTTCTCCGGCGTGTACTTGTTCTTCACCAGGAGGTCGGTGAGGTCGTAGCCGACGTCGCCGGCGCCCTTCGGCGCGACCACGTCGTAGATGTTGCCCCATTCCTGCGCCCACATGTTGCCGAGCAGGTCGGCGCGGATCGGGCCGGTTTCGGGCTGCACCCTGTCGCCATATTTGTCGTTCAGCTTGGTGCGGGTGTAGCAATGGAGCTGGTCGTAGAGCGGCTTGACCTCGCTCCACAGCCGGTCGGTCATGGCCGCGAATTCGTCGGGCTTCATGTCGTAGCGCGAGCGCCACATCGCGCCGGTGTCGGTATAGCCGAGCTCCTTGGCGCCCTGATTGGCGATCTCGATCAGGCGGTTGTAATCGGCGCGCATCGGGCGGCCGACATTGGTGTGCCAGCTCGTCCACATCTCCTGGAGCTGGGCCGGGTTGCGCACCGAGCCCATCTGCTCCTCGAGGTCGTTGCCGGTCATCTCCTTGCCGTTCAGCGTGCCGCGGCCCTTGCCGTAGGTGGAGGAGAGGCGAGTCGAGATGGTGTTGAGTTCGGCCGCGGCGCCGGGCGTGGTCGGCGCGGGGAGCACGAGGGCGCTGCGCAGCGTGTTGAGCTTGCGGCTGGTGTCGTAATCGAGGCCGGGGACGTTGGCGAAGCGCGCTGCTTCGTTGGCGAGGCGCACCGACATCTCGGTGCCGATGGTGCCGAAATGGGCGGCGAGCGCGTCGGTGTCGTCGGTGATGTAGGTCGCGTTCACCCACTGGGCGCGGCTGTTGAGCACCGAGAATTCCGCAAGTTCCTTTTCGGCACGGGCGACGAAGGCGCGAGCGTCTTCAAGGGTTGGGATGGCGTCAATCGCGGGGGGCTGGGCTTCGGCGGCGGCCCGGCCGGCGGAAACCATATCGGCGCTTTCGGCGGCGGCGCTGGCGCAGCCGGCGAGGCAGAAAGCGAGAGCGAGGGCGGAGACTTGGGCCTTCATGGGGAAGCATCCTCAGGAAACTGTTGTCGTTACTTGGCTCTTGCGCCCGCGCGCCCGAGGCCGTCAAGCGGCGAGGAAATCCGCCATGGCCTGGCCAAGCTCCGGCTTGGTGACGGCGCTCATGTGGTTGCCGGGGACCGCCTGGTAGCGGCCCTGCGGAAGCAAGTCGGCGAGCGCTTCGGCGGGGCCGTTGTCGTCATCCTCGGCGCCGGAAAGAATGAGCGTCGGCATGGCGATCGAGCGCAGTTCTTCTTCCGTGGAATCGGCGAAGCTGTCGATTAGCGCGAGCATGGCCTGGGGGTCGCCGCCGGTGGTCTTGAGGAACATCTCGGCCAGCCATTTGGGCGAGCCGCGGGTGTGGGTGCCGAGGCCGGTGAGGATGTCACGGAAATGATCGGCACGGCGGCCGGTGTCGAGCATGCCGCGAAGGCCCATGCCGCTGACGATCAGGCGCCGCGGGATGGCGCCAAGGATCGCCATGCGGGCTGCGGTGCGTCCGCCAAGCGAGTAGCCGCCGAGGTCGTAGTCATCGAGGCCGAGCTGGGCGATCAGCTCGGCGCCATCGCGGGCAAGCACGTCCGGGGGATAGAAGCGCGCCTCGTGCGGCGCATCGCTTCGGCCGTGGCCGCGCAGGTCCGGCATGATTACGCGAAAGCCGTGCCCGGCGAGCAAAGGCGCGTGGCCGAACTTCAGCCAGTTGGTCTCGGCATTGGAGAAGAAGCCGTGGAGAAGCAGCACCGGCCTCCCCTCCCCCAGCTCGTACCAGGCAAGGCGAACGCCGTCGGAGGCGGTGAAATCGTGCTCAGTCGGGGAGTTTGCCAACTTTATCCATCCAGCGGTCGGTGAGTGCCTGGTATTCGTTGCTGCGGGTCTCGGGGAGACCGCTCGTGTCGAGCCAGCCGCGGTGCATGCTCTCGGCGCCGAAATGGTGCCGCGGCTTGAAACGCGCCGGATCGTCGAAGGAGGCGACGGTCAGGTCCATTTTCTCGCTGTCGGGATACGCAAAGCCGAGCGAGGCGCCGCACGCGCTGCAGAACGGCCGGTGCGCGATGGCCGAGGAGACGTACCAATCGGGCTCATGGCTCCAGGTGACGTTCGCCTTAGGCAGGGTCATGAAGGCGATGGAGACGGAGCCGGTGGCGCGTTGGCACATCCGGCAATGGCACAGATAGGCGTCGTCGCTGTCCACCTGCGCGGCGTAACGAATGCGGCCGCACGCGCAGCCGCCGGTCATGGTGTCAGTCATTGCGGCTCCACTCCTCAAGATGCAGAACGCGAATGGCGAGCGATGAGGCTCGTACCCGGTTCAGGAAACGGCGGTCGGCGGTAATCAGGGGAAGTTCCAGCCGCTCCGCCAATGCAAGGAAGAAACAGTCGTAGATCGGGTGGAGAAGCGCCAGCCCAAGCGCCAGAGCTCGATCGGCCAGGGGCGTTGCCGGAACCAGGTGCAAGGCGCCCGACGCGCGTTCGAGGCCCCTGCTCGCCTGCTCGGGCGTGAGTTCCTTCCGAATCACCACCTTCTTCCACAGCGCATTCGCCAGTTCGGCGCGCAAGAGATCCGGTGCCACCAGCGGCAAACCAACCAGCGTTTGCGCATGCTGGCTATCCTGCTCCGCAACCACCCACTTCAGCACCACGCTGGTGTCGACTACGAACCTCACTCGCGAAAGCCGTCGCGATCCTCTCGCACGAGTTGTTCGGAGGGAGTCTGGGGGACCGGCGGAGTCATTGCGCGGATTTCAGCGAACTCCTTGAGTAACGCCTTCTGCCTGGCCAAACCAATCGGCCGCATGATCCGAAGCGCTTCCCGAAGCTCGGCTTCAAGGGACCGGTCGTTGCGCCTGGCCGCCTGCCGGTAATCCTCCAGCAGGTCGTCATCTATATTACGGATCAACACCTGAGCCATGTCCTGAAGATATCACAATGATATCACCATCTCAAGCCGCCTTCTGGAGGTGCTTTCTGCCCAGCAACTCGGCGATCTGCACCGCGTTCAAAGCCGCGCCCTTGCGCAGGTTGTCCGAGACGCACCAAAGGTTGAGGCCGTTCTCCACCGTGGAATCCTCGCGGACGCGGCTAACGTAGGTGGCGTATTCGCCGACGCATTCGACGGGCGTAACGTAGCCGCCGTCCTCGCGCTTATCGACCAGCATGATGCCGGGCGCCTCGCGCAGGATCTTCTGGGCCTCCTCGGCGGAGACTTCGCGCTCGAACTCGATGTTGATCGATTCCGAATGGCCCACGAACACCGGTACGCGGACGCAGGTGGCGGTGACCTTGATCTTGGGATCGAGGATCTTCTTGGTCTCGACCACCATCTTCCACTCTTCCTTGGTGGAGCCGTCGTCGAGGAAATCGTCGATGTGCGGAATGACGTTGAAGGCGATCTGCTTGGTGAAGAAGGCCGGCTCGTTGGCATCGCCGACGAAGATGTTGCGGCTTTGCTCGAACAGTTCGTCCATGCCGGTCTTGCCCGCGCCGGAGACCGACTGGTAGGTCGAGACCACCACCCGCTTGATGCCGAAGGCGTCGTGAAGCGGCTTCAAGGCCACCACCATCTGGGCGGTCGAGCAGTTCGGGTTGGCGATGATGTTCTTCTTGCGATAGCCCGCGATGGCGTGGGCGTTCACTTCGGGCACGACCAGCGGCACGTCCGGGTCCATGCGGTAAAGCGAGCTGTTGTCGATCACGACGCAGCCGGTGGCGGCGGCCTTGTGGGCAAATTCCTTGGACACGGCGGAGCCGGCGGCGAACAGGGCGATGTCCCAGCCGGAGAAGTCGAAATGCTCGATGTTCTGGACCTTGAGCTCACGGCCGGAGTCGCCGAAGTCGATCATGTTGCCCGTCGAGCGCGGAGACGCCACGGCGGCGATGTCGTCCAGCGGAAATTCACGCTCGGCCAAAATGTTGAGCATCTCACGCCCGACATTTCCCGTCGCGCCGACGACTACGACCCGGTAACCCATGTTTGAAACTCCGCTGAAGGCTTGGCGCACCAATTAGGCATCCGGGGCGGGTTTACAACTCGGACGCACCCGCGGAGCGCCCGTTGCTCCGGCCCCCGCATCTGGTAACAACCGAAAGCGTGCCGGTGCGGACGGCGGGGAGATGCGGGATGAGAAGCAAGGCCTGGCTCGCGGTGCTCCTCGTTGCGCTGCTGATCCCGCTGATGGGGGTCAAGGGGCAGTTCGTGCCGCTGGCCGAGGTCTCGGCGCCCGCGGCCGCCGGCGGGTTCGACACCGCGCGGGCAATGGCTCGGCTTCAGCGCGTGCTGGGAGACCAGCGGCCACACCCGGTGGACAGCGACGCCGGAGACGCGGTTCGGGAGCGCCTGGTCGCGGAGCTGCGCGCGGCGGGCCTTCACCCGCGCGTCACCGACAACTTCACCTGCAACGGATCGCCCAAGGCACAAACGGTGTCCTGCGCGCGAATCCGCAACGTGGTGGCTACGATCGGCCCCGCGGAAGGGCGGCACGTGCTGCTGGTGTCGCATTACGATTCAACGCCGACCGGCCCCGGCGCGGGCGACGACGGGGTCGGCGTGGCGACGATGCTGGAGCTTGGCGCCTTGCTCAACAACCGCCCGCTGAAGCGGCCGATCACCTTGCTGTTCGACGAAGGCGAGGAAACCGGGCTGATCGGCGCGCGTGCCTTTCTGGAAAAGGATCCGCTGGCGGCGCGCGTCGATACGCTGGTCAACCTCGAGTCGCGCGGTACCACCGGCCCGGCGATCATGTTCGAAACGGACACGCCGAACGGCCGCGCGATCCGGAATTATGCGTCGGCTGTGTCGAGTCCCGCGGCCAATTCGATGACGGCGGCCTTTTCCCGATTGATCCCCAATTCCACCGACGTGTCCGTCTTCAAGGAGCGGCCGTGGACGATCCTCAACTTCTCGATGATCGGCAACGAAACCCGCTACCACAGCCCGGACGACAGCCTTGCCAACCTCGATCCCCGCACCGTTCAGCACATGGGGCAGCAGGCGCTGGAGGTCACCGAGTATCTGGCAGCAGGAGGTGCGGCGCCGTCGTCCGGCGAATTGCTGTACGCGGATCTGCTCGGCCTGACGCTGGTGACTCTGCCGCTTTGGCTGGGGCTCGCTGTGCTCGGCGGCCTCGTGCTGTGCTTCGCGGTTCTGGCGTTCCGCCGCCGCGCCGGCGCCTTGCGCGGCGCAGGCGCGCTGCTGCTCGCCATGGCGGATGCGGCGCTGACCGCGTACCTCCTCCACAGGCTGCTCGGCGCGCTGCGGCCGGGCGAATATTGGCGCGCGAATCCCGAGTGGCTGTCGATGGCAATCGACGCCACCGCCGTTGCAGCCGGGGCAACGGCGTTGCTGTGGCTCACCCGCGGCGTGCCACGCGAGCGGCTGCGGCTGGGCTATTGGCTGGTGTTCCTGATCCTGGGTGCGGCGATTTGCCTGGTGGCGCCGGGCGCTGCCATCTACTTCCTGCTGCCGCCGCTGCTTGCCGGCGTCGGCCTGCTGTGGCCGCGGGTGGAGCGCGCCGCCACCGGCCTCTCGTTGCTTGCCCTGTTCCTGACTTGGGCGCCTCTGCTCAGCCTCAGCCAGGAGCTGCTCGATCTCGACGCAGGGTGGATATTCGCACCGGTGGCGGTGCTGATCCTGTTCCCGTTCGTGGTGGAGCTCACGCCGGCGCTGGCCAGGCTCGGGCGCGGCAGGGTGGCGGCGGGGCTTGGGGCGGTGACGCTCGCCGCGTGGCTGCCGGCGGCCTTGGTTCCGGCCTATTCGGCGGAGCGCAAGCAGCGGCTGAGCTTCGAATATGCCTGGGACGCCCAGGCTGGAAAGGCGCAGCTTCTTGCCTATCACGATCGCGGGCCGGTGCCTGAAGCGTTCACGAAAGCCGGCGCGGTCAAGCGCGGCGTGGAAGTCCCGTGGAGCAACTACAAGCGCTGGGCCATCGGCATTGAGGGACCGCCGGTGGCGCCGCCGTCGCTGGAGCGGCTCGGCGAGCGCACCGTCGGAGGCAACCGGCTGCTGTCGCTTCGCATGCGCACCGGGGGCGCGGCCGTGGTCCGGCTGGTGGGCGCGAAAGGCGTGCGCTTTCTTGGCGTCCGGTCCGGCGAGACCCGACGGACCTACGGCACCGAGGGCGAGGCGGTGCTGCGCTGCCATGGGCGAAGCTGCGAGGGCATGACGTTCGATCTGCTGGTGGGCGGCACCGGGCCGGCCGACCTGAGGCTGATCGGCAGCCGGAGCGGGCTTCCGGCGGCCATGCAGGCCTTTGCGCGCAGCCGGCCGGCGACGACCCAGCCGCAATATGTGCCGGATACGACCTACGCGATCGCGCGGGTTCGGCTTTAGTCCGCCTGCTTGACGCGGCGATCGAGGAAGTCCTCGATCGTCGTCCAGAGGTGGATCTGCCGCGCCTCGCCGGTGACGGCGTGGGTGGCGCCCGGGTAGACCATCAGCTCGAACGGCTTCTTGGCGGCCTGAAGCGCGGCGATCATCGCGGTCGAATTCTCGAACACGACATTGTCGTCGGCCATGCCGTGCAGGAGCAGGAGCGGATCGGCGATCTTGCCGGCGCCGGTGAGGACGCTGGACGCCTCATAGGGCTTCGGGTCCTTGGCCGGATTGCCGAGGTAACGCTCGGTATAATGGGTGTCGTAGAGCTCCCATTTGGTCACCGGCGCGCCGGCGACGCCGGCGGTAAAGGCACCGGGCGCGGCTTCGAGCAGGCGAAGCACCATGTAGCCGCCATAGGACCAGCCGTAGACGGCGACCTTGCCGGGATCGACGTAGTTCCGGGACTTGAGCCATTTGACGCCGGCAAGCTGGTCCTCGACCTCGACGCCGCCGAGCTTGAGGTAGAGCTGGTCGGCGAATTCGCGGCCGCGGCGGGGCGTGCCGCGATTGTCGACGGAAAAGACGATCCAGCCTTTGTCGACGAGATATTGCTGCAACGGGCTGGTCCAGCCCTGCACCACCTGGCCGCCGGACGGGCCGCCATAGACCTGGACCAGCACCGGGTAGCGCTTGCCGGGCTCGCGCTTGGGCGAGAGCATCTTGTAGGGGATCGGCGTTCCGTCGGCGGCGGGGAGCGTTCCGAATTCGGCGGTGACGTGGCTGTCGAGGAACGGCGCATAAGGGTGGTTCGCGTCGAGGCGGTTTTCCTCGATCCAGGCGATGCGCTTGCCGGTGGCATCGGCAAGGTAGGTCTGGCTCGGCTGGTTGGGATTGGAGCGTGAGATCAAAGCGCGGGTGGCGTTTTCGTCCATCTCGACGCCGTTGCTCCAGCCGGCTTCGGTGACGCGCACCGGCTTCGAAACCTTGTCGAGGCTCACCCAATAGAGCTGCTGCGCGTCGGGGTTGTCGAGCGTGCCGGTGAAGTAGACGCGGCGCTTCTTTTCATCGACGCCGGCGACGTCCGCCACTTCCCACTTGCCGCTGGTGAGCTGTCGCCATTTGCCGCCTTTCCAGTGGTAAAGGTGGGAGTAGCCGCTGCGCTCGGAGGACCAGAGCAGGCTGCCGTCCCCTAGCGCCTTTAGATTGTCGTGGAGGTTGACCCAGGTCTTAGACGTTTCGGTGAACAGGAGCCGCGACTTGCCGGTGGCGGGATCGACCCGGAGGAGGTCAAGGGTCTTCTGGTCGCGGCTTTGGCGCTGGACAAGGAGCGCCTTGCCGTCGGCGGTCCAGTTCACCCGGGCGAGGTAGACGTCGGGATCGCTGCCGAGGTCGGCCTTGACCTTGGCGGTCCCGTCGGGGGCCATGATCCAGAGGTCGACAATGGCGTTGGCGCTGCCGGCGACCGGGTAGCGCTGCTCGTAAAGCTTGGTGCCTTCGGCGCCGATTGCGGCGCGGGTGACGACCTTTACCGGGCTTTCGTCCACCCGGGCGACGGCGATGAACTTGTCGTCGGGCGACCACCAATGGCCTTCGCGCCGGCCGATCTCTTCCTGTGAGACGAACTCGGCCGAGCCCCAGCTCAGGGTGCCGGCGCCATCGGCCGTTAGGGCCCGGGCGGTGCCGGTGGCGACATCGGCGACGAACAAATTCTGGTTGCGCACGAAGGAGAGGAAGCGGCCGGTTTCGGAAACTTGCGCGTCGAGCTCGGTCTCGGGCGTTTCGGTGATTCGGCGAACGCCCCCGTCCAGGGCGGCGAGGTAGAGGTCGCCTTCCAGCGGCACCAGGATCGAGCGGCCGTCCGGCGCCCATTGGTAGGCGGTGATGCCCTTGGTGCCGGCGATGCGAAGCCGCTCGCGGCGCATTTTCTCTTCTTCGGAGACTTCGGCGCCGGTGCCCAGCTTCAGGCTGTCGACCAGCATCCGGGATTGGCCGGTGCCGGTATCCACCGCCCAAAGGTCGTAGCGCTCCTTGTCGTCCGCCCGGTTGCGCAGAAGGCTGGCAAAGCGCCCGTCCGGCGAGAGCTTGACGAGCCGCGGCGCGGAGCCGGAAAGCGACGGGCTTTGGAACACCCGCTCCAGCGTCAGGTCCGACGCGGCGGCAGGGGCGAAGGGGACGGCGGCGGCCAGCATGAGGCTCGCGAGGAGGGTTTTGCGCATGGCGCGCACCCTAGAGGCGCCGGCGCAAAAAGGAAGCGGGCGCAACAAGTTCCTCCCTGCGAGCGGAGCTCGTGGGGAGGGGGACCACCGAAGGTGGTGGAGGGGTAGCGGCCGTGAGGTGGGAGGCTCCCGCGCGGACGCGCAGAGCCCTGCGCCAGTCACCCCTCCACCATGCTGCGCATGGTCCCCCTCCCCATCTCCCGATGGGGAGGAACTGGGCGGCGGCTGAAGCGGACGCGCAGGCGTTAAAGCCCTCTCCCCTGGGGGGAGAGGGTTGGGTGAGGGGGTAGGGCGCCGGGAGGTACGCACGTGGCTTGAAAGCGGCTGGCGTCCGCGCCTTTTCGCCGAGCGCCGAACCCCCTCACCCCAACCCTCTCCCCGCTGGGGAGAGGGAGTCTGGCTGGCGAAGCGCCTATGCCGCCTGCAAGACCTACCGCCCCCGCACGAAGAAAAGGCGGGGAAAGGCTCTTGCCCCTCCCCGCCTCGATCTTTCGCCAACCGGCGCTTCGGGCTCAGCCCTCGGCGGTCTCGGTCTTGGCGGCGGGCGCTGCGGCCTGGGCTTCGCCCTTGGCGGGGCGGGTGTCGCGGCGTTCGGCGATGCGGGCGGCCTTGCCGGTGCGGCCACGCAGATAATAGAGCTTGGCGCGGCGAACAGCGCCGCGGCGCACGACGTCGATCGAATCGATGTTCGGCGAGTAAAGCGGGAAAACGCGCTCCACGCCTTCGCCGAAGCTCATCTTGCGGACGGTGAAGGAGCTGCCCATGCCGCGGCTGGCGCGGGCGATGCAGACGCCTTCGTAATTCTGGATGCGGGTACGGTCGCCTTCGACCACCTTGACGCCGACGCGCAGGGTGTCGCCCGGACGGAATTCCGGAATGGCGCGGCCTTCGGTGAGGCTCTGGATCTGCTCGGCTTCGAGCTGCTGGATGAGGTTCATGTCGTCTAACTCTCGTCTTTGTCGTGCCGCGCACCAGAGGGCGGTGGCCTTCGCGCGTCCCCGTGACGCACGATCAGGTCCGGCCGCCTTAGCCGTGTGTCTTCGATCGAGCGGGCTTTGCGCCATGCAGCGATCTTCGCATGATCCCCCGATCGCAGCACTTCGGGGATCGTGCGCCCTTCCCAATCAACGGGCCGGGTATAATGAGGGTATTCGAGGAGGCCGCTTTCGAAGCTTTCCTCCTCACCGCTCGAAGCCGCGCCCATTACGCCGGGAAGCAGCCGGATGCAAGCATCGAGAAGGGTGAGCGCCGCCATTTCGCCGCCGGACAGGACATAGTCGCCGATCGACACCGGGACGATCGGGCGGGCTTCGAACAGGCGCTCGTCCAGCCCCTCGAAACGGCCGCACAGGATTGAGACGCCGGGGCCGGCGGAAAGCTCGCGGACCAGCGCCTGGGTGAGCGGCTTTCCGCGCGGAGTCATGGCGAGGAGCGGCGCGTCGGGGCGGCGGGCGAGGACATCGTCCACGGCGGCTCCGAGCACGTCGGCGCGCATCACCATGCCCGCGCCGCCGCCGGCGGGGGTGTCGTCGACCGAGCGGTGCTTGTCGGTGGCGAACTGGCGGATCTGCACCGCCTCGCACGACCAGATCCCCTCCCCCAGCGCGCGGCCGGCAAGGCTGTGGCCGAGCGGCCCGGGAAACATCTCCGGGTAAAGGGTGAGGATGGTTGCCGGCCAGGTCATTGCGGCGTGGGCACTACGGTGTAGCGGAAGGCCTGGATGCCGGCCGGGTTGGTGGGGGCGAGGAGGATGTTGCCCTCGAGGACGCCCTTGTCGCACGCCCAGCGGAAAGTGCCGGCCAGCGCGCCGGTGGCGGTGACCGCGCTATCGGTGCGGCATTGGCCGAGGTCGCCCCGAAGCTTGGCCAGCTCCTTCGCCCAGTTCTCGACCGAGCGGTCCATCAGGAAGTTCATGGCGAGAAGCCCGCGCGCCGGCTCGACACTGCCCGCGCCGTACATGTCGCCCGCCGCCTTGTAGCCGGCGGCGAGGGAGGCGCTGACGGGGAGCGCCCTGCCCTTCAGCGCACCTGCCTTGTGGAGGGCCATCGCCGCGTCCCAGACTGCGCCGGAGCCGCCATTGTAGGTGCGGTTGCTGAACACGAAGATGCCGATGTCATGATCGGTGAGCAGCAGCATGTGGGAGCCGTAGCCGGGATAGCCGCCGCCGTGGCTAAGCGTGTTGCCAAGGTCCGGATCCTGCGCCGCGATCAGCCCCATGCCATAGGCAGCGGCCTGAGTGATCGGCGTGGAGCCGAAGCGCTGGCGAAGCCGCGGCACGTTTGAGCCGCTTGCCATTTCGCGCACGGTGGCGCGGGACACGGGGCCCTTTTGAGGGTCATCGCGGGCCGGCCAGGCGGAAAGCAGGAACCCTATCCACTTGGCATAATCCCAGGCGCTGGTCTGGACGCCGCCCATCGCGCCGAACACGCCGTGGCGCATGGTCGGCTCCTCGGCCGAGGCGTCATTCTCCCAGCGGTAGCCGATCGCTCGGCGCTCGAGCGGCCAGTCGGTCACTTGGTAACCGGTCGACGTCATGCCGAGCGGGCGCTGGATGTTGCGGATGATATACTGATCGTAAGGGAGACCGGAAACGTTGGTCACGATGCGTCCGAGGAGCGCGTAGCCGAAGTTGGAATATTCGAAGGTAAGGCCGGGCGCGCGGGTGAAGGGCACTCCGTCCTTCAGCATGCGGGTGAATTCGGCTTCGGTGATCACCTGCTGGCGGTCGCCCCAAGGGTCGTCGGTGACGAAGCCGGAGATGTGGTTGAGGAGGTCGCGCACCCGTATGCGGGGGGAGTCCTTGGTGGGATAGCGCCAACCCTTGAGTTCGGGGACGTAGGTCTCGGCCGGCGCGTCGAGCGACAGCTTGCCGTCGTCGCGGAGCTTCAAAATGGCGAGCGCGGTGAACGCCTTCGACATGGAGGCGATGCGGAACAGGCTGTCCCCCGTGACCGGTCGGCGCGCAGCCGTCAGGTCTTGGACGCCGAGGCCCTTGACGCGAACCAAATTGCCGTGATCGACAATGCCGTAGACGAGCCCCGGCGCGTGGCTCGACTGCTGGAACTCGGCAAATATGCGGTCGATCTCGGGGATCGCGGGCACGATCTCCTGGGTCATCGGAACACTTGTGATCTGGGGCGCCGGGGCGCCCTGCGCCAGCGCGCTGCTCGCTGCAGCCATGTACAAAACGGCCCCCAACACTGCTCTCATCTCCATTCTCCTTTGTACCGAGCTTAGCGGCGCGCCGGAACCATCGGCAAGGCGCTTCGCTCTCGCCTCATGACCGATTTCGACCAGCATTGCCTCATCATCGGCGGCGGCCCCGCCGGCCTCACCGCCGCGATCTACCTGGTCCGCTACCACCTCTCCTTGAAGCTGGTGGACGGCGGCAAGAGCCGGGCGGGCTGGATCCCGTCCAGCCACAACCATGCCGGCTATCCGGGCGGCATCAACGGCAAGGAATTGCTCCGCCTGATGCGCGAACAAGCGCAGATGTACGGCGCCTCGATCGTGCCCGGCCACGTTACCCGGCTGGACAAGATAGAGGGCGGCTTCCGCGCCGAATGGGGCCAGGGATCGGTGACCGCCAAAACGGTGCTGCTCGCCACCGGCGTCACCAACCGCCGCCCGCCGATGGACCCGGAACTGCACGACGAAGCGCTCGCCCGCGGGCTGATCCGCTACTGCCCGATTTGCGACGGTTATGAAGTGACCGACAAGAAGGTGGGCGTGATCGGCTCCGGCTCGCACGGGGTCGCCGAAGCGGTGTTCCTGCGCGGGTTCACCGAGGACATTACGCTGATCGCGCCGCACGATGCGCACGATCTTGCGGAGGAGGACCAGGCGCGGCTCAAGGAATTCGGCATTGCCTGCATCGACGGGCCGTGCGAAGCGGTGGCGGCGCACGAGGAATGCATCGTCATCGATACCCCGGACGGCCACCATGTGTTCGACAGCGTCTACCCGGCGCTTGGCTCCGACATCCACAACCAGCTCGCCATCCAGCTCGGCGCGGAGCTCAAGGACGGCAATCTGGTGGTCGACGATCACCAGCGGACAACGGTGCCGGGCCTGTACGCGGCCGGCGACGTGGTGCTGGGGCTGGACCAGATCAGCCATGCAATGGGCGAAGGCGGCGTGGCGGCGACAACGATCCGCAACGATCTTGCGAAGGAACACCCGATCATCCGCGAGAAACTGCGCGGCTCGGTAGCGGCCAAGGCCTAGTTCCTACCGGGTGGCGCGACCTGTTCCTCCCTGCGAGCGGAGCTCGTGGGGAGGGGAACCAGCCGCAGGCTGGTGGAGGGGTAGGTGCTGCATGGGCCGAGGTTGCGGCGCGGACTTGCTGAGGTCTCGGCATTTACCCCTCCACCATGCTTCGCATGGTTCCCCTCCCCATCTTCGACGGGGAGGAACTTAGGCGCTATGCCAGGAAAATGGGATCGGCGATGATGGCGCCGTCTGCCAGGTCGGCGACACCTTCGCGGAAGGGGACCATGGTTCGGCGGCCGTCGGGCTTTTCGATCTCGATGATGTCGCCGGCGCCGAAATTCTCGACGGCGACGACGGTGCCGAGGAACTCGCCGTCCGGACTGCGGCAAGGCAGGCCGAGGAGGTCGGCGTGGTAATATTCGCCGTACTCGAGCGGCGGCAGCTCGGTGCGGGGGATGGTGATGAGCTGGCTGCGCAGGCCTTCCGCCCCAGTGCGGTCGGTGATCTCGGCGAACCGGGCGATCGGGTTCGCGCCCGGTCTTAGAGAGACAAGGGTGAGGGTGCGTTCCCCCACCCTCACCTCTTTCTGGCGCTTGAGGCTCTCCACCCCTTCCGCGAAGAGCTTGAGGCGCACCTCGCCGCCGATGCCGTGCGCGCCGGCAACAGCGGCGAGGATTACCTCGTCGGACAAGCTTATTCGGCCTTTTCGGCGCCGTCGGCGGGAGCGGCGTCGTCGCCGCCTTCGGCGGGGGCGTTGGTCGATTCGCCGTCGTTGGGCGCCTGGTCGGCGGGGGTCGCTTCACCCTCGTCGCCGCCGGCCGGAGCTTCCTCGGCGGCGGGAGCGGCAGCGGCTTCCGCCGCGGCGGCGGCAGCGGCTTCGGCGGCTTCGGCCTCACGGGTGGCGCGCTCCTCGGCGCGCTCCTTGGCCTTTTCGCCCGGCTCGCCCTTCTTCGGATTGGAACGGGCGGGGCGCTCCTTGACGCCCAGGACATCGAGGAAGCGGGCGACGCGGTCGGTCGGCTGCGCGCCGACCGAGAGCCAGTAGCGGGCACGGTCGCCGTCGAGCTTCACGCGCTCGGCGCTCTCCTTGGGAAGCATCGGATTGTAGCTGCCGATGCGCTCGAGAACCTTGCCGTCGCGGCCGGTGCGGGCGTCGGCGACGACGATCTTGTAATACGGACGCTTCTTCGCGCCGCCCCGGGAAAGCCGGATGGAAACTGCCATTTTGTCATTCCTTCTGTGATGTTTAGGTTTACTTCTTCATGAACTTTTCAAAGCCGGGCGGAAGGCCGCCCTGGCCGCCGCCGGGAAGGCCGGGAAGCCCTCCGCCGGCACCGCCGGGAAGGCCGGGCATTCCGCCACCGCCCATTCCGCCGCCGCCGAGACCGCCCATGCCGCCGCCGCCGAACAGGGCGCCGAGCTTGCCGAGGCCGCCCATTTTCTTGATCTTCTTCATCATGCCGGCCATTTCCTGGTGCATCTTGAGGAGCTTGTTGACCTCCTGCACCGTGCGGCCGGCACCCTTTGCGATACGAATCTTGCGCTTGGCATTGATCAGCTCCGGCTTGACCCGCTCCTTGGGAGTCATCGAGCCGATCATCGCGTCCATGTGGACCAGAACCTTGTTGTCGACGCCGCTCTGCGCCATCGCGCCCTGCACCTTTTTCATGCCGGGAAGCATGCCGGCAAGGCCGGTCAGGCCGCCCATCCGCTGCATCTGGGCAAGCTGCGAGCGAAGGTCGTTCATGTCGAACTGGCCCTTGGCCATGCGGGCGGCCATGGCCTCCGCTTCTTCGACCTTGATGCTTTCCTGCGCGCGCTCAACGAGGCTGACGACGTCGCCCATGCCGAGGAT
>DASWNA010000037.1:0-25638 GCA_036399475.1 Allosphingosinicella sp.
ATCCTGCCCAAGATCAATCTGGAGGAGGCTACCTTGCCGACGGAAGTGCTCGATGCCCTATCCGTCGATAACGCCGATTTCGAGAATGCGCTGAAGCGCGTCCAGCCGTCCGCCATGCGCGAAGTGATGGTGCAGGCGCCGACGGTCGGCTGGGACGACATCGGCGGCGTCGACGCGGCACGCGAACGGCTTCGCGAAGGCGTCGAGCTGCCGCTGAAGAGCCCGGACGCGTTCAAGCGGATGGGCATCCGGCCGGCCAAGGGCTTCCTGCTTTATGGCCCTCCCGGTACCGGCAAGACCCTGCTCGCCAAGGCGACGGCGCGCGAGGCGGAGGCGAACTTCATCGCCGTCAAATCGTCCGACCTGCTGTCGAAATGGTATGGCGAAAGCGAGCAGCAGATCGCACGGCTGTTCGCCCGCGCCCGCCAGGTCGCGCCGACGGTGATCTTTATCGACGAACTCGACAGCCTGGTGCCGGCGCGTGGCGGCGGGCTAGGCGAGCCGCAGGTGACCGAGCGGGTGGTGAACACGATCCTGGCCGAAATGGACGGGCTGGAAGAACTCGGCTCCGTGGTCGTGATCGGCGCAACCAATCGGCCGAATCTGATCGATCCGGCGCTGCTTCGCCCCGGGCGGTTCGACGAGCTGATCTACGTCTCGGTACCCGATCAGGCCGGGCGGCGGCACATCCTCGGCATCCACACTGCCAAGATGCCGCTGGCCGACGACATCGACATCGACAGCCTTGCCGCCCGCACCGAGCGCTTCACCGGCGCCGACCTGGAGGATCTTGTCCGCCGGGCCGGCCTGTTCGCGCTTCGCAATTCGATCGACGCCACGCAGGTGACGATGGAGAATTTCGAAAAGGCGCTGCTGGAGACCCGCGCTTCGGTGACGCCGGAGATGGAAAAGGATTATGAGAAGATTCAGGAGAGCCTGAAGCAGGACGCGATGAGCTCCAATCCGGGCGGCATGGGCTTCATTTCCCCGGGCATGCTCAAGCCGCGCGGGCCAAAGGGCACGGACTGATCCTTCGTCATTCCCGCGAAGGCGGGAATCCCGCTTCTTCTCTTTGGTTTTGAGGAAGAAGAAGCGAGACCCCCGCTTTCGCGGGGGTGACGGTTAGCCGCGGAACCGCAAGCCTACCCACAAGGCCAAGCCGAGCATCAGGGCGGCGGTGAGGAGGAAGGGGAGCGGGAGGGAGAGGCCGTAGAGGGCAACCGCGAGCGCCGGGGCGGCGATGTAAGCGACGCCGTTGACGGAGGTGACCATGCCGGCGACGACGTTCTGCTCGGCGGGGGTGACGGCGAGGGAGGCGCCGCTGGTGAAGCCGGGGCGGAAGAAGCCGAAGCCGAGGGAGGCCAATGCGAAGCCTAAAGTGATGCCGTAAAGGCCGGTGGACAGGCCGGTGATCAGGATGCCCGCCGCGGAGAGAAGCGCGCCCCACAGGACGAGTTGGCGCGGGTTCAGGCTGAAATGGGGGATCAGGCCCCATTGGGCGAGCAGGGTGGCGGCGGCGCCGGACATCAGCACGATGGCGATCATGTGCTGCGCCTCCGACGGCGGCAGGTGCAGGCGGTCGATGACCAGGAAACCGATGACGCCGAGCAAGGCGGCCTGGCCGTGCCCGCCGACCACGCCGATCATGTGCCACGGCAGCACGCGCGGGTCTCGCCAGCGCAGCGGCTCGATTGCTTGCTCGTCGCACTCGGCGGCGCGCTCGCCGGTGGGGCCGCCGATGCTTGGGTAATCCGCAATTCGCCCGCGCGCGCTTGAGGTGGGGGTGTCGTCTGGCAGGCGCGTGACGACGGCGGCGAGCACGACCATGCCGATCAGCGCGAAGATCACCAAGGGGCCGGACAGGCCGAGCGGCGGGAAAATGAACAGCGGCGCGATTGCCGGGCCGATGATCGTGCCGAGGCCGAAGGAGGAGGCGAGCGCCGCAAGGTAGGCGGTGCGCTGCTCGCCCTCGCTGCGGGCGGCGATATAGGCCTGGACGGCGGGCGGCGAGGCCGAGCCGAAGGCGCCGTAGATGGCCCGGCCGAAGATGAAGATCACGAACACCGCCGTGCCGCTGAGCAGGCCTTCGAGGCCGGCGGCGAGCACGCCTCCGCAGACGATCATCGAGAGGATGAAGCCGTACAGCCCGAGGCGCATCAGCGCGCGGCGGCCGCGCTGGTCGGCGCGGCGGGCCCAGTGCGGGGCGGTGAACACCCAGATTACCGCCGACAGGCTGAAGGCGATCGCCACCCAAAGGTCCGGGATTTGAAGTTCGCGGCCGATCGACGGCATCAGCGATTGCATGGCGGTGTTGCCGGCGGCGGCGACCAGCATCACGGCGAACAGCAGCGCGAATCGCTCGGTGGGAAGGCGGGCGGAGGGCGCCATGCGGTTTAGGTCCCGGAAAAGAACGGCCCGTCCCGTAATGGGGGAAATGGCGGGCAGGCGATGCCCCGCCCTTGCCATTGCGGCGTTGTTTTGCCAACGAACCTTTTGATCCAAAGATTTACGGGACGCGGCATGACTCTTTCCGGCGAACAGGTACAGAGGACGCGCACCTTTGCGCGCCGAAGCGGCGGGCATCCGCTGTGGCTTTTCCTCAAGGGATTCATCAAGCATCCGGTGATGGTTGGGTCGGTGATCCCCTCCTCCAAGGTGCTGATCGACAAGATGCTGGCGCCGGTGGACTGGCCCAACACCAAGCTGTTCGTCGAGTACGGACCGGGCGTCGGCACCTTTACCCAGCACATCCTCGATCGGCTGCCGGCCGATGCGGTGCTGCTGACGCTCGACACCAATCCCGATTTCACCACCTACCTCAACGCCAAGATCCGCGATTCGCGACTTCGCGCGGTGACCGCGTCGGCGGCGGACGTGGGTGAGATCATGGGAAGCTTCGGCTTCGACCATGCCGATTTCGTGCTGTCGGGCCTTCCCTTCTCGACCTTGCCGCCGGGCGTCGGGCCGGCGATCGCCAAGGCGACGGCCGAGTCGCTTCGGCCGGGCGGTGCGTTCCTTGTGTATCAATTCTCGCCCAAGGTGCTCGATTTCCTGAGCCCCAATTTCGAGCGCATCGACCGCGGCTTCGAATGGATCAACGTGCCCCCCGCCCAGCTTTTCTGGTGCTGGAAGGACTGATCCCCCTCCCCCCCCGGCTCCGAGCCCGCTAGCCGCGGATGTTGAGCTGGCTGGAAATCCGGTAATCCGCCACTGCGACGATGAAATAGCCGAACGCCCAGCGCATCCGGTTTAGCATTGTGCGTTGCTTGCGGTGCGATTCCAGGGTGATTGCACGGCTGGCCGCGATCTCGCCTTCGACAAAGCCGCGCATCGCCTCGGCGAACTGTGCATCCTCCACCCTGAGCATCATCTCGAGGTTGAGGAACAGGCTCCGCATATCGAAATTGGCCGAGCCGATGTGGACCACATCGTCGACCACGAACAATTTGGTGTGGAGCTTGGTGGGCTGATATTCGAAAATCTGAACCTTGCGCTTGAGCAGCCACCAATAGGTGTTGCGCGCCGCGCTGATCGTTGCCGTGTTGTCCGACTTGGCCGCGGTTACGACGCGGGCGCGGCCGCCGCGGCGGACGACCCGGGCGATCCGGCGGAGCATGCCGAAACTCGGCGCGAAGTAAGCGGCAACGATGTCGAGGCGCTTGGCCCGGAGCATGTCGCGGCGGACTGCGCGGGCCCAGGGGCTGAGACGCCGGGTCGGGCCTCCGAACAGCCAGTCGAGCGGGCCTTCGGTGACGCTGTGCTTCTGGAGCACGCGGCGGAGCGCACGGATCTTGCTTTTGGGCGATTGCGCCCAGCCGAACAGCTCGTCGAAATAGCCGGCCAGGCAGGCGACGCGATCGCCCTCGACCTGGAGGCCGATGTCCCGCCAGGCGCCGCTTTCGACGGTTCCGAAATAGGCGTCGGAGATGTTGAAGCCGCCGATCATCACCTTGCGCTCGTCGGCCAGCGCAAGCTTCTGATGGTTGCGCAGCAGGTAGCGGCGGCCCCAGCGCGGGCTGAAGATGCAGAAGGCGACGCCGCCTTCGCTCAGCGGGCGGAAGAAATCGAGATTGGCGGTGGAGCCGAAGCCGTCGACGAGCAGCGACACCTTCACGCCGCGCGCGGCAGCGGCGATGAGGGCGTCGCGCACCCGGGTGCCGGACGAGTCGTCGACGAACATGTAGTACAAGAAGCGCAGGCTCTCCTGCGCGCCTTCGATCAGGGCGATGAGGGCATCGAGCCGCGCCGGCCCGTCGGGCAGCAGCAGGAGGCCGTGGCCGCCGACCTCGGCTCTGATCGCGCTGTCCTGCAATGCACCCTCGCCCATAAGCGCAAGGCTCATGCGGGCGGCGGCGCGCCGGGGCAAGTCCCTTGCGGAAACATTGACATTCCGGGGTCCCGCGGCTACCCCTCGCCCTTTCCAACAGCCCAAATTTAGAGCGGAGCTGCTTCATGGCGCGCGTTACCGTCGAAGATTGCGTCGACAAGATCCCGAACCGTTTCGACCTCGTGCTGCTCGCCGCGCAGCGCGCCCGCCAGATTTCGGGCGGCGCCGACCTGACCATCGACCGCGACCGCGACAAGAACCCGGTCGTCGCGCTTCGCGAGATCGCCGAAGAAACCGTGCGCCCGCGCAACCTGGAAGAGTCGCTGGTCGGCAACCTGCAGCGCGTCCAGGTCGACGATGACGAGGCTCCGGACGCAATCGGCTCGCTGAGCGCATCGGCCGAGGCGCTTCGCCTGACCGCCGCAGCCCCGCCGCGTAACAACAATGCCGGCGGCGACTACGAGTAAGCCGTGACCGGCTAGGCGGCGTTCTCCACGGGGATCGCCGCCCGGTCGAGCCATTCCATATCGCCATGCTTGAGCGGCCGTCCTTCGGCCGAGTGCACCGCCATGGCCGCGATCGGCCGGCGCGTGGCGCGATCGACCAGCACCGGATTGCTCGGCACGCCCGACACCCAGCGCTCGCCCCATTGGCGAAGCGCAACCATCACCGGCAGCAGCTCCCGCCCCTTTTCGGTGAGCCGGTAGGCGATGCGACGCCGATCCGCCGAGTCCGGCTCGCGCTTCAGGATGCCGTGTTCGACCAGCCGGCCGAGGCGGTTGGACAGGATGTTGCGGGCGATGCCCAGGGTGGACTGATATTCCTCGAAATGATGAAGGCCGTTGAAGGCGCCGCGCAGGATCAGGAACGACCAGCGTTCGCCAACCACTTCCAGCGCCGCGGCGATGCCGCATTCCCCCTCGGTTCTGATCATCGCGCTTTGCCTCATATGCTTCCAGACTAAGGCTTTTTCCGGCTTTGTCACGCGCCGTGAATGGCGAGGCAAGCACCGCACCGGGCGGGCGAGGGAGCGTCGCGAATGTCACGAATGTCACATGGTTTCGCGGGGGGGGCTTCCCCGCGGACGCACCGCACCCCACGGCCGCTCCCGCCCCTTTGCTTCGCCCGGATCGTGCTTCGCCCATCATGCACAAGGTGCTGGCAGAACGAGCGCATGTAGGAAAGTGAAGAACAAAGCAGGGTCAGCGTGCGGCGGGCCTCGGCCGAATGGGCGCCGACGCTCAGCCCGGTGGTGCGGCACCGCTGAACAGTTGCGCGAAGTGGCGGATCAGGCCGCGCATCTTTTCGCGGGCGTCGGGGGCGAGGGCGATCAGGGTGCGCCGCGCATCGGCGGCGTCGGCGCTTCGCGATACCAGACGGCCCTGTTCGAGCTGTTCGATCCAGCGCAGCGCCGTGGTCTGGGCGACCCCGGCGGCGGCGCACAGGCGGGAGACGGAGAGCGACTCGCCCCGTTCGGCGGCGGCGAACAGCGCCAGGAGCATATCCCAGGCGGGATCGCCGAACAGGTTGGAGCCAAGCGCTTCGCCGCGGATCCGGCGGGCGGCGAGCAGGGCGTCGGCGAAGACCGCGGCGTCGGGCGGACCGTGCGCTTCGACGCGGACCGCCACGGCATCAAGAGTTTCGCGCATCGATTCGACGTCGCGGGCGAGGGCGTCGATCCGGCGTTGCAGGGGCAGGCTGGTCATGGGTTCATCCGATCAAAAATCCGTCCACAAGGTGAGGGCAGGTCCGGAGCCGGGACGGGCGTTACCGGTGAGGCGAAAGCGCCAATCGGCGGAGAGGGTGGCGCGCAGAGCGGGCAAGCGAAGGCTTGCGCTTGGCCCAAGATCGAGGCGGCGCGCGCCGGGCTGGGCCGCGCCCCAGGCGGCGGCGCCAAGGCTGGTCTTAGCTCCGAGCGGGGCCGCGATGCGGGCGGTGCCCTCGGCGAACAGGTCGCGCGAGCGGAGGCCGACTGCGCCCGCTTGTGCGTAGGCGTCGAGGCGGAGTCCGAGCGGGAGGGGGCGCTCGGAGACGCCGCCATGCAGGGTGGCGGCGAAGGCGTTGCGGCCTTCGCGCCCGATCGCCTGACGCCGTTCGGCAAGGACGCGGAGGGGTATCGCGCGGGCGGGCTGCCATTCGAGCCCGAGCGCGGCTTCGGCGCCCTGCATGCGGCGCAGCGGTGTCGAGAGGCGGGCGGTGAGGGAGAGGGTTGGCGCTGCGCGGAAGCGAAGGCGCGCGCCGCCCTGGCTGCCGCCCAGCATGCCGGCGGGCGCGAGTGCGGGGGTATCGCCTGTGCGGGCGTGCGCCCAGGCGGAAGCGGACCAGGGTGAGGGTGCGCGTGGGGCAAGGGCCTCCACTCGCACGAACTCGTTCGTCCCGAGCGAAGTCGAGGGGCGCGCCACTGCGGGAGAGATCAGGCTGGGACTGAAGCTTTCGTGGGCTAGAGCAAGCTCGACTGACGCCGGTGGCAGGAGTAGCCCGCGCGCCAGTGGTGCCGGTGTTGGCGAAAACACCGTGCCAGCGCCCCTCGACTTCGCTCGGGACGAACGAAGTTGTTGGAAGGGCGTTGCGAGTGCGAAAAGGCTGGGAGGTTGCGGATGGTCGGATGCCGCGCCAGCGCTCCTCTGCCCCTGGACTTCGCTCAGGGCCGCCATTGCTCCGGGCGAACGACGTCCAGGGTGGGCTGAAGCGGGATTTACCGCCGGAGCTTCGGCGAGAACGGAGGCCTCGACTGGTCCGCGAGACATGATCGGCGGCTGCGTCGCCCGTCCACTCCACGGAACCAGCATCACGGCCCGCAGACACGCCCAGCTTGCAAGGGCGCCGGTGAGGAAGCGGATCGGCGGGGTCATCGGGCCGCGGCCGCATCGGGGAAGATGTGGGCGGTCTTGCCCCAGGTCACGTGGCCGGTTCGGCGCAGCCGGCGGTAGCGCGACAAGGCGGCCGCGGCGGCGCACATGGCGATCAGGTTGGCCACTGCGGCCCGGGGAATCGAACGCAGCGCCTGCCGCCAGCCATAAGCGCGGCCGGTGAACGCCGCCCGCACCGCCATGCGCCAGCAGAGCAGTGCGAAATTGGCCTGGATCAGCAGGGACAGAAGCGGCCGCAAGGGTTCGGACTCCAGCCCGGCGATCAAGCGCAACGGGGCGAGCAGCAGCCACAGCGCAAAGGCGAAATAGCCGGCGAAGAGCAGGAAAGCGGCGAGCAGCGACTGGCGATCGCGGAGCCGCATCCAGCGTTCGGCGGCACCGCCGCTCCACCCCATGCGGTCCCAGCCGGCAAGCGCGATGCCGGCCATCCAGCGCGCCTTTTGCGCCACTGCGGCGGCAACGGTGCCCGGGAAATACTCGCGCGTGGCGACGATCCGCCCGTCCGCGCCGGCGATGCGCAGAAAGGTGGAAGTGCCGCCGAGCTCGCGCACCTTGAGGCCGAGCTCATAATCCTCGGTAAGGCTCTCGGCGTCGAAGGGGTGCCCGCCGGACCGCGCTGCAATGCCCGCGAGGATCGCTCGGGAGAATGCGCAGCCGACGCCCGCCGAAGGAAGTGCTGCGCCCAATGCCCCGCGCACCGGCATCTCCTTGCCGTGCGCTTCGGCGAACTCGTCGGCATAATGGCCGCCGACCCACTTCGAATCCGGATGAATGAGCGGGCGGACCGGGAGCTGGACGAAATCCCAGCGCTCGACCGCGCTGTCGAAGATGCGCAGTTCCTCTGGCGCGACCAGATCCTCGGCATCGTGGAGGATCACCGCCTTGGCGGCGCGGCCTTCCGAAGCTTCGTCGCGGAGCAGGGCATCCCAGAGCGTGTTGAGGCAAGCAGCCTTGGTGGTCGGCCCCGGTGTGGCGCCGATCACCGCGCGAATGTGCGGATCGGCAAGCGAGCGCACGGCGGCGATCGTCGCCGGATCGTTCGGGTAGCACCCGACGTAGAGGCGGTAATCGCCCTCTCCCCACACGCCCAGAGCGTGGCGGAGCATGTCGGCGATGACCGCCGCTTCGTCCCAGGCGGGGATGAAGATGGCGAGCGGCGCAGCATCGCGCGGCGGCGGGAGATCGGCGACAGCCGGGAGGGGCGCACGCCCGCGCCGGACGCGCAGCAGCAGCCATCTCGCGTCGACGAGCAAATCGCCCGCGCCGAGGACAAGAAACCCCGCCGCGGCGAACAACGCCGCCTCTCGCACCACCACGTCGAGGCTCGTCAGAATGGGCCCACCCCAATCCACAACGACTCCGTATCGGATACGACATCATCCGATTTGGCGGCGCCTCTGGCAAGCCTCTGCGCGGCGGCGACGGCTTTGATCCGGGGCGGATCATGTCTGTGGCGTTATGAAGTCGTTTCAGTCCATAATGGATTAAATTGCCCACTACAGCAGCGTCCGAACCGCGCAGCTTACCGCCATGAAGAAACTGATTTTCATCCTCGCCGCGGCCGTGATGACCGCCGGCCCAGCCACCTTCGTCCCCTGCGGCAGCGGCGCGGCGCTGGCGCAAGGGCGCTGCTGCAAGACGTGCAGCGCTGGCAAGGCGTGCGGCGACAGCTGCATCTCGCGCAGCAAGACCTGCCACAAGGGCAAGGGCTGCGCCTGCAATGGGTGAGGCGCGGCGGGCGGCGTTCGCTTTGCTTGCCGCGCTTGCGCTGGCCGGGTGCGGCGCGGACTCGGCAGAGGCGGAGGAGGGCGGCGCGGCGACGGCCGAGGCTGGGGAGATAGTTGAAGCGGAGGGCAGGGAGGCGACCGGCAGGGCCGAAGCGGGCGGCTTCGTTGCGCAGGCCGCGATCGTCGAGACGGGGGAAAGCTTTGCCTGCACGCCGACCAAAGTGTGGGACGGCGACGGACCGATCCACTGCGCGGAAGGGCCCCGCATCCGACTGTCCGGAATCGCCGCGCGCGAAACGGACGGGACCTGCCGGCCGGGCCACCCCTGCCCCGCCGCAAGCGCCGAACAGGCGCGCGACACGTTGGCCGGACTGCTCGGCCGCACCATCGGCACCGCGCCGCAGGGCCACCTGCTGATCGCCGGGCCGGTGCTGACCTGCCGGTCGGTCGGCTCCGCCGGCGGCAAGCGCACCGCCGCCTGGTGCGTGTCGCCGGTGGCCGGCGACTTGAGCTGCGCCATGGTGGCAAGCGGCACGGCGGCCAAATGGGGCCGCTATTGGAAGGGCCACGCCTGCGCTTGAGTTGACCCTCAGCCAAACGGGTGCGGTCGTGACGGCCATCACGCGTCTGCGCCTCGAAAGCGTGCATCTTCCGGCCTGCGCAACTTGGCGCCGGGGAGATGAACATGGCCGATGATCTGCTGGCGCCAGCCGACAACAACAGCGACGATGTGTTCGCCCTACGCGGCGAGGAGGAGCTGCGTTCCGCTCTGGAGGAGACCGTTCATCTGGTTGGAGCGTACGTATGCGACACGGAACGGCGTGCGGAGGTGCGAACCGGGCTCGAACTCATCGTCCATGCTGGCGAGGGCTTCATTCCACTTTGGGACCGCAACGTCATCTTGCGCTGGCGGTTTCAGGAGCGCTCGCTGGCACGATTCCGGAACCCGGAGCGCGTCAAGAATGCGGTGCGAACCTTGTTGCATGCGGCAATCGGCGCCTGGGGCGACGCAGCGCCGATCCGCTTCAGCGAACAAACCGTAGGCGGGTGGGATTTTGAGATCGCCGTTCGCGACGGTGATCATTGCAGCCCGGCCGGCTGTACATTGGCGAGCGCGTTTTTCCCGGACCAGGGGCAACATGAACTTGTCGTATACCCGATGATGTTCACTCTTGACGCGCACGAACAGCTTGAAACGCTCGCGCATGAAATCGGCCATATTTTCGGGCTGCGTCACTTCTTCGCACTCGAGCTTGAACGAGGCTTATCCGCCGAGGCTTGGGGGCAGCATGAAAAAATCTCCATCATGAATTATGGCGACGATAGCCAACTGACGCCGACCGACCGGGAAGACCTCAAGCGCCTTTACGACCTTGCCTGGAGCGGTCAGCTCACCGACATCAACCGCACACCAATCCGCCTCATGCGGCCGTTCAGCTCGCTGCGGCCTTGACCTACAAGGCAGGCGTCATCGCCAACGCAATTTTCCGCTGGCCTTCGAAGGGTGCTCGGCCGTGGGCGGCGAGGTGGTTGTCCAAGGCAAGGATGTCGCCGCGCTGCCAGCGGTGGCGGAGGGTTTGGGCGGTGAGGGTTTCGCGGATGTGGGCGAGGGCGGCGGGCGGGATTGCGGCGCCGTCGGCGAAGGTGACGTTGAGGCGGAAGTCTTCCTCGCTGCCGCAGAGCGCGAGCTGTTCGGCGTAGGCGGAGGCGCCGAGGGCAGTGGGGTGGAAGCCGTCGGCCTGGTTGAACCATACCTCCTCGCCCGTTTCTGGGTGGAAAGCGGTGGCGGGGCGGGCCTGGCTGACGCGCAGGATGCCGTAGGGGCGCCATTCGATGTCGGCGCCGATCGCGCGGGCGCGGGCTTCGGCTTCGGCGGGGTCGTCGGTTTCGAATGCGTCGGGCCAGCCGTAGCCGCTGCCCGCAAGCGGCGAGAGGTTGCGGATGTAGCGCAGGCCCCGGCCGCGGAACTCGGAAACCAGTGCGGGATCGAGGGCGGAGAGGATTCGCCGGCTGTCGGCCAGGGTGGTCTCGCCGCCGCTTTCCGGCGCGACCAGGCAGAAGAAGAACAAGCGGCGCGGCTGGACGCCGGCATAGGACAGCTCGTTGTGGAGGGAGAGCCACATGGACGGCGGGTATTCGGTGGAACTGTAAAGGCCCTTGCCGCCGAGGCCCTTGCGGGGCGAGGCGCCGCCGGCATAGCCGAAGCGCTCCTCGCTCCCTGAAAAGGCGGTGACGAAGGCGTTGAAATCCTCGAGGCTGTCGGCGCCCCAGCCGCGGAAGAGGAGCGCGCCGGAGCGGAGTAGAGTTGCGTCGAGGGCGGGGCGCTCGCGTTCGGCGTGGGCGAGCAGGGCGGCGAGGCTTGAGTCCCCCGAAGGCTCCACCGCGTGGGGGAGCGGGTGGGCAAGCTCAGGCGAAGCGGCGGCGGGGACGTTCATGGCCGGGGAACGCCCGGGGCTTCGGGGGTTTCCATCGCGTGCGCCCGGCGGCTAAGACCGGCGCGATGACCGAGGGTTCGACGAGGAAGGGGCCGTTTTCGGCGTTGCGGCGCTTTCTGGCGTCCGAAGCGGCCGGGGGCGTGCTGCTGATGGGCGCGGCGGCCCTGGCGCTGATCGTCGCCAACAGCCCGCTTTACGATCTTTATCACCACCTGCTGCACGATCCGGTGGGGCCGGTGCTGACGCCCAAGCTCGGCCCGATGACCGCGCACCTTTGGATCAACGACGGGCTGATGGCGATCTTCTTCCTGCTGGTCGGGCTGGAGATCAAGCGCGAGTTCGTCGACGGGCAGCTCAACAGCTGGGAGCGGCGGCGGCTGCCCGCAGTTGCGGCGGCGGCGGGGATGGCGGTGCCGGCGCTGATCTACCTGCTGGTCGTCGGCGGCGGCGCGCCGGTGCTGCGCAACGGCTGGGCAATCCCGGCGGCAACCGACATCGCCTTCGCGATCGGCGTACTGGCGCTGCTCGGCAGCCGGGCGCCGACGTCATTGAAGCTGTTCCTGACCACCGTTGCGATCGTCGACGACCTGGGCGCGGTGGCGATCATTGCGCTTGCCTACACGGCGTCGATCGACACGCTGGCGCTGGGCATCGCGGCGGGCATCCTGCTGGCGATGTACATCCTGAACAAGAGCGGCGTGATCAAGCTGTGGCCCTATCTGCTGCTGGCCGCGGCGCTTTGGTATGCGGTGCTGCTCTCGGGCGTGCATGCGACCATTGCGGGCGTGCTTGCGGCGATGACCATTCCAATCATCCTCACCCCGGGCGCGCCCGATGCGCCGCATTCGCCACTCCATCGGCTGGAGCATGCCATCACGCCATGGGTGGCGTTCGGCATCGTGCCCTTGTTCGGATTCGCCAATGCCGGGGTGTCGGTGGCGGGGATGGGGCTCGGCGACGTCTTCGCGCCGCTGCCGCTCGGCATCGCGGCGGGGCTGTTCCTGGGCAAGCAGATCGGCATCTTCGGGGCGGTGGCGCTGATGGTGCGGCTCGGCCTTGCAAGCAAGCTGCGCGGTGCGTCGTGGCCGCAGATCTACGGTGTGGCGACCTTGTGCGGCGTCGGCTTCACGATGAGCCTGTTCATCGGCGCGCTCGCCTTTCCGGGCGATCCGCGGCTGGTGGAAGAGGCCAAGATCGGCGTATTGCTGGGCTCCTTCGCGTCGGCGGTGCTCGGCTTCCTGATCATCCGCTTCGCGCCGGGTGAGGATGGTGCTTCGGAGGAGGAAGCCCGAATGCAAAGCGAAATCACCGCCGACGGCGATGCGGACGGAGTGGAACGGCGATGAAGATGTTTTCCGGGCTGCTGGGCGCCCTTCTGCTCCTCGCCGGCTGCGTCTCGCGCGGGGGCGCGGGCGACAGCCTGGACGAGATCGCCAAGGATTATGTCCAGTTGCAGCTCGAGATCGGCGAGCGCGAGCCCGGCTATATCGATGCCTATTACGGCCCGGCCGAGTGGCAGGCCGCGGCCAAGGCCGCGCCCCGCTCTCTCGCCGACCTTGCGACGGGGGCGGCGGAGCTGTCGCGCCGTACCCACGATGTCGCGGACTCCAAGCTGGAGCGGATGGAGCAGCGGCGGCGGGCGTTTCTTCTGGCGCAACTCAAGGCCGCCGAGACTCGGCTGCGCATGCTGCGGGGCGAGAAACTGAGCTTTGCCGACGAGGCGGAGGGGCTGTTCGGCGTTCGGCCGGAGCTGAAGCCGCTCGCCGCTTACGATCCGGTGCTTGCGCGCATCGAGAGCCTGGTGCCGGGGAGCGGCGCCCTAGCCGACCGGGTGGACACGTTCCAGAACCGCTTCACCATTCCCAAGGAGCGGCTCGAGCCGGTGTTCCGCGCCGCGATCGCCGAATGCAAGCGCCGCACCGCCGAACATATCGCGCTGCCCGAGGGGGAGAAGTTCACGCTGGAATTCGTCACCGGCAAGAGCTGGTCGGGCTATAATTGGTACAAGGGCAAGGCGACCAGCCTTATCCAGGTCAATACCGATCTGCCGATCCGGCTGAGCCGCGCGGTCGATCTCGGCTGCCACGAAGGCTATCCCGGCCACCATGTCTACAACATGCTGCTGGAGCGCGCTTTGGCGCGGGAGCGGGGCTGGACCGAGTTCACGGTCTACCCGCTATATTCGCCGCAATCGCTGATCGCCGAAGGCTCGGCGAATTACGGCATCGAGCTCGCCTTCCCCGGCCCGGAGCGGCTGCGCTATGAGACGGAGGCGCTGTACCCGCTTGCCGGCCTCCCGGCCGCGTCCGCGCCGCAATATCTGGCGCTGCAGACGGCGATGCAGGAGCTGGCCGGCGCCCGCTTCACCATCGCGCGCGATTATCTGGAAGGGCGGATCACCAAGGAGCAGGCGATCGAGCTTACCCGCACCTACCAGCTCGTGTCCCGCGCCCGCGCCGAGCAGTCGATCGCGTTCACCGACCAGTACCGCTCCTATGTGATCAACTACGGGTTTGGGCAGGACATGGTCCGCGCCCATGTCGAGGCGGCGGGCGAGGAGCCGGAAGCGCGCTGGGGGCGGATGAAGACACTGCTTTCCGAACCGACCTTGCCGCAGGATCTGGCAAACCGCTGATGCGCATCTTCCACGACCCCCGCCAGCGCCTGCATGCGCCTTTGCAGGAGCTGCACAATGGCAGCTTCACCGCGTTTGCCGAGCATTCGGGGCGGCTCGATGCGATGCTTGCCGCGGTGGGGCCTGCGGAAGCGCCGCGCGACTTTGGCGAGGGGCCGCTTCTGCGGGTACACCCCGAAGAGTATCTCAGCTTCCTGAAGAGCGCCTGGGCAGATTGGCGCGCGCCGGGGCGGACCGGCGATACGATCCCTTACGTCTGGCCGGTGGTGGGGCGGCGGCCGCTCAATCTCTCCAGGATCGACGCGCGGCTCGGCCGCTACAGCTACGACGCCTCGACGCCGATTGCCGAGCACACGTGGGAAGCGACCTACTGGTCGGCGCAGTCGGCGCTTGCCGCGACGGAGGCTGTGCTGGCCGGGGAGCGGGCCGCCTTCGCCTTGTGCCGTCCGCCCGGCCACCATGCCGGCGCCGATTACATGGGCGGCTATTGCTACGTGAACGCGGTGGCGGTGGCGGCGCAGTATGCGGCGGATGCGGGCAGGCGGGTGGCGATCCTCGACATCGACTACCACCATGGCAACGGCACGCAGGACATCTTCCTGGAGCGCGGCGACCTGTTCTTCGCCTCGATCCACGCCGACCCGAAGACCGACTACCCCTTCTACTGGGGCCATGCCGATGAGACCGGCACGGGCGAAGGCGAAGGCGCGACGCTCAACCTCCCGCTGCCGCGTGGCACACGCATCGGAGACTTCATCGCGGCGCTCGACACGGCGCTGGAGCGCATCGCCGGCTTCGGTGCCGACATCCTGCTCTGTTCGTTCGGTGCCGACACCTATGCCGGGGACCCGATCAGCTACTTCGACATCCAGACGGGCGACTACCCGGAAATCGCCCGCCGCATCGCAGCGCTGGACCTCCCGACCGCGATTGTCATGGAAGGCGGTTACGCCGTCGATGCACTGGGCGAGAATGTCGCGGCTTTCCTCTCGGGCTTCGATTGACGCTCCGGCGGAGGCGTGACAGCGTCCGCCCATGTCTGCGTTCCTTTTTCTCGCCCTCCTCCTCGGCCCGCCGGATGCCGCCACGGCCGAGCGCGCCCGAACCGCCACTGCAGCGCTGTTGACCGGCGACCCTGCCGAACTTGCGCCGCGAATGACGCCGGAGATGCTGAAGGCAATCGGCGGGCCGGCGGGGCTTCAGCGTTTTGCCGCCGAGGTGCGGGAGACGGCTGGGGCAGAGGTCGCGCTGCTGCAGGAGGAGGCGTTCCGGGAGGAGTATCTCACATCCTATTATCGCGAGAGCCGGTTCGAGCGGGTCCCGAAGGTGACGGTGAACTGGACGTTCGCGCCGGACGGGCGGATCGGCGGCGCTTGGGTTGGACCAAGCCCCGTGCCGGCGGCGAGCCCGCATGAGACATATCGCACCCGGGCCACGCTGCGCCTGCCCTTCGAACGGCCTACCGGAGGCGGTGGGTGGTATGTGAGCTGGGGCGGGCGCGGAGCGATTCGGAACTACCATGTGATCGCGGCAGACCAGCGTTTCGCCACCGATTTCCTGCTGATGCGCGACGGTGCCTTCGCCAAAGCGGGGGGCGCTCGCAACGAGGATCACTATTGCTGGAACCAGCCGGTGCTCGCGCCGGCAGCGGGGCGGGTGGTGTCCGCGGTCGCGGACCTGCCGGACAATCCTCGCCCTGCGCAGAAGCTGCCCGGCATCCCCGCGCCCGGCAACCACCTGGTAATCGACCATGGCCGCGGCGAGCGCTCGCTGCTGGCCCATTTCCGGCAAGGGACGCTGCGGGCGCGGGTTGGGGAGCGGGTGCAGGCGGGGCAGGTGCTCGGCCTGTGCGGCAACAGCGGCAATTCCAGCCAGCCGCATGTTCATTATCACCTGCAGACGGGCGCAAAGTTCGGGGAGGGGCTAGGGCTGCCGGCGTTCTTCAACGGGTACGTGGCCGATGGGGCGCCTGTCGCCCGGGGTGAGCCGCAGCGTGGGCAGGTGGTGGTGCCGGCGGAGTAGAAAGGAAGCTCCGCCCTGATCACAGCCGTCATGCCGGACTTGATCCGGCATCCACCTTCTTCCTTCTTCCAGCCGATCAAGAAGGTGGACCCCGGATCAAGTCCGGGGTGACGATTGTCCTTGTGCCGAAGTGAGAGCCTGTAAACTCGCCCCGAAGTCACACTTCGGGGCGATGTGTTACAGCTTCTCGGTCAGCTCCGGGATCAGCTTGAACAGATCGCCGACCAGGCCGATGTCGGCGACCTGGAAGATCGGGGCTTCCTCGTCCTTGTTGATCGCCACGATGATCTTGGAATCTTTCATGCCGGCGAGGTGCTGGATGGCGCCCGAGATGCCGATCGCGATGTAGAGCTCCGGAGCGACGATCTTGCCGGTCTGGCCGACCTGGTAATCGTTAGGGGCGTAGCCGGCGTCGACCGCGGCGCGCGAGGCGCCGACGGCGGCGCCGAGCTTGTCGGCGAGGGGATCAATATATTGGTGGAAGGCGTCGCCCGATCCGAGGGCGCGGCCGCCAGAGACGATGATCTTGGCGCTGGTCAGCTCCGGGCGCTCCGACGCCGCGATCTCGGCGCCGACGAAGCTGGAGAGACCCGCGTCGCCCGATCCGCCGACTGCCTCGATCGTGCCGGAGCCGCCCTCGGCCGCAACCTTTTCGAAGGCGGTGCCGCGGACGGTGAGGACCTTCTTGGCATCAGAGGTGCGGACGGTGGCGACTGCGTTGCCGGCGTAGATCGGGCGAACGAACGTGTCTTCGCCCTCGATGCCGATGACGTCGGAGATCTGCATCACGTCGAGCAACGCCGCGACGCGCGGGGCGACGTTCTTGCCGGTGGTGGTGGCAGGAACCACGAACGCATCGTGATGCCCCATCAGCTCGACGGCCAGCGGCGCGACGTTTTCGGCGAGCTGGTTGGCGAAGGCGGCGTTGTCGGCGACGTGGACCTTGCCGACGCCCACGATCTTCGCCGCGGCTTCGGCGACGGCGCCGACATTCTCGCCGGCGACGAGGAGGTGGACTTCGCCGAGCTTCGAGGCTGCAGCGACGGCAGCGAGGGTTGCGTCCTTCAGAACGCCGTTTTCGTGTTCAACGAGTACGAGGGTCTTCATCCGATCACTCCCGTCGTGCGGAGGCGGTCGATGAGTTCATCGACCGAGTTCACCTTGACGCCGGCTTCGCGCTTGGACGGTTCGCGCACCGACACGATTGTGTGGCGCGGGGTCATATCGACGCCGTAATCCGCAGGCGTCTTCTGGGCGAGCGGCTTGGATTTCGCCTTCATGATGTTGGGCAGCGAGGCGTAGCGCGGCTCGTTGAGGCGAAGGTCGGTGGTGACGATCGCCGGGAGCTTGAGGCGAAGGGTCTCGAGCCCGCCGTCCACTTCGCGGGTGACGTTGACGCTTTCGCCGTCGACTTCAACCTTGGAGGCGAAGGTGCCCTGGGCCCAGCCGAGCAAGGCGGCGAGCATCTGGCCGGTCTGGTTGGCGTCGTCGTCGATCGCCTGCTTGCCGAGGATGACGAGGCCGGGGGTTTCCTCGGCGACGATCTTGGCGAGGATCTTGGCGACCGCGAGCGGCTCAACCGTGTCTTCGGTGGTGACCAGAATGGCGCGGTCGGCGCCCATCGCGAGCGCGGTGCGCAACGTCTCCTGCGCCTTGGCGGGGCCGATCGAGACGACGACGATCTCCGTCGCCACGCCCTTCTCGCGGAGGCGGATGGCTTCCTCGACGGCGATTTCGTCGAAGGGGTTCATGCTCATCTTGACGTTGGCGAGATCGATGCCGGTGCCGTCGGCCTTGACCCGCGGCTTGACGTTGTAATCGATCACACGCTTGACCGGTACCAGCAGCTTCATGCTTGCTCCTCTCAAACCTGCCCCTCTCCCTTTGACGGGAGAGGGTACAGAGCCTTAGCGGCTTTGCCGCTTAGGCGAAGTTGGTGAGGGTGACACCGGTGGAGCGAGTTCTCCGAGGGTGTCACCCTCACCCAGCTACGCCTAAGTTCGCCGAAAGAGGCTCACTAAGGCTTCGCAACCCTCTCCCGTTAAGGGAGAGGGAAGTAACGCTCATGCCGCCTTCACCGCCGCGACGATCTTCTGGGCCGCATCGCCCAGGTCGTTCGCCGGCACGATGGCGAGGCCGGACTGGGCGAGGATCGCCTTGCCTTCCTCGACATTGGTGCCTTCCAGGCGAACCACCAGCGGCACCTTGAGGTCGACCTCCTTGGCCGCGGCGACGATGCCGTCGGCGATGATGTCGCAGCGCATGATGCCGCCGAAGATGTTGACCAGGATGCCCTTCACCGCAGGATCGGACAGGATGATCTTGAACGCCGCCGTCACCTTCTCCTTGGTGGCGCCGCCGCCGACGTCGAGGAAGTTGGCGGGGAAGGCGCCGTTCAGCTTGATGATGTCCATGGTCGCCATGGCGAGGCCGGCGCCGTTGACCATGCAGCCGATGTCGCCGTCGAGCTTGATGTAAGCGAGGTCGTACTTGGACGCTTCGACTTCGGCCGGGTCTTCCTCGGTCTCGTCGCGCAGGGCGGCGATGTCGGGGTGGCGGAACAGGGCGTTCTCGTCGAAGCTCATCTTGGCGTCGAGGACGAGCACCCGGTTGTCGTCGGTGACGACCAGCGGGTTGATCTCGAGCATCGCCGAGTCCGTGGCGAGAAAGGCGGCGTAGAGCTTGCCGGCGAGGTCCGCGGTCTGCGCCGCGAGATCGCCGTCGAGCTCCAGCGCGTCCGTGAGCGCCTTCGCGTCCTCGGCCTGGAAGCCGCTGGCCGGATCGATCGTGATGGTGGTGATCTTCTCGGGCGAGTCGTGGGCGACCGCCTCGATGTCCATGCCGCCTTCGGTGGAGGCGACCATCGCCACGCGGCCGCTGTCGCGGTCGACGAGGATGGCGAGGTAATATTCCTTGGCGATGTCGACGCCGTCGGTGATGTAGAGGCGGTTGACCTGCTTGCCTTCATCGCCGGTCTGAATGGTGACCAGCGTGTTGCCGAGCATCTCCTGCGCGTTGGTGCGCACATCCTCGATCGTGCGGGCGAGGCGGACGCCGCCTTTGGCGTCGGCGCCCAATTCCTTGAACTTGCCCTTGCCGCGGCCGCCGGCGTGAATCTGCGCCTTGACGATGTACAGCGGGCCCGGAAGTTGCTCGGCGGCGGCGACCGCTTCGTCGGCGGAAAGCGCGGCGTGGCCGGCGGGAACGGGGATGCCGTGCTTGGCCAGGAGTTCCTTGGCCTGATATTCGTGGATGTTCATGCGGGAAGCGGCTTCCTTGAAAGGGAGACGAACGTTGGCCGCCCTTAAGCACAGGCGGTGGGGGAATCCAAGGCTAGGAGGTGACCGAGCAGACCACACCGGCACGGGTGAGCACCGAAACGGTATGGGTGTCGAGCTCCCCGCCATGGCGGCGGAGGAGTTCGAGGATGCTCATCTTCGGCCGGTCCTTGTCGACCTTGCTTTTGAGGCGGGCGATGGAGTGGATCTGGGCCTTGGAGAGCTGGTCGACCATCCGCTCGGCGACACAGGCGGCGACTGGGCCGCGCACGCCGGCATCGACCAGCGCGCTTTCGATGCGGTTTTCGTACACGGCGCCGCAGCCGGCAAGGGCAAGAGCGGCGAGGGGAAACAGTGAGCGCATGATCTTCTCCACGGCAAGGCTTCTACCGCAAACGTGGTGGAGGCTGTAGGGCTCCGGGCATGAAGAAACTCTCAGACACTATGTTTGTCGCCGGCCAGGTTGCGCCGGAGGAGATTGCCGGCCTCCGCATGGCGATGATCGTCAACAATCGTCCGGACGGCGAGGAGCCGGGGCAGCCGACCTCCGATGCGATGGCTGCGGCGGCCGAAGCGGCAGGCGTCCAGTACCGGCACATTCCGGTGGCGGGCGGTTTTTCGCTGCCGCAGGTGACGCAAATGGCGGACGCGCTTGCCGCGGCGGACGGGCCGGTGCTCGCCTTCTGCAAGTCGGGAACGCGCTCCACTTACCTGTGGGCGCTGGCCTGCTCGCGGCTTGGCGGGGATGCGGAGGAACTGGTCGCGCAGGCTGCGGCGGCGGGGTATGATCTGTCCCCGATCCGCGGCTTCCTGGCGCAAGGCTGACGGGCGCCTTAGTTGAGGTCCTGCCGGCGGAAGGCGGTGAAGGTAAGCGCTGCCAGGCCCACAATCCACGCCGCCGCAGCCGCGGCCGAGACGCCCCAGGAGAGCGCCACGGTTCCGCTCGGCGGCAAGGGCATTGCGATGCCGGTGCCGGTGCCGATCCAGCTCGCCAGATTGGCGAGGTGGTAGCCTGGGAGCACGTGGAACAGCGCCCACACCAGGCCCGGCGCCTTCATGCTGACAAACGGCGCGAAGTTGAAGAAAAGCTGCTCGACCGTCACAGCGACGATGGCAATGACCAGGGCGGCGAGCGTCGATCGGGTGAGCACGGCGGCGAGGCTGGCGTAGGTCAGGGTGAGCAGCGCCGGCGCGAGCGAGGCCAGAGCGGCCTGGCCATGCACCTTGAGCAACGCGCCCGCGGTGATGCCGGCGGGTAAGGTGTCGCCACTCACCGTATCTTCGACGACCTGGCCGATCACGGTGATGATCGCGCTCAGCGTGAACGCCGCCAGGAAGAGGAGCAGGATCACCGCATATTTGGCGGCGATCAGCGACGAACGGCGCCGGTGCGGGACGATCAGCTTCCAGGTGTTCCAGCCGTATTCACCGGCAAAGACGACGGCAACGAAGGCGGCGAGTAGGTAGCGGCCGAAGGTGCTTCCCGGCGCCGCCCAGACCAAGGCGGTTTCCTTCAGCCACGGCAGGAGCTCCGGCTGGGCAGGGGCATTGTCGGTGACGAAATTGCCGCTGATCATCAGGATGAAGATGATCGTCAGGCCGATCGGATAGAGCCAGACCAGGAACCAGGTCGCCTTGTGCCGGGTGAGCTTCAGCATTTCGGCGGAAAGGGCATCAAGCATCAACCGCCTCCGGCTGGGTGAGGGACAGGAACACGTCTTCCAGGTTGCGCTGTTCGGGAACGAGCTGGAAGAGCTCGGCCCCGGCGCCCACAAGGCGGCGGACCACGTCGGGCGCTTCGGCGCGGGTGGCGCGGACGATCAACGCCTCGCCCGAACGCTCCACCTTCCAGCGGCCTTCGAGCGCGGCCTCCGCGACGTCGAGGGGCGCGGCTTCGATGCGCAGGCCGTCGTCCTGGCGCAGGAGATCGGCGATGGTGGATTCGCGCACCACCTGCCCCTTGCTGATGATCGCCACCCGGTCGCAGACCTGCTGCACTTCGTGGAGAAGGTGGCTGGACAGGAACACGGTCTTGCCCTCGTCCTCGGCAAGGCCGCGGATCAGCGCCCGCATTTCCTGGATGCCGGCGGCGTCGAGGCCGTTCACCGGCTCGTCGAGGATCACGACATCAGGATCGCCGAGCAAGGCGGCGGCGACGCCCAGGCGCTGGCGCATGCCGGTGGAATAACCTTTGACCTTACGCTTGGCGTCTCCGGCCAAACCGACCTGCTCGAGCAGCGCGTCGATCCGCTCGCCGCCGCTGCCATGGGTGCGGGCGAGCACCTCCAGGTTACGGCGGCCGGAGAGGTAGGGATAGAACGCCCCGCCATCGACCAGCGAGCCGACACGCTTCAGCACCGACGGGTTGCGGCGCAGATCCTCGCCGAACAGCCGCGCCTCACCGGCGCTTGGCGCGATCAGGCCGAGCAGCATTCGGATGGTGGTGCTCTTGCCGGCGCCATTGGGGCCGAGGAAGCCGTAGACCTCGCCCGCCCCCACCGACAGGCTGACGTCACGCACCGCCGGCACGCCTTTGCCGCGGCGGCCATAGGTCTTGCTGAGATTGGCCAGTTCAATCACCGGCGCCCCGTTGTCGCTCACTGCCGCCCCTTGCCCCTTGTTCGGGGTGTATTGCAGCATTCATACACTGGGGTGTCAAGGGGAATGGCCGGGCCGGGCGGCCTTGATGCGCCCCTCGACTTCGCTCGGGACGAACGAGGTTGGGGCCGGCATCTAAGGTGACGGTTGTCACCGCCCGCGCCACACGGTGCTTGAGCGAACCACCTGCCTCGTTCGGCGGGAACTCAAACCCCTACCAGGGGAAGACGTCTCCGGCTTCCACTTCCGCGGGCCGCGGCCTTCGCCCCAGAATGGCATTGCGGTGCGGGAAGCGGCCGAAGCGTTCGACCACGTCGTGGTGCTTTTTGGCGAAATCGAGTTGGTAGGGATCGCCCAGGGCGGTGAAGAGAGCGACGGAGCGCTGCTGGTCGTCCAGGTCTTCGCTGTGCTGGAAGGGCATGTAGAGGATGCCGCGCTCCGCCCCCGTGAGCTGGTCGTCCCAGCCGGCTTCCACCGCCGCCTTGGCGACGGCGAGGGCAATGTGGTCGGTCGCGAACTGGTCGGCGTGGGTGCGGAACATGTTGCGCGGGAACTGATCGAACAGCACCACGGCGGCGAGCGCCTCGCGGGGGCCTTTCAGGAAGTCGGCAACCGGGCGGCTGCGCTCGGCATCCCACAGCCTCTCGAAGCGCTTGCGAACTTGCGCGTCGAGTTCAGCTCCGCCGTTCCACCAGGATTTCGGATCGAGGCCGAACCAGAAGCCGATTACCTCGTCCCGCCACTCGGTCACGCCGCGGTGCCGCCGACGGTGAGGCCTTCGATCAGCAGGGTCGGCTGGCCGACACCGGCCGGGACCGACTGGCCGCCCTTGCCGCAGATGCCGACGCCTTCGTCGAGCGCCATGTCGTTGCCGATCGCCGCCACCTTGGTGAGCACGGTGGGGCCGTCACCGATCAAGGTCGCGCCCTTTAGAGGCGCGCCGAGACGGCCGTTCTCGATCATGTAGGCCTCGGTGCAGGAGAAGACGAACTTGCCGCTGGTGATGTCGACCTGCCCGCCGCCGAAGCTCTTGGCGTAGATGCCGTTCTTGACGCGCGACAGAATCTCGTCCGGATCGTCCTTGCCGCCGAGCATGAAGGTGTTGGTCATGCGCGGCATCGGCGCATGGGCGAAGCTTTGGCGGCGGCCGTTGCCGGTCGGCTCGACGCCCATCAGCCGGGCGTTGAGGCGGTCGTGGATATAGCCCTTGAGGATGCCGTCCTCGATCAGGGTGTTGCACTGGGTGGGCGTGCCCTCGTCGTCGATCGACAGGGAGCCGCGGCGGGCGCCGAGCGAGCCATCGTCCACCACTGTTACGCCCGGCGCGGCGACGCGCTCGCCGATGCGGCCGGCAAAGGCGGAGGTGCCCTTGCGGTTGAAATCGCCCTCAAGGCCGTGGCCGATCGCTTCGTGGAGAAGGACGCCGGGCCAGCCGGGGCCGCAGACCACCGTCATCTCACCGGCCGGCGCGGCGACGGATTCGAGGTTCACCAGCGCCTGGGCGAGCGCGATGTCGATGCCGCGGTTCCAGGTCTCGGGCTTGAACAGGTCGTCGTAGAGGTAGCGGCCGCCGACCCCGTGGACGCCGGTTTCGCGGCGGCCGTTCTGCTCAACGACGAGCTGGATGTTGAGGCGAACCAGCGGCCGCACGTCGTGAGCGACGAAGCCGTCCGGACGAACGATCTCGACCACCGACCAGCTACCCGACAGCCCGACGGAGCATTGCACGATGCGCGGATCGCGGGCGCGGGCCGCGGCGTCGATCTGCTGGCAGAGCGCCACTTTCTGCGCGAAGGGCACGAGGCTCAGGGGATCGGACGCGGTGTAGAGCGCCGTGTTGGTGCGGCGCGGCGGGGCGGGACGGGCTCCGGCGGCGGTATCGAGCACCGCCATGGTCTCGGCGGCGCGGCGGATCGCGGCCTCCGAAAGCTCGTTGGCGTGGGCGAAGGCGGTGGTTTCGCCCGAGACCCCGCGCAGGCCGAAGCCGGCCTGGCTGTTGAAGTCGGCGGTCTTGAGGCGCCCGTCGTCGAAGCCGAAGCTTTCGGACGCGGTATATTGCAGGAACAGCTCGCCGTCGTCGCAGCGCTGCAGCGCGTCGGCGGTGAGGCGAAGGGCCGCGTCGGGCGAAAGCGCGTCGTCGCGGTACAGGAAGCGGCGGGGATCGGCGGTGAATGTCATGAGGCCGATATAAGCGCGCCGCCGCCAACCGCCAGCCCGTTCGCGCGGGCGCCGATCTGGGTTATGAGACGGAATGCGCTTCCTTTTGCAGATCGGCTGGATGGCCCGCAACTTCGTCTACCGCGTGCTCAAGGTGCGCACGCGAGGGGCGAAGGCGATGGTGTTCAACGGGCAAAGCGAGCTTTTGCTGATCCGCAACAGCTATGGCGCCACCCACCTGTTCGTTTTGCCCGGCGGCGGGATTGGGAGGCGCGAGACGCCGGAAGATGTCGCCGCGCGGGAAGTGCGGGAGGAGACGGGGCTGGAGGTGCGCGATCTCCGTTTCGTGGGCTGCTTCGCCAACGACGGCGAAGGCAAGCGCGACACGATTCACCTGTTCACGGCACGCGTCGACGGCGAGCCCAGGATCGACGCGTTCGAGATTGCCGAAGCGGGTTTCTTTGCGCTCGACGCTCTGCCCGACAGTGTTTCCGGCGCGACGCGGCGGCGGATTGCCGAACATCGCAGCGGAGCGGAGCCCGCCGGCCGCTGGTAGGCGCTCAGGCTTGCGAGCCGCCTTGGTCGGCCGGGCCGCCCTTCAGCACGAAGCGCTTGTCGCAATAGCCGCAGTCGACGAAGCCCTTTTCATCGATCTGCATGTAGACGCGCGGATGGCCGAGCGCCGGGTGGGTCTCGCTTGCGCCGTCGCAGGCGACGCGCGGCGTGGAGACAAAGCTGATCTCGGGCGTGAAGGGATCGGTCTGCATGGGGCGGGCTTTAGCGAAGGGGCAGGGCGCGGGCAATCGGTTGGGGTGGATGCGCGCGCGGTGGTTACGGGACAGGTTGCAGGTGCGGCGCGATGAGTGACCGCAACGATTTCGTTTCGGCTTCGTTGTAGATTCTCGAAGAGTGGGGCCTTGTGGAGTATCGGCTATGAAGAAGCTTTATATCGCGGCAACGGCGCTTGGCGCGCTTGCGGTCGCGGCACCGGCAACGGCGCAGTATCAGAATCAGAACGGCTATTCGAACGTCAATGCAGGCGGCGCGGTTGGCGTCAATAACCGCATCGCGCGGCTCGAAGCTCGCATCCAGGCCGGCGTGCAGTCCGGAGACATCGACCAGCGCGAAGCCCGCACCCTGCGCATGCAGCTGCGCGACATCACGCGGCTGGAACGCCAATATAGCCGCAACGGCCTGACCCAGCAGGAGCGCGCCGACCTGCAAGGCCGGGTGCGGACGTTCCGCGACCAGCTTTCCCAGGCGGACGGGCGTGGCGGCGGCCAATATGGCTCCAACCAGGGCTACGGCAATGGCGGCTACGGCAACGGCAACGGCCAGGGCGGCACGTACGAACCTTATTGCGAAGACAGCGATCGCGGCGGTCTTGGCGGCATCATCGACAATTTGTTCGGCGGCGGCGGCAACAACAACAATGACGATTGCGCCACCACCACCCTGCGCGTCGGCCAGCGGGCGAGCGGCAACCTTTACGGCGTGCCGAGCAACCTGCGCAGCCGCTTCCGCGACGGCGGCGGCGTTTATTACCGCTCGGACGGGCGCAACATCTACCAGATCGACGCCCGCACCAA
>DASWNA010000038.1:0-2858 GCA_036399475.1 Allosphingosinicella sp.
CGGGATGGTGAGGAGGTGGCCCATGGCGCCTTCCGGCGATCCCTCGCCCGACAGGTTCCAGTAAGCGTGGTTGGAAAGGTTCACCACGGTCGGCCGGTCGGTGGTGGCGCGATAGTCGACGCCCAGGGTGTTCTGCTCGTCGAGCGAATAGGTCGCGCTGACCGTCACCACGCCCGGATAGCCCTGGTCCATGTGCGGGCTGACGTAGCGGAGGGTGACGCTGGGGGTTGCGCCCTCCTTCACCTCGACGACCTTCCAGACGACCTTGTCGAAGCCCTGGGTGCCGCCGTGGAGCGCGTTGGGGCCGTTGTTGACCGGCGTCTGGTAGACCTTGCCGTCGAGCGTGAAGCGCCCCTCCGCGATGCGGTTGGCGACGCGGCCGACGGTGGCGCCGAAATATTCGGACTTGGCGAGGTAGCCTTCCATGGTCGGGTAGCCGAGCGTCACGTCGGCCAGTTCCTCGTGGCGGTCGGGCACCAGCACCGATTGCACGGCCGCGCCGTAGGTGATGATCCGCGCGACCATGCCGCGCTCGTTGCGCAACGTGATCGCCTCCACCGCCTCTCCGCTGGCGGTCTGGCCGAAGGGGGTGCGGGTGACATCCCCGGCATTGGCGGGGGTGGGGGCAGCCGTCGAGGCTCCCGCGGCGGCAAGCAGACTCATGGCGACTCCCAGTTTGCGCATGGCTATCCTCATCCCCTCGCCGGTGCTCCGGCTCTTCTCATGGCGGCAATAAGTATGATGATTAGCGCAGGCACACAACAGGAAGCGACAGCAAGGATGACCCTCCGCAGGCTCTTCGTCACCGCCCTCGCCTGCGCGGCGGCGCTGCCCGCCTGCGCCGCTCTGGCCGCGCTGGCCAAGGACCAGCCGGCCTTCGTGCCGGTGTTCGCAACCGACTTCCCCGATCCGTTCGTGATCGTGCACCAGGGGCGTTTTCTCGCCTACGCCACCAACGCGCCGCGGGGGCAAGCCAATGTGCCGATGGCCGAATCGGCAAACCTCGCCGATTGGCAGCCGGTGCGCGGGCCAGGCGGCAAGGGGCTGCGCGATGCCATGCCGGAGCTTGGGGGCTGGGCAAAGAAGGGCTTCACCTGGGCGCCCGAAGTGATCGCGGCGGGCGGCGGCTTCGTCCTTTATTACACCGCGCGGCACGGCAAGAGCGACCAGCAATGCATCGGCGCCGCGACCAGCGCCGATCCGCGCGGGCCGTTCATCGACAAGAATGCCGCGCCGCTCGTCTGCCAGCACGATCTTGGCGGCACGATCGACGCCAATCCTTTCCGCGATGCGGACGGGCAGCTCTATCTCTACTTCAAGAATGACGGCAACCACCCGAGCGCGCGCAAGCCGACGCAGCTCTGGGGCCAGAAGCTCTCCGCCGACGGGACCAAGCTCGAAGGGGAGGCGGTGCCGCTGCTCAAGAACGACCAGAAATGGGAAGCGCACGTCATCGAGGCACCGAGCATGGTGCGCGAGGGAAAAGGCTACGCCATGTTCTATTCGGCCAACGATTATGGCTGGCAGCCGAACCAGCGCCTCTCGGCTTATGCGATCGGCTACGCGACCTGCACAGGCCCGCTCGGCCCCTGCGCGGACGCGCCGGGCAATCCCCTGCTCTACAGCTTCAACAGCCGCGAGGCGGGCTGCCTCAGCGGCCCGGGGCACCAGACGGTGTTCCAGGCGGCGGGACGCAGCTTCATCGCCTTTCACGCCTGGGCCGCGGGGCCGGGCTGCCGCCCGCTTGAAGCGCAACGCTACATGTACGTCGCGCCCCTGTTCTGGAAGGACGGAAAGCCGCAGATCGCGCCCAGCCTCCGGCCCGCGAAGAAGTAGCCGCCCTTTCCCGGCTTACCCGCCGAAGCGGAAGCGAACGCCCAGCGACAGCGTGCTTTCATCGTAGCGGCGGTAGCGGATGAACTCAGCCTCCGGTGCACCGTTGCGGGCGGAGGTGAAGTCCTGCCGGAACGTCTTGCGGGTGATGTTCGTCCAGTCGCCGAAGATCGTGAGCTGTTCGGCGATGTCGTAGTTGAGCGACAGGTCGAGCCGGTCCGCCGGGTGCGCGAATTCCCGGTAGATATCGTCGCCGCGGAACTGCTGGGTCGCGCGGAATGTCGAACGGCCGTTGTAGGTGAGGCGCGCGGCTAAGCCGTAGCGCTCGTAGATGCCGACCAGATTGTAGTTCCACTTCGAAACGCCGTTCAGCTGATCGGTGATCGGCTGAAAGGTCAGCGGAGCCGCGCCCGGCCCGCTCGGCTGCTGCACTTTGGCATCAATGTAGGTGAGGTTAGCCTGGGCGCCAAAGCCGCGCGCCCAATCCGGCAGCCATTCGAAGTCGGCGAAGGCCTGTCCCTGGAGTTCAACGCCGGTGATGCGCCCCTTGCCGGTGTTCACCGGGCCGGTAATCCGGAGGGTGCCGAGTGTCGGATCGTTGACGTCAAAGGTGCGCTGCTGAATGAAGCCGTCGATCTCGCGGTGAAAGCCGGTGATCGAGGCGAACGCCGTGCGCCGGAGATAGAATTCGGCCGCAACGTCGTAGTTCCACGAGGTGAACGGTCTCAGGAACGGATTGCCGCCCGAACCGCCGCGCGGATTGCTCGGCGTGCCGATGCCTCCGGGATTGGTGGTTGGCGGCCCAAGCGACAACGCCGGATTGAGATCTCCGAAGCTGGGCAGGGTGCGTGTCTTGGACACGGCAGCGCGAAGCTGAAGGGTGTCGTTCAGCCGTAGGCGTAAACTGGCGTTCGGGAGAATAACTGTCCGGTCGCTGCCCTCGTCTATTTCGGGGATGCCCGTCGGGTTAGGTCCGGCAACGCGTGTCTTGACGCGGCTCACGCGAACGCCGGCGATACCGTCCA
>DASWNA010000039.1:0-2231 GCA_036399475.1 Allosphingosinicella sp.
CTCCGAAAAGAACATCAGGTGGACCATCGCCCAGGCCTGATACGGGTTCCACGCCGGGATGGAGCGCTTGTCGTTGAGGTAGCGCCCGTTCAGCACGTCGCTCACCGGATAGCGCCCGTAATAGACGACGTTCTGGCGGAAGTTTTGCGGCGGGTGGCCATATTCGATGGCCCCGTCGGTCCGCACCACCATCGTCGCGAACATTTCGCCGAAGCCGTCCAGGTACCAGCGGGGATAAGCGGCGGGGAAATAGGTCATCAGATAATGCTGGGCGAAGCCCGCATAGATCCGCCCCATCGCGCTCATCGTGCTGGTGACTTCGTTGACCTTCTGGCTCTCGACCGCGCCGTTGGCGGTGGCATATTGCTGCCCCACCGCGCCCGTCGTCGGATCCGCCACCAGCCCGCCCAGCGCCGCAAGGTCGGTGCCCTGCTGAAAGACGATCTTCTGATCGACATTGGTGGTGGCGAGCACCGCGCCGTCGTCGCGCGGATCGTAATGATATTGCGCCTCGAACGCGTCGGGATAGGGCCCGCGCTGCCAGCGCAGATTGCGAAGGTCGAGCTGGTCGAAATCGGCCGTGTCGCCGATCAAGGTGACCTTGATCTTCAGCGCATCGTCCTCGACATCGACGCGATTGAGCAGCACCGAAAGCAGGAAGTGCAGCCGCTCGAGATTGGCGGCGAAAGCTTCCAGCCGGTCGTTGTCGCCCTTGGCATAGACCAGCACATGGTCGCTTTCCGCCACCCGCCAATCGCTCATCGGGATCGTCTTGCCGTCGGGCGGCCGCTGGCCGGTCACGACGATCGAGCGGTCCTCGCTGCCCGGCACGGGCGCCGCGTCGGCGGGCTTCTGTGCAGCCGCCTGCGCGCTCATCGCAAGCGCCAGGGCAGGCAAGGCAAAGCGCAGTCTCGTCACGTCGGTCTCCCCCCAAAGGAAGAGGCAGGAGACCATAGATCAGGCTAGGTGACAACCACCGGAAATCGCGCCCGAAAATCCTCCCCTGCCTTTGCAGGGGAGGGGGACCACCCGAAGGGTGGTGGAGGGGCCGAGCGAAGCGAGGAGGCCGCCGGTCGCTACGCTCCCGCCCCTCCACCACTCGCTACGCGAGCGGTCCCCCTCCCCCGGCAAGCTGGGGGAGGATTTAGCTTCAGCCGATCCGCACCCAGGTCTGTTCCTTGCAGAAGAAGCCGCCGATCAGGCAGCCCTTGCCGGTGATCCGGTTCGGCGCGGTCGCGGTCATGGTGCCGGCGAAGGTGCGGTTCATGTTGGGCACGAAGACGCGGCCCTTCCACATGTTGGGGCCCGCCGCCTTGAACTCGCGGAACAGCTGCGCGCCGACCAGGCGCTGGCCCGCAGCCTTGGCCTTGGCCTGCGCCTTGGGCGCCGCCCAGACCACCGTGCCGCACATCGTCGCCCCGCACGGCTGCAGCTTCACGTGCACCGTATTCTTGGGGTTCCGCCACAGGCCGGCGGCCGGAACGTTCGCGGCATCGGCGGGCACCGCGAAGGAGGAAACCGCAGCCAGAGCGGCGGCAGAGCCGAGCATGATCTTGCGCATTCTTACTCCCATCCGGGCCCCCGATTCGGACCCGCTTTCATGCTAACTCGCAAAAGAAGATGGCAAATCAATGGCTTCGTCCGATCGGGTTCGCCACAATCGCGACGGAAAAAGGGCCGGGAACCTGCGCTTCCGGCCCTCCATCTGTTCAAACGTCCGAAGACCCGCGGCGTTACGCCGAGGCAACCTCCGCGACGTCGACCTTGAGCCCCGGGCCCATGGACGAGCTGACCGCGACCTTGCGGACATACTTGCCCTTGGCGCCGGCCGGCTTCGCCCGCACGATCGCATCGACGAACGCGTCGAAGTTGCGGCGCAGGTCCTCGGCGGTGAAGCTCGCCTTGCCGATGCCCGAATGGATGATCCCGGCCTTTTCGACGCGGAACTCCACCTGGCCGCCCTTGGCCGCCTTGACGGCTTCGGTGACGTTCGGGGTGACGGTGCCGAGCTTCGGGTTCGGCATCAGGCCCTTGGGGCCCAGAACCTTACCCAGACGTCCGACGATGCCCATCATGTCGGGCGTCGCGATGACGCGGTCGAAATCGATGGTGCCGCCCTGGATGGTTTCCATCAGGTCTTCGGCGCCGACGATATCGGCCCCGGCGGCGAGCGCTTCCTCGGCCTTGTTGCCGCGGGCGAAGACGGCGACGCGCACGTCCTTGCCGGTGCC
>DASWNA010000040.1:0-1534 GCA_036399475.1 Allosphingosinicella sp.
CTCGTCGCCTCGCCGCCGACCGAGAATCTCGACATTCCCAACGAGGATGCCCGCGCGGTCGATCTTGAGGATTCGAACCTCTTCGCCCTCAATCGCTTCCCCGGCTACGACCGCTGGGAAGACGGCGCGCGGGCCACTTACGGCCTCGACTGGGCGGTGGACCTGCCCGGAGTCGCGATCCGCACCACCATCGGCCAGAGTTACCGCCTCAGCCGCAAGCCGAGCATCCTGCCGCAGGGCACGGGCCTGTCCGAGCGCTTCTCGGACGTGGTCGGCCGCACCACGGTCAAGATCGGCCACCGGCTCAGCGTCACCCACCGCTTCCGCCTCGACAAGGACGATGCCGAAATTCGCCGCAACGAGGTGGACGCTGTCATCGGCGGCCATCAGACCTATGCGACGATCGGCTATCTGCGCCTCAACCGCGACATCGATCCCGCTTTCGAGGATCTGCGCGACCGCGAGGAAATCCGGCTCGGCGGGCGCGTCAAGGTGGCCCGCTTCTGGTCGATCTTCGGATCGACGGTGATCGACCTTACCGACCGCCAGGAGGACCCCTTCAGCCTCGCCGACGGCTATGAGCCGGTGCGTCATCGCCTGGGCATCCTCTACGACGACGACTGCATCGAATTGGGGGTGACGTGGCGGCGCGACTATGACACGACCGGCGACTTCCGGCGGGGGAACACCTTCCTGTTCAGGGTAGCGCTGAAGAACCTCGGGCGGTAAGCTCCGGTTCAGCAAGGTTGGGGCACGGCTATGGGCCTGCTTTTATTGGAGGAATGATGAAGCTCGGCACTTTCAACAGGGCGGCGCTCATGCTGGCCGGCTCCTTGGCGGCGGCCGCGGCTTTTGCGCAGTCGACCGAGGCACCGGCCGGAGCGCAGGGCCAGGGCGGTCTCAGCATCCCCACCAACCCGCAATTCTTCGGCAACCGGGACCCCAACGTCCGCACCGCCACCGCGATCGTCAATGGCACCGTCATCACCGCGACGGACGTCGATCACCGCATGGGCATGGTGCTGCTCGCCAATCCCGGCCAGCAGGTCGAGCCCGAGGAGCTGCAGCGGCTTCGCGCCCAGGTGCTGCGCAACCTCGTCGACGAAAGCCTGCAGATCCAGGCCGCCGAGGCCGAGGAGATCAAGGTCGAGCCGCGCGAGATCAACACCTACTTCGAAACCTACGCCAAGAACTTCCAGCAGACGCCGCAGCAATTCGCCGCCTTCCTGCGCGCCAACGGCTCGTCCGAGGCGACGGTGAAGCGCCAGATCCATGGCGAAATCGCCTGGAGCCGCCTGCAGCGCCGCCTGATCGAGGCGTTCGTCAACGTCTCCGAAGAAGAGGTCGAATCGGTGATCAGCCGCCTCAACGCCTCACGCGGGGCGCAGGAGTTCAACGTCGCCGAAATCTTCATCTCGGCGACTCCCGAAACCGCCGCCGAGGCGCGCGCCAACGCCGACCGCATCGTCCAGCAGCTGCGCGGCGGCGCCTCCTTCCCGGCTTATGCCCGCCAGTTCTCCGAAGCCTCGACCGC
>DASWNA010000041.1:0-26851 GCA_036399475.1 Allosphingosinicella sp.
CCAGTCGATGATCCAGAACAATGCCAAAGCGATCGCCGCGGCGATCACGACGAACTTCCGGCCCTCGGGGTGGACGTTCGGCATGCGGTAGCGGACGTTGGTGGTGACCAGGTCCGGCTTTTCGAGTGATGTCATACCCCAAGCCTTTAGGCGGGTGCGCCGATGGTGACAACCGGCGCGCCACCCCTTACACGCCGCGCCAGCCACAGACACGAGAGACGAGGAAGCGCGCGTCCATGCCCAAGATCAAAGTAAAGAACCCGATCGTCGAACTCGACGGCGACGAAATGACCCGCATCATCTGGCAGTGGATCCGCGAACGGCTGATCCTGCCCTATCTCGATGTGGACCTGCTCTACTTCGATCTCGGCATGGAAAATCGCGATGCCACCGACGACAAGGTGACGGTGGAAGCCGCCGAAGCGATCAAGAAGCATGGCGTCGGCGTCAAATGCGCCACCATCACCCCCGACGAGGCGCGGGTGAAGGAATTCGGCCTCAAGAAGATGTGGAAGTCGCCCAACGGCACCATCCGCAACATCCTGGGCGGGGTGGTTTTCCGCGAACCGATCGTGATCGAGAATGTCCCCCGGCTGATCCCGGGCTGGACCGACCCCATCGTCGTCGGCCGCCACGCCTTCGGCGACCAGTATAAAGCCACGGATTTCCTGGTCCCCGGCGCCGGCAAGCTGACCATGAAATGGGAAGGCCAGGACGGCCAAATCATCGAGCACGAGGTTTTCGAGTATCAGGCGCCCGGCGTGGCGATGGGCATGTACAACCTCGACGAGTCGATCCGCGAATTCGCCCGCGCCTGCTTCACCTTCGGCCTCAGCCGCGGATGGCCGGTCTACCTTTCCACCAAGAACACCATCCTCAAGGCCTATGATGGCCGCTTCAAGGACATTTTCGAGGAGATTTTCCAAAGCGAATTCAAGCCGCAGTTCGACGAAGCCGGTATTGTCTACGAACATCGCCTGATCGACGATCTGGTCGCCTCCGCGCTGAAATGGAGCGGCAAGTTCGTCTGGGCCTGCAAGAATTACGATGGCGACGTGCAGTCGGACATGGTGGCGCAGGGCTTCGGCAGCCTCGGCCTGATGACGTCCATCCTGATGACGCCGGACGGCAAGACGGTGGAAGCGGAAGCCGCGCACGGCACCGTCACCCGCCACTACCGCATGCACCAGCAGGGCAAGGCGACCTCCACCAACCCGCTCGCCTCGATCTTCGCCTGGACCGGCGGCCTCAAGTACCGCGGCAAGTTCGACGACACGCCGGAAGTGACGCAGTTTGCGGAAACTCTGGAGCAGGTCTGCATCGAAACCGTGGAAAGCGGCCAGATGACCAAGGACCTCGCGCTTCTCATCGGCCCCGAGCAGGGCTGGATGACCACCGAGCAGTTCTTTGAAGCGATCCGCTCCAACCTCGAAAAGAAGATGGGCGTCAGCGCCGCCTGAACGCGTCGGGGGAGCGCACCCGCTCGGCCCGGTAGCCGAAGCCGATGAACGCGGCGGGAAGCCGCCGCAGCCAGCGATACGAAGCGGGAGAGGTGCCCTCACCTCTCCCGTTTTGCGTGAAGGAGCGGCGCGATGATGCGCTTCTGGGCCGAAGCCGGCGGACGCTGACGACGGCGATCATGTCGCTTTTCTCCGCCAGGCCGCTGACATTTCGCCCGAATGCGGCATAAGGCAGGCATGGCACCAGGTTTCGAGACCCATTCCGCGCTCAGCGACGCGCTCGTCATCCTTGGCGCGGCCGGGATCGTCATTCCCGCGTTCGCCCGCTTCCGAGTCAGCCCGGTGATCGGCTTCATTCTGGTGGGCGTGCTGGTCGGCCCCTCCGGGCTCGGCAGCCTGGTCGCCCGCCAGCCCTGGCTCGGCTACGTCACCATCTCCAATCCTCACGGGATCGAGCCGTTCGCCGAGTTCGGGATCATCCTCCTGCTGTTTGCGATCGGCCTCCACCTCTCATTCCGCCGCCTCTGGAACATGCGCCGCCTCGTGTTCGGGCTTGGCGCGGCGGAACTGCTGGGGTCCGCCTTGATCATCGGCCTGTCGCTGCGGCTGCTCGGCGAGGGACCGGCGGGGGCGGCGGCGCTCGGCCTTGCGCTTGCCCTGTCCTCCACCGCCCTTGTCCTTCCCCTGGTAGGCACCACCAGCCCCGTCGGGCGCGCCGCCTTCGGGATGCTGTTGTTCGAGGATTTGGCAATCGTTCCGATCATCTTCCTGCTCGGTGCGCTTGCACCTCATGGCGACGAAGGCGGCTGGGAAGCGGTCGGCAGCACCCTGCTAATCGGCGGCGCCGTGATCGTCGGCATGCTGGTCCTTGGGCGCTTCCTCCTCCCCCGCCTCTTTGCGCAGGCGGCGCGCACCAAGAGCCCCGAGCTGTTCCTGTCCGCGAGCCTGCTCGTCGTCATCGCCGCAAGCCTCGCCACCACCGCGGCCGGCCTGTCTCCGATCGTCGGCGCGATCATCGCCGGCATCCTGATCGCGGAGACCGATTATTCCAGCGAAGTGGAAGTGATCACCGCCCCGTTCCGCGGCCTCGCGCTCGGCGTCTTCCTGATCACCGTCGGCATGAGCCTGGACCTCGGCGCGATCGCCGGCGACTGGCAGCGCATCCTGCTGGCACTGCTGGCGGTGGTGCTGGTCAAGGCGGCGGTCACCTTCGGCCTGCTCGGCATGTCCGGCGCCCGTAGAAGCGTCGCCGCGGAGACCGGCCTGCTGATGGCCTCCCCTTCCGAAACCACCCTGATCGTGCTCGGCACCGCCGCTGCGGCCGGGCTGATCTCGGCCGAGACGGCCGCCTTCTGGACGATCGTCACCGCGCTCGGCCTCACCCTTACTCCGCTTCTCGCCCGCCTCGGCAGGGACGCCGCCCGCCGGGTGGACGTGCAGGGCCACGGCGAGATCAAGGTGGACGGCGGCGCCCAGAAGGTGGTGATCATCGGCTTCGGACGGGTCGGCCGGCTCGTCGCCGAAATGCTCACCACCCACGGCCGCGACTATGTGGCGGTGGATTCCAGCGTCGACACCGTCGCCACCTGCCGCCGCGAAGGGGTTCCGATCGTCTTCGGCGACGTCGCCCGCCACGAAATGGTCGACCGGCTCAACCTCGGCCACGCCGCCGCCCTGGTCATCACCATGGACGATCCGGTGCTCACCGTCCGCCTCACCAAGAAGGTGCGCAGCTGGTGTCCGGACCTCACCATTGTCGCCCGCGCTCGCGATGCGACCCACGCTGCCGAACTCTACCGTGCCGGCGTTACCGACGCGGTGCCGGAGACGCTGGAATCCTCCCTCCAGCTCTCCGAGGCGGTACTGGTCGATCTCGGCATCGCCATGGGCCCGGTGATCGCCTCCATCCACGAAAAGCGCGCCGAACTGCGCAAGGAGATCATGGAGCTTGGCGAGATGGATGCGGAGCCGCCGCTCAAGCGCCGCCGGCTCAGGGATTCGGCGCGCGTCCAATAGCTTGGGTCTGGCGAACGCGATACGTCGCTGCTAACGTTCCTCCTCTGTTCGCGTGAGAAATAGGCAAGTGGCGAAACGATCCGGAAGCGCCGACCTCCCGCTCCACGGCGGCCGCGTGCCCGCATGGCTCGGCGAGCGGATGACCCGCCTCGGCACGGTGATGAGCCAGGCCATCGTCCACCATTATGGCCGCGACGAACTGCTCCGCCGGCTTGCCCACCCCTTCTGGTTCCAGTCGTTCGGCGCGGTGATGGGCATGGACTGGCATTCGTCCGGTATCACCACCAGTGTGATCGGCGCCCTGAAGCGCGGGTTGAATCCGATTGCCGGCGAGCTCGGCCTCCACGTCTGCGGCGGACGCGGCAAGCAGTCGCGCAAGACGCCGGTCGAGCTGGCCGACGCCGGCGCCCGCGCCGGCTTCGACGGCGGCGCGATGGCCCAGGCGAGCCGGCTCGTCGCCAAGGTCGACAGCGCCGCCGTGCAGGACGGCTTCGATCTCTACCTCCACGGCTTCATTGTCGCCGACGACGGAAAATGGGCGGTGATCCAGCAAGGCATGAACGGCACCAGCCGCACCGCTCGCCGCTACCACTGGCTGTCGGAAGGGCTGGAAAGCTTCGTCGATGCGCCGCACAGCGCGATCGAAGGCCGCCGCCAAAGCGATATCTTGAACCTTACCGACCGCCGCGCAGCCCCGTCGCGCAATGCCCAGCTCGAACTTCTCCGCGAACTCGGCCCGGACAAGCTCGCTCACGAAGCCGCGGCGGTGGAGCGCGGGCCCGCATCCTCGGCGTCGGGCTCGCCCCTCCTCCCGCACCTGATCCTCCCCGATCACCACGACGTGCGTGGCAGCGATGTCATCCTCCGCCGGCTCCACGGCACCCTCGCCGCCGCCGCCGAGGCTGGGCCAAAGGACTTCCCCGAACTGCTCCTCGTGCCCGGCGTCGGCGCCCGCACCGTGCGCTCGCTCGCAATGGTCGCCGAAGTGATCCATGGCGCCCCCTGCCGCTTCGCCGATCCGGCCCGACACTCGCTCGCCCACGGCGGCAAGGACGGCCATCCCTTCCCTGTGCCGCTCAAGGTCTACGACAAGACCATCGGAATCCTGAAACAGGCGGTCGAGCAGGCCAGCCTCGGCAACGACGAAAAGCTCGCGGCAATCCGGCGCCTGGACGAGCAGGCAAAAAGGCTGGAGCGGCACGCGACCGGGCCATCGCTTCACGCGCACCTCGCCGAAGAACGGGCGCGAAGCCACGAATATGCCGGAATGAGCGTGTTTGGTCGCGCGTTGCCTACGGAGCCCGGGCCGGACCTGCCGGGCGAGGACCCCGCTCTTCCACTCCGTTCGTCCCAGTCGTAGTCGAGGGGGCGCACACGAGAACTCAGTGCCGCGCCCCTAGACTTTGCTCGGGACGAACGAGGTCGGTAGTGGGTACCGAAACCCTTTGAGCGCTAAGCGGGCACGCGCTCCAGCGCCTCGCGCACCGCCTGCACCGCCTCTTCGGCCTTTGACCCATCAGGCCCGCCGCCCTGCGCCATGTCAGGGCGCCCGCCGCCGCCTTGGCCGCCGAGCGCTGCCACAGCCCGGCGAACCAGGTCAACGGCACTACGCGTAGCCACGAGATCGGCGGTGACGCCAACGGCAACCGTGCCGCGGCCGTCATTCACCGTTACCAGAGCCACCACGCCCGAGCCGAGGCGGCCTTTGGCCTCGTCCACCAAACCGCGCAGTGCCTTCGGGTCCATGCCTTCCATGACCTGGCCGATGAAGCCGACGCCGCCGATTTGCTCAGGGCCGGCGGCCTCCGCCTTGCCGCCGCCGCCAAGCGCCAGCGCCTTCTTGGCGTCGGCAAGCTCGCGCTCGAGCCGGCGCCGCTCCTCGATCAACGCGGCGACCCGCGCCGGCACATCTTCCGGCGAAGTCTTCAACGCGGCCGCAGTTTCCCGAAGCCGTTCGTCGCGGGTGAGCAGCCATTGCCGCGCCGCCTCGCCGGTCAGCGCCTCGATGCGCCGGATGCCGGACGCCACCGCGCTTTCCGAGACGATCTTGAAGAGCTGGATGTCGCCAAGCGCGTTGACGTGGGTGCCGCCGCATAGTTCGACCGAATAGCTCTTGTCCGGACCGCGGCCCATCGAGAGAACGCGCACTTCCTCGCCATATTTCTCGCCGAACAGCGCCATGGCGCCGGCCTCGATCGCCTCGTTCGGGCTCATCAGCCGGGTGGTGACGGAGTCGTTCTCGCGAATGTGGCGGTTCACTTCCGCCTCCACTGCGGCGATGTCTTCCCGGGTCAGCGCCTTCCCGTGCGAGAAATCGAAGCGGAAATAGTCCGCCCCGACGAGGCTGCCCTTCTGCGTAACGTGGCCGCCGAGGCGATGGCGCAAGGCGGCGTGCAGGAGGTGGGTTGCCGAGTGGTTGGCGCGCACCCGCGCGCGACGATCGACATCGACCGCAAGGTGCACCGCATCGCCGACCGCGACTTCACCGGCGACGATCTTCGCCTGATGGGCGTGCAGCCGCCCCAGCGGCTTGGATGTGTCGGCAACTTCGGCTTGCAAGCCCTTGTCGGACGTAATTTTTCCGGTGTCGCCCTGCTGCCCGCCGCTTTCGCCGTAGAACGGCGTCTGGTTGGTGAGGATCACAACGTCATCGCCCGGGCCCGCGCGTTCGACACGGGCACCGCCCTTGACCAAAGCCACCACGACGCCTTCGCCTTCATGGCCGGCATAGCCGGTGAATTCGGTTGAGCCGTGCTCTTCGGCGATGTCGAACCACACGTCCTCGGAGGCTTTCTGGCCCGAGCCCTTCCAGGCGGCGCGAGCGGCGGCTTTCTGCTCGGCCATCGCGGCGTCGAACCCGGCGCGATCGACCGCCAGCCCTTGCGCCCGAAGCGCGTCCTCGGTGAGATCGTAGGGAAAGCCGAACGTGTCGTAGAGCTTGAACGCGACCTGCCCGGCAAGCGTCTCGCCCTGCCCCATCGTGGCAGTGGCCTCGTCGAGCAGCCTCAGCCCGTTGGCCAGCGTCTGGCGGAAACGGGTTTCCTCCAGCTTCAGCGTTTCCTCGATCAGCGGCTGGGCCCGGATCAGCTCGGGATACGCCGCACCCATTTCGGCGGTGAGCGCCGGCACGAGCCGATGCATCAGCGGCTCGGCGGCGCCCAGGATGTGCGCGTGACGCATGGCGCGGCGCATGATCCGGCGAAGTACATAGCCCCTGCCCTCGTTGGCCGGCAGCACGCCGTCTGCGATCAGGAAGCCGGAGGCGCGCAAGTGATCGGCGATGACGCGGTGGCTGGCCTGGCGCTCGCCTTCGGCCGTAGTTCTGGTCAGCTCGCACGAACCGGCGATCAGCGCCTTGAACGTGTCCGTGTCGTAATTGTCGTGGACGCCCTGCAGAACGGCGGCGATCCGCTCCAGCCCCATGCCGGTGTCGATCGACGGCCGCGGCAGGTCGCGGACGATTGCGTTGTCCTCCTGCTCATATTGCATGAACACCAGGTTCCAGATCTCGACGAACCGGTCGCCATCCTCATCCGGCGAGCCGGGAGGACCCCCGGGGATGTGATCGCCATGGTCGTAGAAGATTTCGGAGCATGGCCCGCAGGGGCCGCTGTCGCCCATTGCCCAGAAATTGTCCTTGGTCGGGATGCGGATGATGCGGTGCTCGGGCAGGCCGGCGATCTTCTTCCACAGCTCGAAGGCCTCGTCGTCCGTGTGGTAGACGGTGGCGGTCAGCCGGTCGGCGGGGACGCCCCATTCCTCCGTGAGCAGGGTCCAGGCGTGGGTGATCGCCTGTTCCTTGAAATAATCGCCGAAGGAAAAGTTGCCGAGCATTTCGAAGAAGGTGTGGTGGCGCGCCGTGTAGCCGACATTGTCGAGGTCGTTGTGCTTGCCGCCCGCGCGGACGCACTTCTGGGACGACGTCGCGGTGGTGTAGGGCCGGCTTTCAAGGCCGGTGAAGACGTTCTTGAACGGCACCATGCCCGCATTGACGAACATAAGCGTCGGGTCGTTCTGCGGCACCAGGGGCGCGCTTTGCACGGTCTGGTGACCGGCGCGGCCGAAATAGTCCAGAAAGGAGCGGCGGATGTCGTTGGTGGAGGTCATGCGCCGCGATGTAAGGGAGGGCGCTCAGACGGGCAAGCGGTGCTTGGCTACAAGGCCGTGACGTCTCCCGCGGCCGTTGCCTCGGCGGCCGCAGGTTCGGCCTCGGCGGGCTGCGGCTCGGCCGGCGTCTCCGAAGCGTCGACCTGATAACGCGAGTAGCGGATCACCCGCTCACGCTCCGGATCGGGGGCGGCTTCCTGCACATAAGTCTCCTCCAAGGGAGCAGCGGCGCGTTCCGCATCGGCGGTCCAACTGTCCGTGTAGGTGACGATGGCAGGGGCGGCATAATATTCGGACCTCAAACCGCCGCAGCCGAAGCAGCCGCTGCCTAGGCCGTCTGCGGCGGTAGGCGCGGTCAGGGAAGCAGCCTGCGAGGCGCTCCAGTCCGGCCGTTGCGGTGCCAGATCGGCGTGGAAGCGGTCCGGCGCGCGGGCGAAGAGGTTCGGGTTGATCTCCCCGAGCGCCGAATTGCCGAGCAACACACCAGCCGCCGCTCCGGCGAGCGCGAGGCCGCTGAGCAGAGGCAAGGTACGATTGAAACGCTTCATCGAAAGCACTCCGTAAAAGCACAAGGCAGCGTCACTTCGCTGCCGCATATAAAACCCGCAAGGGCCGGATCTCGTTCCGCGTCCGTACGATTTGTCGGCATTGCGACCGGAAGGGCACATCCCGCACGGAGCGCTTCACCATCAGGCGCTTGACCGGAGCGCCGCAATCGCCTTCCTAGGCGCATCTGATCAGCCGGGAGCGCCACGTGGCCAAACGTCTTACCTACTGGATTCTCGCCGGCCTGGTGCTCGGCATTCTCGTCGGCTGGGGCTTGAACCAGGGCCTGGGCGGGGGCACGCCGGCAGGCGACGCGCAGCTCAAGACCATCGCGGGCTACATCGCGATCCTGACGACCATCTTCCTGCACCTCATCAAGATGATCATCGCGCCGCTCGTTTTCTCCACGCTGGTGGTCGGCATCGCGCATATGGGCGACACGGCGGCGCTTGGCCGGGTCGGCGCCAAGGCGGTCGGCTGGTTCGTCTGCGCAAGCCTGGTGTCGCTGAGCCTGGGCCTGCTGCTCGTCACGATCTTCCAGCCCGGCACCGGCCTTGGTCTGCCGCTGCCGCCGGTAGACGCGTCGGCCGGCGTCGACCGCTCGGCATTCGATTTCGCCAAGTTCGTCGCGCACATCTTTCCTGAATCGATGATCGGCGCGATGGCGTCCAACGACATCCTCCAGATCGTCGTCTTCTCGCTGTTCGTCGGCGTGGCGATCATGGCGGTGGGCGAGCCGGCGAAGCCGCTGGTTCGCGGCATCGAGGCTTTGGTCAAGGTGATGCTGCAGATCACCGATTACGTGATGCGCTTCGCCCCCGTGGCGGTGTTCGCCGCGGTGACCGCCACCGTTGCCCAGCGCGGCCTCGGCGTGCTCGGCGATCTCGGCTATTTCATGGGCACCTTCTATATCGGCTTGATCCTGCTCTGGTCGCTGCTGATCGGAATCTGCTTCCTGATCGTCGGCCGCCGCACCGGATTGCTGGTCCGCTACATCCGCGATCCCATCGTGCTGGCTTTTTCCACCGCCTCCTCCGAGGCCGCTTACCCGCGCACCTTGGAGGCGCTCGACCGATTCGGGGTGCCGCCGCGGATCGCCAGCTTCGTCCTGCCGCTGGGCTATTCCTTCAATCTCGACGGTTCGATGATGTACATGACGTTCGCGTCGATCTTCATCGCCCAGGCCTATGGCATCGACCTGAGCTTCGGCACCCAGGTGCTGATGCTGCTGACTTTGATGATCACGTCGAAGGGCGTCGCCGGGGTGCCCCGTGCCAGCCTGGTGGTGATTACCGCCACCCTTGCCCAGTTCAACATCCCCGAGGCCGGCCTGCTGCTGATCCTGGCGGTGGATCATTTCCTCGACATGGGCCGCTCGGCGACCAACGTCGTGGGCAATGCGGTGGCCAGCGTGGTGGTCGCCAAGTGGGAAGGCACCCTCGATCCCGTGGAGCCCGCCGACATCGAGCCGCCCCATGCCCCCTCCCACGTCGCCCCGCCGCGGCCGGGCGAGGAACCCTTCTGAGAGAACACCTTCTCCCCTCCCTTGGCGGAGGTTTGGTGAGTAGTCGCTGAAGCTTGAAAGGGAGGGGCCCGGGGGTGGGTTCTGCTCCTTTGGCTCCACCGCATTTGGTGTTGAACCCACCCCCTGCCCCTCCCTTTTGCACGTCACGATCCTTCCGTTTGCGTCTGTGCCAAGGGAGGGGAGTTTAGGCGACTGGGTTGTCAATGGACGGCGGCGGTTGGGAGAACCAGCGGGGCCCGCTTGGCGTCATGTAGAGGCAGTCCTCCAGGCGGATGCCGAACTTGCCGGGGATGTAGATTCCGGGCTCGTTGGACAGGCACATGCCGGCGGCGAGCGGCGTCTTTTCGCCGTGGACGAAGTTGACCGGCTCGTGGCCTTCCATGCCGATGCCGTGGCCGGTGCGGTGGGAAAGGCCGGGAAGCTTGTAGCCGGGGCCGTAGCCCCAGGCGGTGTATTGCGCGCGGACGGCGTCATCGACAGCGCCGGCGGGGGCGCCGATGCGGGCCGCGGCAAAGGCGATGTCCTGGCCTTTGCGCATCTGGAGCCAGACCTTGCGCTGCTCGGCATCCGCGCCGCCATGCACCCACGTGCGGGAAATGTCGGACTGGTAGCCGTGGACGGTGCAGCCGCAGTCCATCAGCACCACTTCGCCCTCCCGCACCTCCTGCGGCTTGCCGCTGCCGTGCGGGTAGGCGCTCGCCTCGCCGAGCAGGACGAGCGCGAATTCCGGGCTTGCGCCGAGCGCGCGCGTGGCAGTGTTCATGAGTCCGCCGATGTCGGCCGGCGTCATGCCCTTTTCAACGCGGGGGTAGGTGTAGCGATAGGCGGCGAGCGTGACGTCGGCTGCCTTTTGCATCAGCGCGATCTCGGCCGGCGACTTGATCATCCGGCAGCCGCGCACGACCGGCGCGGCGTTGCGGATGTCGGCGCGGGGGAGCGCCTTGCGCAGGCCATCGACGGCGAAGAAGCGCACCGTCTCCTCGACGCCGATCGGCTTGGCCTGCAGCTTCAAATCCGTGAGCGCGCCGGCGACGAGCTTCAGCGGATCCTCATGCTCCATCCAGGTGCGGACGGTGGCGGGGATCGCCAGGCTCTCGCGCACCGACGGTTCCTCGAAGAATGGCGTGAAGACGATCGTGTCGCCTTCGACCGGGATCAGCGCGGCGGTGAGCCGCTCGCTTCGGCCCCAGCGCACACCGCTGAAGTAAGTCAGCGACGCGCCGGGCTCGATCAGGATCGCGCCGAGGCCGTGCTGCCGCATCAACCGCTGCGCCTTGGCGATTCGGGAAAGGCGCTCGGCCGGCGTGATCGGCTGGACGTCACCGGTGATTGATTTGAGATCATCCTTGCCGGCGGCGAAGAGCGGGCCCGGCGCGGCAAGGGCGCCGGCCGCAAGTGCGCCGCCCGTCAGAAACAAGCGGCGGTCAAGCGTAAGCATAAGGGCCTCCCTTCTGCAGCGCAGCGCCATAGGCCGGGCGCGCGTGGATTCGTTCGAGCCAGTCTTCGAGGTTCGGGCGGCCGGCGAGGCCGCCGCGCTGGCGGGAGGCCTCCAGCGGGAAGCTCATCATCACGTCGGCGGCGGTGAAATTGTCGCCGGCGAACCAGGGGCGGCCGGCAAGCTCGGTCTCGAGCCAGTCGAGGTGAACGCCGAGCATCTTCTGCAAGGGCGCGCGGGCCGGACGGCCGAGGATGCCGAGCCGGTTTACCACCAGAATGGCGAGCAGGGGCGGCATCATCGAGCCTTCGGCGTAATGCAGGAACTGGCGGTAGCGCAGCACGTCCTCGCGCCGGTTGGGCGGGCCGAGGCGGCCGTCGGCTTTCTCGACCAGATATTCGACGATCGCGCCGGTTTCGGCGATCACGGCGCCCTCATCCTCGATCACCGGCGACTTGCCGAGCGGGTGGACCCGGCGAAGCTCGCGCGGGGCAAGCATGGTCTTGGGGTCGCGCTTGTAGCGGCGAACTTCGTAATCGAACCCGAGCTCCTCAAGCAGCCAGAGGATGCGCTGCGAGCGCGAATTTTCGAGATGGTGGACGATGATCATGAGCCTGCCTCCGCGCTGAGGGCTGCTAGCTCTTTCACCAGCTTGGCGGCAAGCGTGGCGGTGACGCCGTTGAGGTCGCGGGACGGGTTGAGCTCGACCACGTCGGCGCCGACGATAGGAGTGCGAACCCGGGCGAGGACGTTCAGCACGTCGCGCACCGACAGCCCGCCGGGTTCGTGGTGCGACACGCCGGGCGCGAAGGCCGGGTCGAAGCCGTCAAGATCGATGCTGATGTAGAGCGGCGCGCCCGGGATCGGCACAGCGTCGGCGGCGAAGTGGCGCATTTCCACCACCTCCACGCCGAACCGCTCGGCCTGCCCGCGCGTGTGGCGGTTCAAGGTGCGGATGCCGACCTGGACGAGGCGGCGGGCGAGGCCCCCTTCCATGATCCGCGCGAAGGGCGAGGCGTGGGAGAGCGGGTCGGCTTCGAAGTCGTCGTAAAGATCGGTGTGGGCGTCGAAGTGCAGGATTTCGAGGGGGCCGTGCACTTCGGCGAGGCCGGCGACGGCGGGGAAGCTCACCATGTGATCGCCGCCGAGGCCGATCGGCACCGCGCCGTCGCGGGCGGCCGCGGCGAAGGCGGCGCGGATCAGGGCAAAGTCGCCCTCCCCTTCGCTGAGCGGCAGGTCGCCGATATCCTCGAGGAGGATGTCAGTGCCGAGTTCGAGGCCGTTCTCCGCGGTGCTGTTGCCATAGTCGGACGCCACAGCGGCGCAGATCGCGGCGGGCGCGGCGGCCGCGCCTCGAAGAAAGGAGCTGTGGCTGTCGGTGGGGAGGCCGATGAGGCGGACGGGTCGGTTCATCGCCCCTCCCTTTCGGTTCCGCGTGAAGGTTGCAAGCGGCAACGGAACTTGCCGCGGCCTTCGGCGTCCCCCACCTGAGCGGCGAAAGCAGGACGATAATGACTGAGACGAATTTGGCGGCGCAGACCAAGCGCGGCCCCGGAATGGCGGAATTCATCGCGCTGATGGCGGCCTTGATGGCGTCGAACGCGCTCGCCATCGACGCAATGCTGCCGGCGCTGCCGTCGATCGGCGAGTCGCTTGGCGTCGCCGACGACAACAAGCGCCAGCTGGTGATCACCGCCTACCTGCTCGGCTTCGGGGTGGCGCAGCTTCTCTGGGGGCCGCTTGCCGACCGCTATGGGCGCAAAAAGCTGCTTGCGGCGGCGCTGGTTCTTTACGGCGTCTTCGGCCTGGTCGCGGGCCTGGCGTCGAGCTTCACCCTGCTGCTCGCCGCCCGCGCCTTGCAGGGCGTTGCGGCCGCCGCGTCGCGGGTGCTGGTCGTCGCCATCGTGCGCGATCGTTACCATGGTCCGGCAATGGCTCGGGTCATGTCGCTGGTGATGATCGTGTTCATGATCGTGCCGGTGCTGGCTCCCGCATTTGGACAGGGCGTGCTTGCGATCGGCGAGTGGCGGCACATCTTTATCGGCCTTGGCGTCTACGGTGCGGCGCTTGCCGTCTGGATGCTGCTTCGCCTGCCCGAGACATTGACCGAGGAGAACCGCCGCCCGCTGTCGATCGGCCGGATCGGCGAGGCGTTTTGGACGACGCTTCGCAACCGCCAGTCGATCGGCAACACGCTTGCCCAGACATTGCTGATGGGCGCGCTGTTCTCGTTCATCAATTCGGTGCAGCAGATCGTGTTCGACGTGTTCCACCGGCCGGAACTGATGGCGCTGGTCTTTGCGCTGATTGCCGGGCCGATGGCGTTCAGCTCCTATGCCAATTCGCGGCTGGTGATGCGGCTCGGGTCGCGAAAGATCCTGCTGATGGCGCTGAGCGTGTTCACCGGCATGGCGGCGTTCCACCTGCTCGTTGCCTCGACGCTGGGCGAGAACATCTGGTTGTTCGTGCTTCTGCAGGCGATGACCATGGCCTGTTTCGGGCTGATCGGCGCCAATGCCGGCGCGCTTGCGATGGAGCCTTTGGGTCATATCGCCGGCACCGCTTCGTCGCTGCAGGGCGTGATCACCACCGTCGGCGGCGCGCTGATCGGCTTTGCCACGGGGCAAAGCTTCAACGGATCGACCATTCCCTTCCTGATCGGCTTCACATCGTGCGGGAGCGCGGCGCTGATCGTCTCGGCCTGGGCCAACCGGCTGCCGTCGCAAGACAGCCATGACGAGATGGATTCGGATGTGCAGGAGATTGCGAGCAGGCCTGCCTGAGGCGGCGATGGCGCGGAAATAAGTTGAGGAAGTTGAGGATTGCGCGTGGGGTTGCCCCGCGTGGCCGAGAGTCCACATGCCCCTCCCCAACCCCTCCCCTGACGGGCACCCCACGAAAGTACTACGTTCGTGGGAACCCAAGGGGAGGGGCTTTCGTGCAGCGCGCGGCCTCGCTGCTCATGCAACGCCCCGACAAGAGGCCTCGGATGCTGCAAGGTCGAACGGCTTTCGGCCTTGGGGGTGGGGGCGCGAGGATTGACGAATGTCGCAAGAGTCACATGGTTTCGCGGGGGGGCTCTCCCCCAAAAACGGAGAAACCCGGCTGCATCGCTGCAGCCGGGCTTCCGTTTTGTTGGTGAGAAGTGGTCCGCACGGGCGGCTTCCTCCCTCCTCGTCCCTTACAAATCGTCTTCCGGGCCCGGGCCGACCATCAGCGCGTCGGCGACTTCATCGGTCTTGCCGCGGATGGCGCGTTCCAGCTTGTCGGCGAGTTCGGCATTCTCCTTGAGGAAGGTCTTGGAGTTCTCCCGGCCCTGGCCGATGCGGACGCTGTCATAGCTGAACCAGGCGCCAGACTTCTCGACGATGCCGGCCTTGACGCCGAGATCGAGGATTTCGCCAATCTTGGAAATGCCCTCGCCGTACATGATGTCGAATTCGACCTGCTTGAACGGCGGCGCGACCTTGTTCTTGACGACCTTCACGCGGGTGGTGTTGCCGACGATATCGTCGCGGTCCTTGATCTGGCCGGTACGGCGGATGTCGAGACGCACCGAAGCGTAGAATTTGAGCGCGTTGCCGCCGGTGGTGGTCTCCGGATTGCCGTACATCACGCCGATCTTCATGCGCAGCTGGTTGATGAAGATGACGATGCACTTCGACTTGGAGATCGAGCCGGTGAGCTTGCGAAGCGACTGGCTCATCAGGCGCGCCTGGAGGCCGACGTGGCTGTCGCCCATCTCGCCCTCGATCTCGGCCCGGGGAACGAGCGCGGCGACTGAATCGACCACCAGCACGTCGATCGCATTCGAGCGCACCAGCGTGTCGACGATCTCCAGCGCCTGCTCGCCGGTGTCGGGCTGCGAGACGATGAGGTTGTCGACGTCGACGCCGAGCTTCTTGGCGTAGACCGGGTCGAGCGCATGCTCGGCATCCACGAACGCCGCGGTGCCGCCGTTGCGCTGCGCTTCGGCGATGACGTGGAGGGCGAGCGTGGTCTTGCCCGAGCTTTCCGGCCCGTAGACTTCAACGACGCGGCCGCGCGGCAGGCCGCCAATGCCGAGCGCGATGTCGAGGCCGAGCGAGCCCGTCGAAATCGCCTCGATCGCGATCGCTTCGCGCGAGCCGAGGCGCATCGCGCTGCCCTTGCCGAAGGCGCGGTCGATCTGCGCCAACGCGGCGTCGAGGGCTTTTTGCTTGTCCATATTGTCCGAGGTTCCGACTACTTTGAGAGATGCCGCCATTGCGAAACCCTTCCCTATTCGACCCGCGCCGCCCATTCAACGCGTGAGTGGTCCTGTACCACCGATGTTCCATGAGAACAAGTAGGAAACATCCGCCATTATCTTGCCCGTGCGGCGCTTCGGTGCCAGCGTAAGGCGCACCCCCGTTGAAGGCCCGTCTCCTCATGCCGACGCTTCCCCGACTGCGCCCGCTGCTCGCCTTTGCCAGCGCCTTGTTTTGCCTGGCCGCGCCTGCCTCCGCCGCCCCTGCTCCCGCGAAGGCGGCGGCGGTCGTGAAGCGCTGCAAGGCGCCGGAGCGGGCGAAGACGCAGGCCTGCTATGCCGCGGTGCTGGAGGGCGAGCTCGGCGAGGGACCCGCACCCGCTTTGGCGCTGCTCGGCGAGCTTGCCGCGCTTGACCCGAACGCGCGTGAGGACGGGCATATGTACGCGCATCGCATCGGCATCGCGGCGCTCACGGCGACGGCGGACATGGGCAGGGTGTTCGCAAGCTGCACGCCGTCGTGGCAATCGGGCTGCTACCACGGCGTTATTCAATCCTATTTCCTGCTGACGGAGAAAGCGGGCGGTGCGATCGATGCGAAGAGCGTCGATGCGCTCTGCGGCGACTACCGGGAAAAGCGCGCCGACCTTCTGTTCCAGTGCACCCACGGCATGGGGCACGGGCTGGAGATGCTTTACCGCTACGACTTGCCCAAGGCGCTGGCCGGCTGCGACCTGCTCAGCCGCGCCTTTGAGCAGGAGCTGTGCCACGCCGGCGCCTTCATGGAGAATATCGTCAACGCCACCCAGCCGCACAGCACCACTCCGGTGACGGGATCAGCGGAAGCGACGGCGAGCGCCCATGCGGGCCATGGCGGCGGGCACGGCGGGCATCACGCGGCGGCGGCGAGCACCGCGCCCGCCTTTCGAGCGCTGGACCCGAAAGACATGCATTACCCCTGCTCGGCCGTCGGCGAGCGCTACCTGATGGGCTGCTACACCATCCAGACCTCGGCGATGTTCCACCATGCGGGGGGCGACGTGGTGCGCGTCGCCGGGGAATGCATGCGGGCGCCGGAAAAGGCGCGGGAGGCCTGCTTCGTCAGCCTTGGCCGCGACATCAGCACGATGGCGCTCGGCAGGAATGCCGAGGCGGTGCGGCTGTGCGGGCTCGCCGACGCCGCGTTCCGGGCGGTGTGCAACCGCAGCGTGTTGGAACAGATCGTCAACATGAATGCCGATCCGGCGGAGGGCACGCCTTATTGCAGGGCGGTGCCGGAGGCGGACGGCAAGGGCGGCTGCTATGCCGCGGTCGGCCGGCAAGCGATGGTGCTTCCGGGCGGTGAGGCGAAGCGGGCGAAAGCGTGCGCGCTGGCGGAGGAGACAATGCGAACGGTGTGCCTCACCGGCAGCGAGCCGAAGAACGCCGCTTAAGGAAGCGCCGCCAGCGCCTCGCGCATCGCCGGGGCGAAGCGGGGATGCTCGTAGATGTCGTTGTGGCCAGCGGTGTGGATGGTCTTGTCGTAGACGAGATTGGCGGTGGCGCGGCGAAGCGCCTCGGTGCGCGGCGGCAGGATCAACGTGTCGCGCCCGCCGGCGACGATCGCCACCGGCACCTTCGTTTCCCGGAGCCGCGCCGCTGAGTCCATCGGGTGGCGGAACAGCAGGCGGATGGGCAGCCAGCGATAATGGTCGGCGGCGACGCGGGCGAGGTCGTCGAACGGGGTGACCAGGATCGCGCCGGCGATCGGGCGGTGGGCGGCGAGGTAGGCGGCGACGCCGGTGCCGACGCTGAAACCCACGGCGGTGATGCGCCGGTTTGGAAAGCGGCGGACCATTTCGTCGTGGATGAGGAGTGCGTCTTCGGTCAGCGCCTTGGCGCTCGGAGCGCCGGTGCTGGGCGCGTAGCCGCGATAGTGGAAGGCGACGATCTCCGCTTGCGGATACAGGCGGTGAAGGGTGAGCGCGGCCGCGTCGGCATTCCAGGCATTGCCGCCGAAGCCGAGGATCAGCGGCGGGTCGGCGCCGAGGCTCGAGGGCGGAATAAGGCTGCCGTGGAGGGTGTCGCCGCCGCCGGTGCCGAGGGTCAGCCGCTCGGTGCCGGGCGGCAAGGGCAGCGCTCCTCCGGCAACGGCGCTTGCCGGGAACACCATGCGCGTCTGAAAGGCGAACAGCAGGAGGAGGACGGCGAGGTAGAGGAAGACCGGAAGCAGCAGGAGGGCAAGCATTGTTCGCCTCCCTCCCCGCCGGGCCGTCACGCGTCGCAGGCTTGGGTCAGCGCCGGTTCGATCGCGTCGATGGTGAAGGGCTTGGACAGCACCGGCGCCGAGGCGTGGGCAGCGGGCGGCGGCTCGATATGGCCGCCGGTGGCGAGGACGTAAGGCACGCCCATCTCGACCAAGCGGTCGGCGACCGGCCAGATCCGCTCGCCCTTCAGGTTCACGTCGAGGATGGCGACCTCGAAGCCGCCTTCGTTCACCCGGGCCATGGCATCGGGCACGCTCTCGCAGATGCCGACAATGGTGTGGCCCAGTGAATCGAGGAAATCCTCGAGCATCATGGAAATAAGGGGCTCGTCTTCGACGATCAATATGGTTCGGGAGGCGGTCACCGGGTGGCGCTTATCGGCTTCGATGCGCAAATTGAAACACTTATTTCGCAGCCAGCGTATCGCGCGCCGCTTCAGCCAGTTTCTGGACGGTGAAAGGCTTGGCCAAGAAGGCGACCCTGGGAAGATCGATGTTCTGGCGGAGCTGCTCTTCGGCATAGCCCGAAATGAACAGGATGGGGAGATCGGGCTGCAGCTTGCGCGCTTCCCGCGCGGTGGTTGGCCCGTCCATGGTCGGCATGACGACGTCGGAGATCATCAGGTCGACGCGCTTTTCGCGGAGCAGGATTTCGATCGCCGCTTCGCCGTTTTCGGCGAGGAGGACGGTGTAGCCGTGGCGGGTCAGTGCCCGCTCGGCGACCGCGCGGACGGTGGCTTCATCCTCCACGAGGAGGACGGTGCCGGTGCCCCAAAGCTCGCCGGCGGGTTCCTTCTTGCGCGGCGCGGCCTTGACGGCTTCCGCCTTGTGGACGGGGAGGTAGATGGTGAAGCTGGTCCCCTGCCCCGGCTCGCTTTCGGCGAAGATGAAGCCGCCGGACTGCTTGACGATCCCGTAGACGGTGGAGAGCCCCAGCCCGGTGCCCTTGCCGACTTCCTTGGTGGTGAAGAAGGGCTCGAAGATCTTAGGGAGGAGCTGGGGCGGGATGCCGGTGCCGGTGTCGGAAACCCTGAGCGCGGTGTAGTCGCCGATGGGGAGAATCTCGCTGCCCATGCGCCGCACGTCGTCGGCCGAGACGGCGTAGGACTGGATGTCGAGCGTTCCGCCGGCATTCGCATCCTTGGACAGCATCGCGTCGCGCGCGTTGACGGCGAGGTTGACGATGACCTGTTCCAGCTGCCCCGGATCGGCGCGGACGCTGCCCAGGCTCCGGCCGTGCTTGACCTGCAGCTTGACCTTCTCGCCGAGCAGGCGGCGCAACAGGGTGGAGACTTCGGCGATCACGTCGGGAAGCTGAAGCACTTGCGGCCGTAGCGTCTGCTGGCGCGAGAAAGCGAGCAGCTGGCGCGTCAGGCCGGCGGCGCGGTTAGAATTGGAGCGGATCTGCTGGATGTCGTCGTAATCGCTGTCGCCGGGCGTGTGTCGCATCAGCATGAGGTCGCAATGGCCGATGATCGCGGTCAGGATGTTGTTGAAATCGTGAGCGACGCCGCCGGCCAATTGGCCAACCGCCTGCATCTTGGTGGCCTGGGCGACCTGGCGCTTGAGGCGGTCTTCTTCGGTATTGTCCTTGAGGCTGAGCAGAACCGCCGCTTCGCCGAGGCCGCGGGCGGCGGCGACGGTAAGCGCGATCGGCTCCTCAGGCTTGGCCGACAGGCGGATCGACAGGTCGCCCGTCATCGCGCCGCCGCCGCGCGCGAAGCGGCGCACCGAATCGGAGACCACCGCCTTGTCCTCGTCGACGACGAGATCGCCGGGCCAGGTCGGATCGGCGGCGCGGGACAGTCCGGCGGCGCGGCGAAAGGCCGAGTTCAGGTAGACGAAGCGCCCGTCACGATCGGCCAGCGCGAGTCCGAGGGGAAGGATCTCGAGCAAGGCGTTGATGTTGGCGCCGCCTTCGGCAAGCCCGCCGGCCACCTCGTCGAGAAGCAGGAACAGGCTCGGCCCCGATTCGCCGTCCGGCGCGAGCGGCACCTGAAGGATTCGCAAGGGTGCGGCCGCCTCGCCTTCGCGGGCGAACAGGAACTCGCCCTTGGCGCCGACCGAAAGGAGATCGACCAGCGGCGTGCCGGCGCTTGGCTCCTCTTCCCCCGCCGCGCGGACCAGAAAGGCACGGTTGGCCGCGACCAGATTGCCTTCCCCGTCGGCAAGCACGGCCATCACCCCGCCCTCCCCCATCCTGGCGCCGAATTCCGAGCCGACCAGGCGGCGGGTCTCGCCGATCAGGTCGCTTTCGGCGGCGCGCTCGATTGCCCACAGGATGTGGCGATCGCCGGTGCCGGCGACCCGCGCGGTGGCGGTCAGGCGGCGCTTGCCCGAAAGAAGCCCGCCGAGCTCCGCCTGCCCGTCGCGCCGGGCGGCGGCGAGCGTTTCTCCAAGATCGACACCGGCATCGAGATCGAGCGGCCCGGCGGCGCCGAACCAATCCTCCCAGATGCGGTTGGCTGCAACCAGGCGGCCGGCAGCGTCGGTGACGGCGGAGGCGCACGCGGCGGCATCGAGCGCGGCGCGAAGCAAGGCGGCGTCGGTGCGCGCCTGCGGCTGGGCCGGCGCGGGCGCATTGGCGGCGGCGCGCCGGCTGAGCAGGAACGGAGTCCCGAACGCAATCGCGCCGGCGAAAAAGGCGCCTGCGAACACCAGGTCGTTCAGCAGCCAGAGCAGCAGTGCCGCCGACACGGCGGCCGCGGCGAGGATCAGAACCAGGGGGAGAACCGGGGCCGAACGCCCGGATGCGGAAGATGCCATGGGGAGGGGGATAGCAGGCGCGGGCCCGCGATCAAATTGCGCCGCGCGGCCGCCGGACGCGCCGGCGCCACTTCTTGCCCTGCCACCACCGCCAGATCAGGATCGAGACGAGATATCCGACCAGTCCGGACACGACGGCGATGATGAACAGGCCGGTGACAAGGGCAGGCGCAGCGTCGGAAAACAGCCAGCTCGCCCACTGCCCCGCCGAAGCGCCGCTGTTGCGCAGCGCGTAGAACGAGGCGACATCGGTTCGAAAGCCGAGCACGCTGCCAACCTCCAGGGAAGCGAGCAGGATGAACGGTGTCGTCGCCGGGTTGGACAGGAAGGTCATCAGCGCCGCCACGGGAATGTTGCCGCGCACCGGCACGCACAGAAGCGCCGCGCCGACGATCTGCAGGCCGGGGATCATCAGAAAAATGCCGACCACCAGACCAATGCCGACTCCGCGCGGCACCGAACGCCGGGTGAAGCGCCAGAACTCCGAATGCAGCACCCGGCTGCCGAGCGGCTTCAGCCAGCGGCTTTCCGCAAAGTCCTCGCGGCGCGGCATGTTGCGCGACACCCAGCGCGCGATGCGGCCTTTCTCCTCAGCCATGATTGCGCATCAGGCGGCCCTGCTCGCGCTTCCAGTCCTTTTCCTTTTCATATTCACGCTTGTCGGGCGCCTTGCGGCCCTTAGCCAGCGCAAGCTCGACCTTCGCCCGGCCGCGGCTGTTGAAGTAGATGGAAAGCGGCACAAGCGTCATGCCCTGGCGCGCGACGGCGCCGTGCAGCTTGGCGATCTCCCGCTCGTGGAGGAGCAGGATTCGCGGGCGCTTGGGCTCATGGTTGTTGCGATTGCCGTGGCTGAATTCGGGGATGTTGGCGTTGATCAGCCAGACCTGCTCGTCGCGCACTTCGGCATAGCTTTCCGCGATCGAGCCCTCGCCGAAGCGAAGCGACTTCACCTCGGTGCCGGTCAGCGCGATGCCGGCTTCGTAGGTGGTGTCGATCGCATAATCGAACCGCGCGCGCCGGTTCTCGGCGACGACCTTGACCTTCTCGAACGTCGCTGGACGTGGGCGTACCATGGCTACCGATCCTCCCCGGCACGGGGAGGGGGACCGCACGCAGTGCGGTGGAGGGGGTTCCGAGCCCGCAAAGGGGGTCTCTCGGCCCCCTCCACCAGCCTCCGGCTGGTCCCCCTCCCCGTCCCGGGGAGCATTTTGAAGCCAGCCATTACAGCAACCCCGCATGGTCGAGGGCCGCATCCACCGCTCGGCAGCTTGCGTGGGAGGGCCGGGTCATCGGCAGGCGCAGTGCGGAGGGGAAGCCGGGGCGTACGCGGCTGAGCGCGTATTTGGCCGGGCCGGGCGAGGCGTCGGAGAAAAGCGCCTTGTGGAGCGGGTAAAGCCGGTCCTGAATGTCGAGTGCTGTTGCATGGTCCCCCGACAGATAGGCATCGTGGAAGGCCGCGAACAGGCGCGGTGCGACATTTGCCGTGACGGAGATCGTCCCCACCCCGCCCATGGCGAGAAAGCCGAGGCTCAGTTCGTCGTTGCCGGAGAGCTGGGCGAAGCTTGTGCCGCAGAGTGCGCGGTGGGCGGTGACCCGGCCGAGGTCGCCGCTGGCATCCTTGATCCCGACCACGTTGGGCAGCCTGGCGACGCGGCCAAGCGTCTCCGGAAGGATGTCGGTCACCGTTCGGCCCGGGACGTTGTAGACTACGACCGAAAGTGAGGAAGAAGCGCTAATCGCTTCGAAGTGCCGGAAAATGCCCTCCTGGTTGGGCCGGTTGTAGTAAGGCAGCACGACCAGGGCCGCATCCGCGCCAGCCCCTTCGGCGGCGCGCATGTAGGCGATCACGCCGGCGGTGCTGTTGGAGCCGCAGCCGGCGATCACCTGCACCCTCCCCGCCGCCTGCTCGACGCAGGCCGTAATCACCGCGCGATGCTCCGCGGCGCTCAAGGTCGCCGATTCGCCGGTGGTGCCGACCGGCACCAGACCGTGGCTTCCTTCCGCGATCTGCCACTCGACCAAGGCGCGAAACGCCTCCTCGTCAAACGCTTCGTCGCGAAACGGGGTCACAAGGGCCGGGATCGAGCCGCGAAACATGAAATAACTCCTTCACGCGGCCTTACGATTCCGACATGGATCGAAAGCCAGGCAGCGCCCGTTCAGGGCCTGATAAGGAGGGGTCAGGCACTCTGTCCAGCATGCAGAAAAAAGCTTTGGTTCTAAGCCTGTTGGTGGCCTCCACCGCGTCCGCCGGCGCAATGGTCTCCGGCGTCGTGCCGGTGAAGAAAGCGGCGCGAGTTTTGCCCGCCGTTGTGCAGGCGGTGATGGTCCCACGCCCGGCCGCGCCGCTCGTCCAAACCGCGCCGCCGGTGCGCGCGCCGAGCTACAGCGTCTCACCCGCACTGAGCAGCGCCCTGGCGCGCTGGAACAGCCTTCGCCAAAGCGACAACCAGTCCTTCTCGTCCTACGCGTCCTTTCTGCAAAGCTATCGCGGCTGGCCGGGCGAAGCGGCGATGCGGCGAAGCGCGGAACGCGCCATTCAGCCGGACATGGACCGGCCCACCGAGGTGGTCTCCTTCTTCAACAGCTTCCCACCGCTCACCCCGACCGGCCACGCCAAGCTCGCCTCGGCCCTCATCGCCACGGGCCGCACCGACGAGGCGCGCACCGCCGCCCGCGCCGCCTGGACCGGTGGCGCGCTCAACCAGGCGGATGAAACCCGCTTGCTCGGCACCTTCGGCGGCAGCCTCACCCAGATCGAGCACGACGCCCGCATGGAAGCCCTGCTCGGCAACGGCGACACGCAAAGCGCCGCCCGCCTGCTGCCCTTCGCCTCCGCCGCCAACCGCCCGATCTACGAGGCACGCCTCGCGCTCCAGACCCGCGCCGGCAACGCCAACGATCTCTTCGCGACCGTGTCCGGGGTGCAGGGCAATGGCGGGCTGCTGATCGACCGCGCCAATTACCTGCGCGCCCGCGGCGACAGCGCGTCGGCCCGCCAGCTGCTGGCCCAGCCCTACCGGCTGAGCGTGAAGCCGGGAAATGTCGAGAAATTCTACGAAGCGCTGCTGGTCACCGCCCGCGGCGCCGCCGCCGACGGTCAGTGGACCACCGCCTACCAGATCGCCTCGCAGATCGACGAGGCCTATGCCCCCGGCACCGATGTTTCGAACCGCAGCTACGGCGAGCGCGACGAATATACGAGCCTGGCGTGGCTCGGCGGCAATGCGGCCACCAAGCTCGGCCGCCCAGCGGACGCGGCGCGGATGTACGACCGCTATGCGCGCGCCGCCAAGTCGCCGCAGACGCGCGCCAAAGGCTTCTACTGGGCCGCCCGCGCCGCGCATGGCGCCGGTCAGGTGGCGCAGTCCAACACCTGGCTGGAGCAGGCGGCAGCGAGCCCCGACCAGTTTTATGGCCAGCTTTCGCTCGAGCGCCTGAACCGGCGGGTGATCGCGCCAAACGCCACCTCTCTGCCGATCAGCCAGTCCGAGCGCGCGGCCTTCAACGCCCGCCCGATCGTGGAAGCGACTCGCGCGCTTGGCGAAATGGGCCGGTGGAGCGATCAGTCCCTGTTCGTCCGCGCCGTGGCCGAGGATGTCGAAAACGACCGCGAGCGCCTGCTTGCGGCGGAGCTCGGCCGTTCTATCGCCCGCCCGGACCTGGGCGTCTGGGTGGCGCGGGAGGCGCGCAACCAGGGCGCGACTTTCTATCACCCACTCGGCTTCCCCGAAGTGCAGATCCCGGCCTCGTATCAGCGCAATTGGGCGCTCAACCACGGCATCACCCGCCAGGAAAGCTCGTTCGACCGCGCCGCGATGAGCCAGGTCGGCGCCCGCGGCCTGATGCAGCTCATGCCCGCCACTGCCCGCGAGCAGGCGGGGAAGCTCGGCCTATCCTACGATCTCGGCCGGCTGACCTCCGATCCGGCCTACAACGTCATGCTGGGAAGCGACTATTTCCACCGGCTTCTCGACCAATGGGGCGGAAGCGCGCCGCTCGCCATTGCAAGCTACAATGCGGGCGCCGGCAACGTCCGCAAATGGGTGCGCGCGAACGGCGATCCGCGCAGCGGCGCCGACATCGTCCGCTGGATCGAGGACATCCCGTTCTCCGAAACCCGCAACTACGTGCAGCGGGTGCTGGAGAATGCGGTGGTCTACGATGCCATGCGCGCCCAGCGTACCGGTCAAACGAGCGGCAACCGGTTGAGCTTCTACCTGGGGAAAGCGGGACCGGGTTAAGCCGGAAGGCGCAGGCGTTTCTGCGCCACCTTCGTCATGCCGGACTTGATCCGGCATCCACCTTCTTGCTTCTGCCGCGGGTTTAAAAAGAAGGTGGACCCCGGATCAAGTCCGGGGTGACGCCTGTGGGCTGGACATGCCGCGCCTCACCTAAGAACATTGCCCCATGATCGACCGTCCGAACCACATCACGCCCGCCGGCTTCCGCGCGCTTCGCGAGGAATATGAAGCCTTGTTCGGGGTCGAACGCCCGCAGGTGGTGGAAACGATCAGCTGGGCGGCGGGCAATGGCGACCGCTCGGAGAACGGCGACTATATCTACGGGCGCAAGCGGCTGCGCGAGATCGACCGGCGGATCGGCTGGCTCTCCAAGCGGATGAAGAACGCCGTGGTGGTCGATCCGTCGAAGCAGCCGGAGCGCGGCAAGGTCTATTTCGGCGCCACCGTGACCCTGGTCGACGAGGAGGACAACCAGCGGGTCGTCACCCTGGTCGGCGAGGACGAGACCGATGCGGCGAACGGCCGCATCGCCTGGACCTCGCCCATCGGCCGCGCGATCAAGGGCGCTGCGGTAGGCGACATCCGCCGGATCACCCTGCCCGGCGGCGAAAAGGAATGGGAAGTGGCGGCGATCGCCTACCCGAACGCCTGACGGGCAAGCGCTTCCACGTCGGGGTCGGCCTTGGGCGGCTTGGGCGAGCAGGAGCCTTCCAGCGCTTCGGCAACCGCGGTGAGGGCCGCGATGCGGGCGGCCTTCTTGTTGTTGCCATCGACCACCGTCCACGGGCCCCAGCGGGTGGAGGTGCGCTCCAGCATGTCCTCGATCGCTTGCGTGTAGCCCGCGCGCTTCGAGCGGTTGCGGAAATCCTCCGCCGTCACCTTCCACCGCTTCCACGGATCCTCGATCCGCGCCTTCAACCGCTCGTCCTGGGTCTCGGCGCTGACGTGGAGGAAGATCTTGACGATCTGGGTGCCGTCGAAGCTTTGCTGCGCCTCAAACTCGTTGATCTCGTCATAGCCGCGCCGCCATTCGGCCTCGCTTGCAAAGCCCTCGACCCGTTCGACCAGCACCCGCCCATACCAGCTCCGGTCAAAGATCGCGACTTCGCCCTTGCCCGGCAGCCGGTTCCAGAAGCGCCACAGGAAATGCCTCGCTTTCTCCTCGGCGGTGGGCGCCGCGATCGGCCAGACCTTGAAGGCGCGCGGGTCCCAGCCCGAAGTCAGCCGCTGGATCGCCCCGCCCTTCCCGGCTGCGTCCCAGCCTTCGAACACGATGGCCGTGCGCTGCTTGTGGACGATGTGCGAGACGAGGATGCGCGACAGGCGCTCCTGCAGGGCCTTGAGGTCCTTCTCGTAATCGCCCGGGTATTTGGCGCCGGCTTCGTAGTCGGAAAGGCTGATAGCCATTTTCACCTCGTCACCCCAGCGAAGGCTGGGGTCCATTCTGAGTCAGCATGGATGCCAGCCTTCGCTGGCATGACGGGGAATAAGGCGCAAACCTTTACTCCGGCGCCACCACTTTCGCAGACTCTTTCTTCGCGGCACCCGTGGGCTCGACCAAACGGATATTCAGCTCGCGAAGCTGCTTGGCCGAAACCTCCGAAGGCGCCCCCATCATCAGATCTTCGGCGCGCTGGTTCATCGGGAACAGCACCACTTCGCGGATGTTCGGCTCGCCCGCCAAAAGCATGACGATCCGGTCGATGCCCGGCGCGGAGCCGCCGTGCGGGGGGGCGCCGAACTTGAAGGCGTTGATCATTCCGGAGAAGTTCGTGTCGACGTCGTCCTTGGAATAGCCGGCAATCTCGAACGCCTTGTACATGATGTCCGGCCGGTGGTTCCGGATCGCGCCCGAGCTCAGCTCAACGCCGTTGCAGACGATGTCGTACTGGTAGGCGAGGATATCGAGCGGGTCCTTGCCCTCCAGCGCGTCCAGCTCGCCCTGGGGCATCGAAAAGGGGTTGTGGCTGAAGTCGACCTTCTTGGCCTCCTCGTCATATTCGAACATCGGGAAATCGACGATCCAGCAGAATCGGAACTCGTCCTCGCCGATCAGGCCGAGTTGCTCCGCGACCCGGGTTCGTGCCAGGCCCGCGAGCTTCGCCGCCTGCGCTTCCTTGCCCGCCGCGAAGAAGATCCCGTCGTCGGGGCCGAGGCCGAGCTCGGCGATCAGCTTGCGGGTCGCGTCCTCGCCATGGTTCTTGGCGATCGGGCCACCGAGTTCGCCATTCTTCTGGGTGATGTAGCCCAAGCCCGCATGGCCTTCCGAACGCGCCCAG
>DASWNA010000042.1:0-4136 GCA_036399475.1 Allosphingosinicella sp.
CCTCCCGAAGTCGCCGAGGCGTTCCTGCGCGCCCTGAAGGCGGACATCGGCCCCGGAGCGATCCCGCTGAGCCGGGTCGATCAGCACCCCAACCTGCTGAAGCGCGCCGCCTTTGAGCTCTACGGCCACCATTACAAGCCGATGCTGTTCTTCCTCTGGGGCCTGACTCCGATCGTCAGCCAAATCGTCGGGCGGGCGCTGCTGCCGAGCTACGATTATTTCCGAATCTACCGCGAAGGCGATGTCTGCCGCGTCCATTGCGACCGCTATTCGTGCGAGCACAGCCTGTCGCTGACGCTCGATTATAGCGACGGCCTGCCCTGGGACCTGGAAGTGGGCAAGGAACGGATGGAGCCCTCCGCGCGCATCGCGGACGACTGGGGCGGCGAGGCTTACGGGTCGGTGGCGATGGCGGTCGGCGATGCCGTGCTCTACCAGGGCGTGCACCACCGCCACGCCAGGACGAAGCCCAACCCGAACGGCTGGTCCGCGCACCTCTTCCTGCACTGGGTGGACCGCGACGGGCCCTATGCCGACCACGCCTTCGACGGGCACGGCAAGGGCGCGAAGGTGAACTTCAGCTTCTCCTGACGCCTGCCGGCTCCGGGCCGGAATACGATGGCTTGACACTCAGCCTCGGCAGGGTTGCGGCCTAGCCCCCGCCGCCTTGCGCGCACCTCATCTCATGCTCGGCACGAAAAGAAGGGGCCGGAACATGCGTTCCGGCCCCCGATGAGTTTAGGTTTTCCGTACCGCTTAGAAGCGGGCGCGGAAGCCCGAGTAGAAGTTGCGGCCACGCACGTCGAAGATCGCGCTGCCGGAGCCGGTCGCCGTCGTACCGAACGGCGGCTTGCGGTTGAAGGCATTGTCGACGCCGACGTAGAACTGGAAGTCCCTGCCGAAGCCGGCGAGGTTCTTGAGGTCCCAGGCCAGACGGAAGTCGTGGTAGAAGACCTTCGGGTACTGCTGGACGTTCGCATAATCCAGGTTGTTCGGCGGACAGGTCGCCGGATTGGCCGGATTGGTGCACGCGGTCGGCAGGGCGTTGAAGTCTTCGTAGTTCAGCAGATACTGCGGCCCGATGTAGTGCATGCGGTAGCCGAAGGTGAACTGCTTGTAGCCGAGATCGACGTCCAGGCGGAACTCGTCCTGCGGATCGCCGAGCTCGCCGAGCAGGCGGTTCTCGAAGTTCGGCAGCGCCGGGTTCTCGAAGTTGCTCGACTTGAGGCCGTGCACGTAGATCAGCTGGGTGTCCAGGCGGACATCCGGCGTCAGCTGCGTACGATAAGCCACGTTGAAGTCGATGCCGCGGCGTTCGCGCTTTGCGAAGTTCACGCCCGCCGAGATCAGCGAGTTGCCCAGGATCTGACCCGGCGCGGTGCCGAGCGGACCCGGGGTCGTCCCCTTGTAACGTTCGAACAGCGAGCAGAAGACGTTGTCCAACGTCGGCTGATCGTAGCAGTTGTTGGCAATCGTCTGCGCCGAAAGCGACACGATCACGCCCTCAACCTTGATGTCGTAATAATCGACGCTGACCGAGAAGCCCGGGAGGAACCGGGGCTGCAGCACGACGCCGAGAGTCAGCGACTTCGAGGTTTCGGGAAGCAGGTTCGGGTTGCTGCCGCTGATGATCGGAAGCGAGTAGGAGACGTTCGGAAGGCCTGCGAGCAGGGTCGCACCGAGGTCGGTGAGGCAGTTCGCAGCGCGGCTGGCGCTGCCCGTGCCGATGTTGCCGGCCGAGCAGGGATCGTTGAAGCCAGGAGCGAAGTTCGGAACGGCCGGGAAGCCGGTTTCCGAAACGTTCGGTGCACGAAGCGCCTTACCGTAATTGCCGCGGAAGCGGATATCGCGGATCGGAGCCCATTCGCCGCCGACGTTCCACGTATACACCGTACCGACCGAACCCTTGTAGTCCGACACACGCCCGGCAGCGTTGACGCTGAGCTCGTGGAAGAAGGGCGTGTCGCGCAGGAGCGGGATGCGGATTTCGCCGAACGCTTCCTTCACTTCGAAGGTCGGCGGATCGAACTGGCCGATCACAACCGCGTTGGTGGCGCCGCTCTCAACGAACGGATCGTTGATGTAGCGGGCCCGCTCACGGCGGTATTCGGCACCGAGGGCGAAGCTGATCGGACCGCCGGGCAGTTCGAACAGCTGGCTGAGATCGCCACCCATGAAGCCCATGACGTCGAACTGCTCAAGGCTCGCCTGGTGGCGGGCATTGTAGCTGAAGTATTGCGACGCCGCGCTGTTATCCTGGCCGCCGAACGGATTGTAGGGGACGCAGGCCGCGATATCGGCATCCAGGCGGGCCTCGCCGCCGGCGAACGCCGTACGGGCCGCCGGATCGAACTGCGCACGGCACTGGATCTGGCCGGTGGTCGGGTTACGGCCAGCGTCGAGCGAGAGCAGGAAGCGCTGACGATCGAGATACCCGAAGGTCGTCGTGTCTTCCTTGAACTTGCCGTAATTGGCCGAGACTTCGTAGTTCCAATCCTCGTTGAAGGTGCCACGGGCACCGACCACGATGCGGTAGGTGTCGCGCTGGAAGTCTTCGTCGCGGATGCCCGAGTCGGCGAGCTGACGGGCGATCACGAAGCGGTACGTGCCCGCCGCAATGGCGGCGCGCTGCGTCGGCGTCAGGTTGCCCGGAATGATGTTCGGGGCAGCCGCAGTGCCGATGTTCGTGGTTTCCGGGCAGGCCGCGGTCAGGCTGGTGTTGCAGTTCGACGTCAGGATCGCGTTGCCGATCAGGGTGCGCTGCGCCGGAGTGAGGAACGGGTTGTCCAGGCGGACGCGCTCGCGGGCGTCGAACTGAACCTGCTGGCCCTGGATGAAGGACGGACCGGCGTTCGAACCGAGGGTGTTGATGCGGTTCCACTTGGCTTCGATGAACGGCTCGAACGCGTCGCTCACGGTGAAGTGGGCGAGCAGGTTGAAGTTCATGCGCTCCTGGTACGGCAGGACCGAGAGCAGCCGGTCTTCACGGCCGGTCTGGCCATTGCCGCCGAGGATGGTGCCGATGATGCCCTGGCCGAGACGGGTGCCCGTCTGCGGCGAAAGGCCGCCGGCCTGGTCGAACACGAAGGTGCAGTTGTAAGCCGTGCCGGTGGGCGTGGGGCTGCCGTTGGTGCTGCCGATGCCGACGCCGCACGGGCCCTGGCTCGGACGCTGCGTGATCGGGATCAGGCCGAAGCGGTTGATGCTGGCGCTGCGGATGTCGCGGGCGAAGATGCGGTCCGGGAAGCCGTCGCTGCCGTTGGGCAGGCCGGCCGGATCGACATCGACGACGACGAAGTTGTCGGCGCTGCGGAACCAGGGAATGTCGGAACCGAAGACGCGCTCCTGATGGGCATATTCGCCGTGCAGGGTGATGTTGGCGCGGCCGTCCATGAAGTTCTTGCCGGCCATGGCGGAAACGTACTGGTTGCCGCCGAAGCCGACGCCCGAGATGCCGGCCTGGCCGCGCACCTGGATGCCGTCGAAGTTGCGGCGCAGGACGAAGTTGACGACGCCCGCGATCGCGTCCGAACCGTAGATCGCCGACTGCGAACCGGTGACGATGTCGACGCGCTCGATGAGGTCGTTCGGGATCGTGTTGATGTCCGGCGACACGGCGTTGTTGAGGATGTCGGCGGGGACGTGGCGGCGGCCGTTGACCAGCACCAGGGTACGCGAGGTGCCAAGGCCGCGAAGATCGAGCAGGTTGAGGCCGGCGATGCCGACGCCCAGGCCCGGATTCTGCTGGGCGAAGGTGCTGCGCAGCTGCGGCAGATCGTTCAGCGCGTCACCGATGTTGGTGTCGCCCTGCTGGAAGAACTGCTCGCCGCCGATCGAGGTGACCGGAACGCTCGATTCGAGGTTCGGACGGCGGATGCGCGAACCGGTGACGGTGATCGTCTGATCGTCCGCACCCTCGCCCTGCGCGCCGGCAGTCGCGTCCTGGCCGGACTGGACTTCGACTTCGCTCTGCAGCGTGGCGGGATCGTCAGCGCCCGAACCGGTGTTGGTGGTGTCCTGAGCCATCGCGGGCGAAACCGACGCCACTGCGAGACCGATGAAAGCGGCCGAGCGAATCGCGCTCGTGCCAAGCAGTCCGAACTTTCTCATCCCTATCCATTCCTTGTGCGAACCGG
>DASWNA010000043.1:0-37945 GCA_036399475.1 Allosphingosinicella sp.
GACGCCATATTTGTCCTGGATGACGGCGATGTCGAGCGCCATCAGGCTGCCGAGCCAGCCATAGCCCTCGTTGTTGGTTTCGGCCAGGCCGTAGGGCGAGTCTTCCCACCCGTCATTGTAGGACATCATCGTGTAGACGCCCTGATTGAGGTCGTAGGCTCCAGCCCCGCCATCGTCACCGGGGACGGTGCCGGGGTTCACGCCCTGCATGATGCTCGAGCCGCCGCCGGTGTCGTGCGGGTGCGCGAGGCCCATGCCGTGGCCGAATTCGTGGATCAAAGTGACGAAGGAAAAGCCGCCCTGCTGAAGCATCTGGGCGTTCCAGCGCTCGTCGGCGGAATTGAACTGGGCGACGCCTTCGTCGCCATAATCGGGCGGATTCATCGACCCGAGCAGGGAAATCACCGGCCCCGGCGTACCGGGATAGGAGAAGTAGAAGAAATCGGCGTCGAAGCCGTCATTATCCACGCCGGTGGCATATTTCATGCCTGCCTCGGGCCCCAACGGGCCGGGCTTGTACACGATCGTCGGGTCGCGCTCGTAGAGGCCTGACGTCGCGTTCAATTTGTAATTGGAGACATAGACGACATCGGCGACCTTCGAGAATTCGGCCGCCGCGGTCAGCAGCGCCTGGATTTCGTACTGATAGGGATTCTGGACCACGACCTGGGCCGGGATGGTCGAATCGGCATTCGCGTAGAGATCGCCCTCGCCCGCGAAATAGAGGTAGATGACGTTCTTGCCCGGGAAACCGAGGTCGTCGCCGACCACCGTGTCCGGATCCGCCGCCGGTTCCCCGGTCGGTCGCGGGCCGTCATCGCCGTCGGGATTGCGCACCGCGACATGCTCGCGGTTGACCATGACGCCGCCCCAGTCGATCGAGTGGAGCGGGCTCGAAATGTCGTAATGCGTGCTGTAGACGGTCCCGGTCGCAACTTTGGCGAAAATCTCGTAATCGCCGGCGAAATCCCCGACCCCGTCGCCGGTATTGTCGTAGGACGTGGCGTTGACGTAGTAGGTGCCCGTATACGGCGCCTCGAAGGTCATGAGCGCATCGAGCCCCGACGGCGTGTTCGGCCCGCCGCCATCCGCGATCGAGAGTATGGCGCCGCTGGAATCGTAAATTTCGAGATAGGCATCGCCGAGCGGGATGCCGCTGCGTTCCGCGCCCGGAATGCCGCCGGCATAGGCATATTGACCAAACTCGTACGTTTGGCCGGCTGTAAGCGTAACCGCGAACCAGTCATTGTCGCCGGGCATGTCGGACGACGCTATGACGTGGGCGCCATCGACCACCAGCGCGCCGGTGGTGTTCTTGTCGGGCGTATAGACGTCGATGAGGGCGGTCGGGCTGGGGACGTTCCAGGCCAGTTCAACAGGCTGGTAGTTGTCGGGACGCAGCGAGCCGCTGGCGCCGGGAAATGCCGTTAAAAGGCTGGTGCGCGCGCTTTCAGTCCTGAAGCGAAAGCCGGCACCTGGCGAGACCGAAGCTTCGTCGGCCAAAAGCTGCTGTTCTGCCGCTGCGCTGGAGAAAAGGAGATCACGAGTTGAACGACGCATAGATGGTGCTCCTGAAATCTAAGACGGGATTTGGACGGTTGTCAGCAGGGAAGCTGACCCATCCGCACGGGGGAATACGCAGAGCAGCGCGCTGAAAAGCGCTCGGCCGGGGATACACAGGTAGGATTGGGGGCGCGCAAAAGGCGCGAGAGGCGGAGTCCGGGGCTCAGGTCGGCAACCGAAATGCCGGCGAAGGAAGCCCTCAAACGTTACACCCCTTTGTGCGACGGCCGGTCGAGTGACAGGCTTAACAAGGCGTAAACTCCGCTCCGCCCTCCTGGTTCCACAAGATGGGGGTACGCGTTGAAATTGCACGCTTTTGCGGCGAGTTGAGCGGATTCCCCCGTCAGGCCGCGTCCTCGATCGCCTCCACCGTCAGGTTGCCGTTGGTGTAGACGCAGATCTCCGCGGCGATCGCCATGCCCTTGCGCGCAATGACCTCCGGGTCGTCCTCGTAATCGAACAAGGCGGTGGCCGCGGCCAGCGCGAAGTTGCCGCCCGATCCGATTGCCGCCACGCCATTGGCGGGCTCCAGCACGTCGCCATTGCCGGTCAGGATCAGGGTCACCTGCTTGTCGGCGACGATCATCATCGCCTCCAGATTGCGCAGGAACTTGTCTGTGCGCCAGTCCTTGGCGAGCTCCACCGCGGCGCGCATCAACTGGCCGTGATGCTGCTCCAGCTTGCGCTCAAGCCGCTCGAACAAGGTAAAGGCATCGGCGGTGGCACCGGCAAAGCCGGCGATCACCGAACCGTCGCCAAGCCGCCGCACCTTGCGCGCATTGGGCTTGATCACCGTATGCTGCAGCGACACCTGGCCGTCGCCCGCGATCACCGCTTTGCCGTTCTTGCGTACCGCCACGATGGTGGTGCCGTGCCAGCTTTCCATGTGTTTCCCCGCTCCTTGCGTCTCCCGGCGTTATTTGGGAGGCGGAACCGTCCGGCGCAATGCCGCCCCTCCCGCGCACCCGGTGCGGAGAGGGGCGGTTGGCGGTTTACCCGGCCTCGGCCGGCGCCGCCGCCGGCTCGGCCGGCACCGGCTTCGGCGTCTTGAGCGCCGCCTTGATCTGCCGAAGCGTGTCAACGATCGCCGGCCCGTTGGCGACGATCACCGGCACCGCTTTGACCAGCCACTTCAAGGCAATCTTCAGTCCCATGTCATTCTCCTCCTTCTCTCTCGACCGACCCGGTTTCATGCCGAGTCGCCGCGAACATAAGTAGAACGATAGCATGTAGGAAAATGGTTTCTGACGGCGCTTTGCCCCGCGCTTGCAAAGCTCTACTGTCCGCGCCACGGCATTCGGCCGGAGGAGGGCGGCATGGTTTTCGCGCGCAAGGGGCTTCTGCTTGGAGCGGCGCTCGCCGGCTTCGCCCTTCCCGCCGAGGCCGGCCAGAATAGCGAGCGCGCCACCGCCGCGTCTCCTGCCGGCGCCAACTGCCTTCCCGCCGACGCGCCTGCCCTGGCGGAAGCCGCCGGGCCGCCGGTGCTGCTGGAAGGCCTGGGCTATTCCGGGATCGTGCCGGACACGGCCAATGGCGAGGCGCGGCGCTGGTTCGAACAGGGCGTGCGGCTGATCTGGGCCTATGACGAAGTCGAGGCGGTGCGTGCCTTCGAGCAGGCGCAGAAGCTCGACCCGGCCTGCGCGATGTGCTTCTGGGGCGAGGCTTGGGCGCGGGGCCCGACCCTCAACCTCAACCCCCGCACCCCGGAACATGGCAAAGCCGCTGCAGCCGCCGCCAAGGCGCTGGCGCTGTCCGGCAAGCTCGGCCCCCGCGACCGCGCGCTGGTCGAGGCCATGCGGGTGCGCGTTTCCGGCAAAAGCGACTTCAACAGCGGCGGCTACCGCAAGGCGATGGCGCGCCTCGCCGGCCGCTTTCCCGCCGACGACGCCGTGCTGGTCATGGCCGCCGACGCGCAGATCATCGCATCGGACAAGATGAAGCCGGGCTCGGATGCGCAGGGCTGGCTGGAAACCGTGCTCCGCCGCAATCCGGATCATAGCGGCGCCATCCACCTCTACATCCACCTCACCGATTTCATCGACCGTCAGAAGCTTGCCGAGCCTTATGCCGACCGCCTCGGCCGCCTTGCCCCTGCCGCAAGCCACCTGGTGCACATGCCGTCGCACACCTTCTTCGGCGTCGGCCGCTATGCGGATGCAGAGGCGGTCAACGTCGCGGCGATGGCGGCGGACAACGCCTTTGTCGCCAGGGCAAAGCCGGCCGCCTCCGATTACCGGGTTGGGCTTTACGCCCACAACAGCCACTTCGCGATCCAGTCGGCGCTGATCCGCGGCGACGGCGCCACCGCCTTGAAGGTCGCCGACGAATATCGCGCGCGCTATCCCGCAAGCGCCGACAAGGGCTTCCGCCCCGTCATCCGCGCCGCCACCTGGTACGCCGCCGGCCTCCACGCGCCGGTCGCCGAGGTTCTGGCCATGCCGGTGCCCGAAGGCGCGCTGATGAAGGCGATGCGGCTTTATGCCCGCGGCGAAGCGCAGGCGCGCGCCGGCAATGCCTCCGCCGTGCGCGCCGAAGCCGCGGCGCTTTCCGCCTTCCGCGCCGGTCCCGACGGCCGCGCCCTCGGCTCGGAGCCGGCCGAAGCCCTGGTGGAAATGACCGAGCACCTGCTTCTCGGCCGCGCGGCGATGATCGAGGGGAAATATGCCGCCGCTGCCGCGTCCTACCGCAAGGCGATGACACTTCAGGAAGGCGCCGATTTCGGCTCCGATCCGCCGCTTTTCTGGTATCCGGTGCGCAGAAGCCTCGCCGCCGCCTTGCTCGCCGGAGGCGATGCCGCCGGGGCCAAGCGCCAGCTCCTCGCTTCGCTCGAGGCTTGGCCGGCCGATCCGCTCGGCCTGTTCCTGATGGCCAAGGCCGAGGAGAAACTGGGCGGAATCGGCGCCCCGTGGCTTGCCCGCGCCCGGTCCGGCTGGGTGGGCGATCCGGAGGCGCTTGGCTTTTCCCGGATCTGAACTCGGGCGATTGGGCGCTGACACGGGGGCCGCGCCCCGCTAGCGTTGCGCGGAATGGATTTCCTTTTCACCATCGGCCTGCTGGTGCTCGGCGCCTGTGTCTGGACGCTGACGGAGCGGGTGCGGACGCTTGAGCGGGCGTTGCGCGAAGGCGGCAGCCTCGATCGCCAGGCCGAGCTTCGCTCGCCTCCTGCCCGGGTAGTGCACAACGATCGGGAGCCGCAGCCCGCCGACGATATGGCTGCTGCGCGCGCCGCCGCCTTTGCCTCCCGCCAGGCTGCCGCGGAGGCACGCCGCGCGCTGATCGACTCCCCGCCGCCGCCGCTCTCCGAGCGGAGCCGGCCATCGCCGGAGGAAAGCCCGGAGACCCTTGGCGGCGTGTTCGAGCGGCTGGTCGGCGGTCGGCTGCTGATCTGGATCGGCGGCATCGCGCTTGCGCTGTCCGGCCTGTTCCTGGTCCGTTACTCGATCCAGATCGGCCTGATCACGCCCGCCATCCGCATGCTGATGGCCACCGCGTTCGGCCTCGTTCTGATCGTCGCCGGCGAAGTTGCGCGCCGCCGCCCCGATGCCGCCATCGATCCGCGGGTTGCGCAGGCCCTGGTCGGCGCGGGTATCCTTGTCCTCTACGCCGCGGCCTACGGCTCCCACGTCCTGTACGGCCTCGTCGGGCTGCGCGCCGCCTCGGCCTTGATGGTGGCGGTGACGCTTGCTGCCCTCGTTCTTGCGCTTCGCCACGGCGCCCCTGCGGCGGTGATGGGCCTGGCCGGCGGCTTCCTTACCCCAGTGCTGGTCGGGCAGGGCAGCGAGAGTTCGATCCCGCTGCTCACCTATCTGGCGCTGCTCAACGCCGCCTTGTTCGCGCTCGCCGCCCGCCGCGGCTGGACCTGGCTTGCGGCAAGCGCGGTTGCCCTGAGCTTCGCCTGGACGCTGCTGCTCGTCTTCCTCGCGCCCGCTCATGCTCTGCCCGCCGGCGTGTTCATTCTCGTGCTGTCGGTTGCCGCCTCGCTGCTCCGCGCCGGCGGCGGCTGGCACCTCGATTTCCTCCGCCCCGCCGCCATCGGCCTGGCCGAACTCTCGATCCTCGTCGGCCGCACCGATCTCGGCCTGCCCGCCTGGGCCTTGTTCGCGTCGCTTGCCGCGGCGACCTTCTTTCTTGCCCCGCGCAGGGCCGAATACCGTTCGCTGCCCGCAATCGCGCTCGCCCTTGCTTTGGGCTTGCTGTTCCTGGAGGCAGCGCGTCCCGCAGCCGATCCGCTGCTCCCTTGGATCGCCGCCGGCATCACCCTGCTGTTCGCCGCCGGGGCGCTGCCGGGCGCATTGCGCGGCACCGCGCGCGCGCTCCCCACCGCCATTTACTGCGCCGCCTTTGCCGGACCCTTGCTCATCCTGCGCCTGATCGAACCGGCCTTGCTCGCCCGTCCCGCTTGGGGGCTCCTGTTTGCCGCCGCCGCGCTCGGACCGCTGTTTCTCGCGTGGCAGCGTAGCGCGGAACACAGAAGCGAAGTGCACGGCGATCTGCTCGTCCTGCCCGCCGCCTCTGCCTTGCTGCTCCTCGCTTTTGCAGCCTTCGATCTCCTGCCGGCCGATCTCCTTGCCGCCGGCTGGCTGGTGCTCGCGCTTGCAGCCGCCGTAGCCGCGCGGCGCTTCACCGACCGGGGCGTTGCCGATCTCGCTTTCTACGCCGTCATGGCGGCGGCGATGTGGGCCTCGGCGATGGTGCCCGGGCTTTGGGGGACGATGCTGGCCTCGCTGGCCGGCATTCCGGCGCGCGCCTCCGCGCTGCCCTCGCCGGGCGAAACCCTGCTCGTTCTGGGCCTGCCGGTTCCGCTCCTTTTCCTGTTCTGGCGCTACACCCCGCCCCGTTCCTGGGCACGGCCGGTGCCGCTCGTCGTGGCGGCCTTGTTCGGCGGCGCCTGCGTTTATGTGCTCTGGAAACAGGTTTTCGCGATCGGCCCCGATTCGGATTTCGTCGCGTACGCTTTTGCCGAGCGGACCGTCGTCAACCAGGCCTTGTTCCTGCTCGGCTGGGCGGTGTGCGGCGGCCGGCTGCCGGTTCCGGGGCTTTCCGCCGACGGGCGCCGCTTGGCGGGCCTTGCTCTCACCGGTCTGGCCGCGGCACGGCTGGTGTGGTTCGACATGCTGCTCCACAACCCGCTGCTCACCGATCAGAATGTCGGCGCGCTGCCGCTGCTCAACCTGATCCTGCCGGCGTTCTTCCTGAGCGCCTTCTGGCTCTACAAGGCGCGCCACGCGGCGGAACGCGGCCGCCGCTCGGGCCTGTGGCTCGGCCTGTTTCTTGGCGCCGTGATCATCGGCACCGGCCTGATGGTCCGCCAGGGCTTCCACGGCCCGATCCTCACCGGCTTCGATCTGAGCGGCGCGGAGTCCTACGGATATTCGCTGGCCGGGCTGCTGCTGTCCATCGCCCTGCTCCTTGCCGGCATCCGCCTCCCCGACAAGGCCCTGCGCCTCGCCGGGCTGGCCTTGCTTACGGCCACGATCTGCAAGGTGTTCCTGATCGACGCCGCCGCCCTCGAAGGCCTCCTCCGAATCTTGTCCTTCCTCGGCCTCGGCGTGGCGCTGATCGGCATCGGCAAGCTTTATGGCACCGTGCTGCGCGCCGAAGCGCCGGCCGCGCGCGCCGCGCAGCCGTCAGGCGCTTAGGGAAAAAGGAAAAATGGTCGGGGCGAGAGGATTCGAACCTCCGACCCCCACACCCCCAGTGTGATGCGCTACCAGGCTGCGCTACGCCCCGACCGGAACGAAGGGCCGCAAAGGGCCTTCCGAAGGCGCGCGCTGTAGGCCCGTGGCTGCGCGAAGGCAAGCGCGTGTTGACCAGCCTCCGGGCCCTGGTTAGGTTTCGTTTCGAAACGAAAGGGGCCGATCCATGCAGCGCGAAAGAGAATATCGGGTGTGTACGCGTGAGGAGATTGCGGGGCTCACGGGTCTCGAATTCCTGCGCGCGATGATCGACAACCGCCTGCCGAGCCCGCCTTTCGCCCATACGCTGGGCTTTCGCCTGGTGGAGGTCGCGCCCGGGCTGGCGGTGTTCGAGGGCGACACCGGTCCGCACCTCTTCAACCCCTTGGGCAGCGTCCATGGCGGCTGGGCCTTGACCCTGATCGACAGCGCCACCGGCTGCGCGGTTCACTCCGAGCTTCCCGCCGGCACCGGCTATACGACGGTCGAAACCAAGGCGAACTTCACCCGGGGCATCGCCGCCGAGACCGGCACCGTCCGCTGCGAAGGGCGCGTCGTCCACCGCGGCCGCCAGATCGCAACCGCCGAAGCGCGGCTCACCGGCCCGGACGGACGCCTCCTCGCCCACGGCACCTCGACGTTGATGATCCTGGCGCCGCGCGGCTAGCGGCGGCGCCCTCTCGCTTGCGCAATCGGCCAGCGCCATGTTAACCGCCGCGCCTTCCCGCACGCTTGTTCAAGCGCCGGCCTCTCACCAGGTATATATCCATGTTCTCATCACCCGCTTACGCCCAAGCCGGCGCCGCATCTTCAGGGGCAGGGGCATTCATGTCCTTCGCGCCCCTGCTGCTCATCTTCGTGATCTTCTGGTTCCTTCTGATCAGGCCCCAGCAAAAGCGCATGAAGGCGCACCAGGCGATGATCGGTGCGGTCAAGAAGAACGACACCGCCGTCACCACCGGCGGGCTGATCGGCAAGGTGATCCGGGTCGACGAAGCCGAGGTGGAGCTTGAAATCGCGCCAAACGTCCGCGTCCGGGTAGTGAAGTCGATGCTCAGCGACGTGCGGCCGTTCGGCGCCAAGCCGGCGAACGACTGAAGCCATGCTCGATTTCCCCCGCTGGAAGGTCTGGTTCGTCAGCCTGCTGTGCATCGTCGGCGTTGCGTTCGCCGTGCCCAGCATGTTTCCCGAAAGCCAGGTCGCGAAGTGGCCGTCGTTCGTGCCCAGGACGCAGATCAACCTCGGCCTCGACCTTGCGGGCGGCAGCCAGCTCCTCCTTGAAGCGGACACCAGCGACGTCGCCGCGCAGCGCCTCGAGCAGATGGAAGAAACCATTCGCGTCGGCGCAACGCGTGAACCGACCAAGATCGACGTCGGCGATTTCTCCACCAGCGGCGGCCGCCTCGTCTTCACCGTGCGCAACCCGGCGCAGGTTGACGCCGCAGTCGATTTCGCCCGCCGCCAGACCCAGCCGATCGGCCTTGGCCCGCGCGACTGGAACGTCGGCGTGATCGATCAGAACAAGATCGTCATGACGCCGACCCAGGCGGGCATCGCCAAGGCGCTCGACGACGCGCTCAAGACCGCGCGAGAAGTGGTTTACAACCGCATCGATCCGGAAGGCACAAAGGAAGTCACCGTGATCCGTCAGGGCGCGGAGCGAATCCTGGTTCAGGTCCCCGGCCTGGAAGACCCCGCGGCCCTTCAGCAGCTTCTCGGCAAAACCGCCCGGTTGGAATTCAGGCTGGTCGATCTCACCGCCGATCCGGCACAGGTCGCCCAGGGCCGCGCCCCCGTCGGCAGCCAGGTTCTCCCCATGCAGGGCGGCGGCGCGATTGCGGTGAAGCGGCGCTCGATCGTTACTGGAGATCAGTTGATCGATGCCGGCCAGCAATATGACCAGAACGGTGCGGCCGCGGTCAGCATCACCTTCAACAACGCGGGCGCCAAGGCGTTCGGCCGGGTGACCCGCGAAAATGTCAACAAGCCTTTCGCCATCATTCTCGACAACGTCGTCCTTTCCGCGCCCAACATCAACGAGCCTATCCTTGGCGGGCAGGCGCAGATCTCGGGCAACTACACGGTCGAAACCGCGAACGAACTCGCCATCCAGCTTCGCTCGGGCAAGTTGCCGGTCGAACTCCACGTCATCGAGGAGCGCAGCGTCGGCCCCGATCTCGGCCGCGAGTCGATCGAAAAGGCGATCGTTGCCGGCATCGTCGGAAGCAGCGCCATCTTCCTGTTCATGTTCCTGACCTACGGCCGCTTCGGGCTTTATGCCAACATCGCGCTGATCCTGAACGTCCTGATCATTCTCGGAATCATGGCGCCCTTCGCGACCCTGACCCTTCCAGGCATCGCCGGCTTCGTGCTCACCGTCGGCGCCGCCGTCGACGCCAACGTGATCATCAACGAGCGCATCCGCGAGGAGCAGCGGCGAGGGCGGCGCGTCATGGAGGCGGTCGAGCACGGCTATAATGAAGCCCGCACCGCCATCTTCGATGCCAACATCACCAACGTGATCGCGGGCCTGTTGCTGTATTACTTCGGCTCGGGCCCGGTGAAGGGCTTCGCAGTGGTGATGATGATCGGCATCGCGACCTCCGTGTTTACCGCGGTCACCGTTACCCGCATGTTCGTGTCGCTCTGGCTGCGCAAGCGCCCGACCGTTCTTAATATTTAAGGGGCCGTTTATGCGCCTGCTGAAGCTCATCCCCGACAACACCAATCTCGATTTCCTGCGTTGGCGCTCCATCGCCATCGGGATTTCGGTGCTGCTGATGCTCGCCTCGATCGGGCTGCTGGCCACCAGGGGGCTCAACTTCGGGGTCGATTTCGCCGGCGGGCAGGTGATCCGCACCAGCTTCGCGCAGGAGCCTTCGCTCGATAGCCTGCGCGGGGAAATGAGCGGCCTTGGCCTCGGTACCGCGGATATCCAGGAAATCGGCAAGGGTCAGATTGCGATCCGCATGCCGCTGCCGCCCGGCGGTGCCGACGGTGCCAACAAGGCCGCGCTCAAGGTGCGCGCGGCGCTGCAGCAGAAATATCCGGGCGTCCGAATCGACGCCGTCGATACCGTCTCCGGCAAGGTTTCGGAGGAGCTCGTCTGGGACGGCGCGCTTGCCCTGCTGCTCTCCGCGCTCGGCATCGTCATCTACATCTGGGTGCGTTTCGAGTGGCAGTTCGGCGTCGGCGCCCTGTTCTCGCTGCTCCACGACGTCACGCTGACGCTCGGTTTCTTCTCGCTCACCCAGATGGAGTTCGATCTGAACGTCGTCGCGGCGCTGCTGACCCTGATCGGTTATTCGCTGAACGACACCATCGTCATCTACGACCGGGTGCGTGAAAATCTGCGCAAGTTCCGCCGGATGGAGATCGTCAACCTCCTCAACATGACCATGAACGAGACTCTGTCGCGCACCGTTGCAACCAACTTCGCGATGCTGCTGGCGCTCGGCTCCCTGATGTTCCTCGGCCCCGAAGTCATTAAAAGCTTCACCACCGCGCTTCTGATCTCGGTGATCGTCGGCACCTATTCCACGGTCTACATCGCCGCGCCGTGGCTGATCTGGCTCAAGGTCAATTCGGACAGCTTCGTGCCGAAAACCGCCGGCTCGGGCACCGGCGAGCGGGTGGCGAACCAGAACGAAGGCTATTGAGGTGGCGCGCGCGACCCCGGAGGATCTGCCCCCCGGGCCGCTCGTCCAGGGGTTCCGCGACGGCGGGTTCGCGGTCGAGGGCCGGATTTACCGCGGCCTGTTCCTGACCCCCGAGCGCGCCGCCGAGTGGGTCGCGCCGGCGAGTTCCGCCGCGCTTACCATTGAGGACGTCGAGCAGGTCCTGTCGCTCACACCGCCGCCCGAATTCCTGATCCTCGGCACCGGCCGCGGCACAGCCTTCCCGCCCCGCGCCTTTATCCGCGCGGTGGAAGCGCGCGGGCTCGGCGTCGAAGTCATGGACAGCCGCGCCGCCGCCCGCACCTGGGGGCTGTTGCGGGGCGAGGAACGCTGGATTGCAGCGGCGTTGATGCCGCTCGGCTAAGCGCCGCGAACGGCACCCAGATGCGCCCGAAGCTCGGCCGCATTTCGCTCCCAACTGAAACGCTCCGCATAGGCACGCACGGCCTCGGCCGGGGCAGGGGCCTCCAACACACTGCGCACCCCGGCCGCAATCGCGCCGGCCTCCCGCGCCACCAGCCGCCCGGCTTCGGGGCCACGCACCACCTCGCGCGCGCCGCCGACATCGCTGATCACCAGCGGAGTCCCGCAGGCCAGCGCCTCTACCCAGACATTGGCGAGCCCCTCGCGCTCGGACGGAAGCACCATCGCATCCGCCGCCGCCAGAAGCCCCGGAAGCTCGCCATGCGGCCGGTTGCCCAGGAAGCGCACCCGTCCGCCCATTGGCGCGGCAAGCGCCTCCAGCCGCGCCCGCTCGGGTCCGTCGCCGACCAGGATCAGGCTCACCCCCGGCAATTGCTTCAAAGCGTCGACCACCAGCGCCTGCCCCTTGAGCGGGATCAAGGCCCCGGCGCTGACCAGTAGCGGCCCCTCGACACCCAGCGCCGCTTTCGCCGCCGCCCGCTCCACCGGCCGGAAGCGCTCGAGATCGATGCCGGTATGGTGAACCGCGATCTTCTCGCCCGGCATGCCGAGCTCCACCATGCTCGCCTTCAGCGCCGCGCTCACCGCCAGTAGCCCGCCGGCCTCGCGTGCCGCCTCGACCATCTGTGCGCGCACCTTGGGCACGCCGCCCCAATGGTGGATGTCGCTGCCCCGCGCCTTGATTGAAAAGGGCACCCCCAGCGCCCGCGACAGGTGCATCGCCGCGACTCCATCGGGCCAGAAGAATTCGGCTTCGATCACGTCAAAGGGAAAGGGCTCCCCAAACCCGCGCAGAAAGGGCAGCCAGGCCGCCGCCAACGCCTTACCGGCTCCGGCGGGAAAGCGCGGCACCGTTCGAAACGGCAGCCGGTGCACGAACACGCCGTTGCGGACCCCGCTCTCCGGCTGGCGGCGGGCGCGGTAATGCGGGTGCAACGACAGGGGCCAAGGCGGCAGCCCAACTCCGCTCGCCACCTCCACCGTTACATCCTCCCCGCCGGCAAGCGCCTGCGTCTGCCGCTCGACGAATCCGCCAAAGGTGGGCCGCCCGGCATCGGGGTAGAGCGTAGAAAGGGTCAGGACGCGAAGCATGCGGGTAAGCCCTAGCGGCTAACCATTAAACCCGCGTTCATCGCGGTTGCGCTTCAACGCTTCTATCCTGCTTGGCCTCCGCCAAAGCCTCCGCTAAGAAGCCCGTCATGCCCCGCATTTCCAAACGCCCCGTCGCCGCCGCTCTGGTTCTCGCGCTTCTTCTGCCGCTCGCCGCCTGCGCAAGCGGCGGCAAGACGACCCGGGCCGACACCTCCTATGTCGCCCGCGACGTCAACACGCTCTACAGCCTGGCCAAACACCGGCTCGATCAGGAGCGGTATGCCGAAGCCGCGGTGATCTTCGACGAGGTCGAGCGCCAGCATCCGTATTCGGTCTGGGCCCGCCGCGCCCAGCTGATGAGCGCGTTCAGCTATTACGCCGCCAAGGATTATACCAAGTCGACGGAAAGCGCCCGCCGCTTCCTCGCAATCCACCCCGGCAACCGCGACGCGCCTTATGCGCACTACCTCATCGCGCTCAATTATTACGAGCAGATCGAGGACGTGACCCGCGATCAGTCGATCAGCCGTCAGGCGCTGGATGCGCTCAACGAGCTGGTCCGCCGTTATCCCAACACCCGCTACGCCTCCGACGCGCGGCTCAAGGTCGATCTCGTCCGCGATCACCTTGCCGGCAAGGAGATGGAGGTCGGCCGCTTCTACCAGCGCCGCGGCCAGTGGCTTGCCGCCGTGCAGCGCTTCCGCGCCGTGATCGGCGAGTATCAGACCACCAGCCACACGCCCGAAGCGCTGATGCGCCTCACCGAATCCTACCTCGCGCTCGGCATTCCCGAGCAGGCGCGGCAGTCGGCGTCGGTGCTCGGCGCCAATTATCCCAACACCGAATGGTATCAGCGCGCCTACAATCTCGTTCAACGGCACGCTCCGGCGGCACCGGCCGCTTGATCTGACGCGCGACGCGGTGGCAAGGTCCCGGCGATGCTGACCGGGCTCTCCATCCGCGACGTCGTGCTGATCGAGAGCCTGGATCTCGAATTCGGCCCCGGCCTCGGCGTGCTCACCGGCGAAACCGGCGCGGGCAAGTCGATCCTGCTCGACTCGCTCGGCCTTGCGCTGGGCGCCCGCGCCGACAGCGGCCTGGTCCGCGCCGGCCAGGCGCAGGCGGTGGTCGGAGTCAGCTTCGATCTTCCCCCCGGCCATCCCGCGCTCGCCCTGCTCGCCGACAACGGCCTGGAAGGGGAGCCGGGCGAGCCGCTGGTCATCCGCCGGATCGTCAAGGCGGACGGCGGCAGCCGCGCCCTGGTCAACGACCAGTCGGCTTCCGTCGCCTTTCTGCGCGAGCTGGGCGCGACCCTGGTCGAGATCCACGGCCAGCACGACGATCGCGGCCTCTTGAACCCCCGCGGCCACCGCGCGCTTCTCGACAGCTTCGGCCGGGTCGATACGGCGCAGGCGGAGGCCGCCTACCGCGCCTGGGGCGAAGCCGAAGCGGCGCTCGCCCGCACCCGCGAGGACCTCGAGGTCGCCGCCCGCGATCGCGAGTGGCTGGAACACAGCGTCGCCGAACTCGCCAAGCTCGCGCCCGAGCCCGGCGAGGAGGAAGCGCTCGCCAGCCTGCGCGCCAATATGCAGAAAGGCGCCCGCCTGGCCGAGGATATCGGAACCGTGACCGAGCTCCTCGACGGCTCGGAAGGCGGGCTTTCCCTCCTCCGCCAAGCCGCCCGCCGGCTGGAACGGGTCGGCGGCGAGCATGAGAAATTGGGCCAGGCCCTGGAAGCGCTCGACCGCGCCCTGATCGAAGCCTCCGACGCGGAAGACCGGCTTGCCGAGGCCGGCGAGGCTTTGGCCTTCGACCCCGCCCGCCTCGACGAAGCCGAAGCCAGACTGTTCGAAATTCGCGGCATTGCCCGCAAGCACCGGGTAGACGCCGACGCGCTTCCCGCTTTGGCGGAAGAACTCGCCGCCCGCCTCGCGGCGCTCGAAGCCGGCACCGAAGGCCTCGCCGCCCTCGAGGCCCGGGTCCGCGCCGCCCGCGCCGCCTACGAAGTCGCCGCCGCACGCCTTACCGAGCAGCGCACCGCCGCCGCCACCCGCCTCGATAGCGCCGTGGCGCGCGAGCTCGCCCCGCTGAAGCTCGACGCCGCCAAGTTCCGGACGGTGGTCGATCCCCTCGCCGAAGCGCAGTGGGGCGCCCGCGGGCGGGACCGGGTCGAGTTCGAGGTCTCCACCAACCCGGGCGCCCCGTTCGCGCCCTTGACCAAGATCGCCAGCGGCGGCGAACTCTCCCGCTTCATCCTGGCGCTCAAGGTCGCGCTTGCCGAGGAAGGCGGCGCCGGCACCATGATCTTCGACGAAATCGACCGCGGCGTCGGCGGCGCCGTCGCCTCCGCCATCGGCGAGCGCCTCCACCGCCTGGCGGAGGGCGCCCAGCTCCTTGTCGTAACCCACTCACCCCAGGTCGCCGCCCGCGGCGCGCAGCACCTGCTCATCGAGAAAAGCCACCAGGGCACCGTCACCCGCACCGGCGTGCACCTGCTGGACGAAGCGCGCAGGCGGGAGGAGATTGCCCGAATGCTGAGCGGGGCGCAGGTGACGGACGAAGCGCGAGCGCAGGCTGTGCGCCTGCTGGAGGCTGCATAAAAGCCCTCTCCCGCTTGCGGGAGAGGGTTGGGTGAGGGTGACTCCTGTATTATCCTCCGGTCAATGCCGAACATGCACCGCCGCATCAGCCCCCATGCAAGCCGCTTGCGCCGCGAGATGACGGATGCGGAGCGGGCACTTTGGAACGAAGTGCGTGGGCGCCGGCTAGCCGGATACAAGTTCAAGTCTCAGTGGACGCTGGGTGCCCACGTCGCCGACTTCTGCTGCTGGGAGCGGAGGCTCATCGTGGAAGTGGACGGCGGGCAGCACGGCGAGGAAAAGGATGCAGCACGGACGGCAGCCCTCGAGGCTATGGGTTACCGCGTCATCCGCTTTTGGAACAACGATGTGCTCACCAACATGGATGGTGTCTTGCAAACGCTCTTGGCCGCTCTCGAGAGTCACCCTCACCCCGGCCCTCTCCCGCAAGCGGGAGAGGGGGAAGAAGAGTCGCCGTCCAAAGCCGGAGACGCAGTGCAAAAGCCCTCTCCCGCTCGCGGGAGAGGGTTGGGTGAGGGTGACTCCCCCAGAGACCCGCAATGACGCCAATCGAACAACGCCAAGCGGCCGCCGAGCTAGAGACGCTGGCCGCGCAGATTGCGCACCATAACCGGCTCTACCACACCGACGACACGCCCGAGGTTTCGGACGCGGAGTATGACGCGCTCGTCCGCCGCAACGCGGAACTCGAACAGCAATTCCCGCACCTGATCCGCGAGGACTCCCCCTCCGGCATCGTCGGCGCTGCACCCGCCGCGCACCTCGCCAAGGTCCGCCACCGGCAGCCGATGCTCAGCCTCGAAAATGCCTTTTCCGACGCGGAAGTGGCCGAGTTCGTCGCCCGCATCCGCCGCTTCCTCAGCCTCCCCGCTGACGCCGAGGTGGCGCTCACCGCCGAGCCAAAGATCGACGGCCTGTCCTGCTCGCTGCGCTACGAGAAAGGTGTCCTCGTCCTCGCCGCCACCCGCGGCGACGGCACCACGGGTGAGGACGTGACCCTGAATGCCCGCACCATCCAGGACATACCGCAAACTTTGTGCTCCGGCGAAGGCCGGAGCGTTGCGGGTCAACGGCCAGCGCTCCGGGCTTCGCCGGAGCACGTAATCCCCGACGTGTTCGAGGTGCGCGGCGAGGTCTACATGTCGAAGGAGGACTTCGCGGCCTTGAACGCCCGCCTGCTCGCCGAAGCCGACGATCCGGAAAAAGCGCGCCAGTTCGCCAACCCCCGCAACGCCGCCGCGGGTTCGCTTCGCCAGAAGGACCCGGCAATCACCGCGGCGCGCCCGCTGCGCTTCTACGCCCACGGCTGGGGGGAAACCTCCGCGCTCCCCGGCGAGACGCAGTTCGACGTCATGCAGGCGATCTCGGCTTGGGGCATCCCGATTGCCCTCGACCTCGTCCGCAGCGCCGACCCCGCCGAGATCCTCGCCCACTACCGCGCCATCGAAGCCAAGCGCGCCGATCTCGGCTTCGACATCGACGGCGTCGTCTACAAGGTGGACCGGCTCGACCTTCAGGCCCGCCTGGGCTTCGTCTCCCGCGCCCCGCGCTGGGCGCTGGCCCACAAATTCCCCGCCGAAAAGGCCGAGACCCTGCTGGAGGCGATCGACATCCAGGTCGGCCGCACCGGCAAGCTCACGCCCGTCGCGCGCCTCAAGCCGGTCAGCGTCGGCGGAGTCACCGTCACCAACGCCACCCTCCACAATGCCGACGAGATTGCGCGGCTCGGCGTCCGCCCCGGCGACCGGGTCCGCATTCAACGCGCCGGCGACGTCATCCCGCAGGTCCTCGAAAACCTCACGCCCGACGCGGACTTGCCCGCCTACGAATTCCCCACCCGCTGCCCCGAATGCGACTCGGAAGCTGTGCGCGAGGAAGGCGAGGTCGATATCCGCTGCACCGGCGGCCTGATCTGCCCCGCCCAGCGCGTCGAGCGCCTCCGCCACTTCGTTTCCCGCCACGCCCTCGACATCGAAGGGCTCGGCATCACCAACATCGAAAGCTTCTTCCGCGACGGCCTGGTTCAGTCGCCGGCGGACATCTTCACGCTCACCAAGGAGGCGCTGCTCGCCCGCGAACGCTGGGCGGAAATCTCGGCGCAAAACCTGATCGACGCGATCGGCGCCAAGCGCCGCCCGCCGCTCGACCGTTTCCTGTTCGCACTCGGCATCCGCCATGTCGGCGAAGTTACCGCCCGGGATCTCGCCCGCCGCTACCGAAGCTGGGCCGGTTTTGAAGAGGTGATCGGCCGCGCCATCGCGGCCCGCGTCGATCTCCCCCAGGCGCTTGCCGAGAGCGACGAAAAGCACCGCCAGCGCCGCAACGCCGCCGCCGCGGCCGCCATCGAAACGTCCGGGATCGGCGGCGAGGTGGCCGGCGCATTGTGCGACTTCTTCGAGGAGCCGCACAATCGCGCGGTGCTTGCCGACCTGTTCGCCGCCGGTCTCGTACCGGACGATCTGGTGTGGGAAACAAAGCAGTCGCCGGTGACCGGCAAGACCCTGGTCTTCACCGGCAGCCTCGAGACCCTGTCGCGCGACGAAGCCAAGGCGCAGGCCGAAAAGCTCGGCGCCAAGGTTTCAGGCTCGGTGTCGGCTAAGACGGACATGGTGATCGCCGGCCCAGGAGCAGGGTCCAAGCTCAAAAAGGCGCAGGATCTCGGGGTGGAAGTGATTACGGAACCGGAATGGAACGCTCTCGTAACGGATGCCACGACCTAAGGCACTTTCGCAACTTTCCGGATCGCCCGTTCGGTCAGCGCCGCGTCGTCGAGCGCGCCGAGCAGGGAGAGCTCGCCGTTCGCCTCGCGGCGGCCGAGCAGAAGCACGAACTCCGCGTCGCTGCCCGAATCAAAGGCGATGCTGGCCACCGCCGGCGCCCGGCGCAGCGCGTCGCGCGCGGCCTCGCCCGCATCGGGCGCCGGCTCCGGCCGCCGCGCCTTGCGCTCGGCCTGAACGACGCCCTTGAGGCCGCCCTCGTAGCTTTCGAGGTAGGTCCGGAACGCGCCCACGCCCAGCGTCTCGCGCCGAGCCCAGCTCAGCGCCGCGGCGAATTCGGTGAGGCGCGCCTTGTCGTAGTCGACGCCGAAGACGAGCTTCACCACCGGCGTCATCGGCGCACGCGCCTGTGCCTTTACGCCCGCATCGTCGAGCAACTCGGCATAATCGTCCGGCCGCGCTTCGGCGACGCAGGCGAAATCGTAGGCAAGGCCGAGCGCGCGGTACAAGGCGGCGCGGCTTCGGCCGTCGGCGCCGCGTGCGGCTTCGGCGCATTCCCGCGCCGCGCAGAGGCGGTCGGCAAGGCCGGCATCGTCGTCCAGCGGAAGCTCGGGCGCGTCCCACTCGCCCTCGTCGGACAGGATCGCGCCCGCCTCCAGCTCGAGCGGCGGCTCGGCGTTCGGACCGTCGGCCCAGACCGGGCTCGCCCCGGCCGGCACCGGCGCGGCGGCAAGCGCGCGCTGTGCGTCGCGGGCGATCGAATCGGAAACCTTGGAGTCGGCGATCTCCTTCCAGTTGATCACCCCGTAGATGAAATCGATCTCCTCGCCGGTGGAGGAGAAGGGCATCAGGATGCCGCGATACATCGTGTTCTTGCCGCGCTGACCGACGAACTCGGCCTCGAAGCCGATCGGCGCGCGGTTGGCGATGATCTGGAGATAATGGTCGGTCAGCCGCGAAAGCAAAGAGCGTTTCGGCACGTCGCTGATCTTGCGGATGTCGCCGAGAAGGTCGCATTCCTCGCGCAGTGAACGGCCGAGAAAAACCACTTTGGGATCGTCGCTGCCGCCCGAGAAATCGAGCAGGGCGCTGTGCGGCCCGAAATCGCCGAGGCTCTGCGGATTGAGATCGCGGATCGAGGGATATGCCCGCCCGTCGAGCAGCGACACCCAATAATTGTAGGCGCGCACGTGCATGCGCCGCTCGTCGATGCCGATTTCGGGCGGCGCTTCGATCGCGTCCTCCCCGTCGGCCAGCGAGCCGTAATCCAGCTCCTCGTCAAATGCGCGCACGCTGTCCATGCAGAGACCCTTGCCCTTCGTTCAGGCCCGGACACTGCACGCTTGTGGTTGAGAATCGGTTAAGGGTTCGGCGGACCGAGGCGTGGCGGGGCGGCGCGGCAGCGCTTGTCAGCGCCCGTGCGCTTTGATAGACGCGCGCCTTCCTACCGGAAAACAGGCCGCTTTAGCTCAGCTGGTAGAGCACATCATTCGTAATGATGGGGTCAGGTGTTCGAGTCACCTAAGCGGCACCACCCTTTTTCAGCACCGGTCAGCCGGGCGTCGACCAGCCGCCGCCGAGAGCGCGGAACAGCTCGATCTGGGCGTTTGCCACTTCCGCGTCGGCGCGGGCCAGCTCCGCTTCCACGTCGGCAAAGGTGCGCTCGCTGTCGAGCAGCTCCAGCGATGCGATCTGGCCCTCGCGCTGCTGCGCGCGGGTGATGGTCACCGAGCGCTGGGCTTCACCTTGGGCCTGGGCCAGGGCGGCGCGCCGCTCCAGAAGGCGGCCATAGCTGGACAGCGCTGTTTCGGTTTCCTCCAGCGCGCGCAGCACGGTGCCGTCGAAGGTAGCAAGCGCGGCCTGGCTGTCCGCCTCCGCCGCGGCGATTCGCGCGCGGGCCGGGGTGCGGTTGGCGGTCCAGCTCAGCAGCGGCCCGAGCAGCCACCGGACAGGGCCGCCGCTCAAGATATCGCCGAAGCCCGAAGCCGTGGAGCCGAGCGATCCGCCGAGCGTGATCCGGGGGTAGAGATCGGCCGTGGCGATGCCGATCCGCGCGGTTGCCGCGGCGAGGCGGCGTTCGGCGGCGGCGACATCCGGCCGGCGGGCAAGCAGTCCTGCGCCGTCGCCGATCGGGATTGGATGGTCGAGACGCAGGGTCGCGCGGCGTGCGCGGGCCTCGGCGGGGAGTTCCCCGGGTGTGCGTCCGGTGAGGGTGGCAAGCCGGAACAGGGCCGCCTCGCGCTCGGCGGCCAGAGAAGGGATCTCCGCCTGACGCTGGTGGCGCAGGGCAGCGATCCGCGAAACCTCCAGGCCGTTAGCGAGTCCGACCGAGCGCCGCCGCTCGGTGAGTAACAGCGAGCGGTCGAGCAGCGCGACGATCCGTTCCGCGACTCCCTGGCGCTCGGCCGCGGATAGCGCATCCGCATAAGCGCGCACCGTTTCCGCGGCGATCAGGACGCGCGTGGCGGCGACGTCGGCGTCGGCGGCCCCGACATCGCCCCGCGCCGCCTCCACGCCGCGCGACATGCGGCCGAAGAGATCGACTTCGTAGGAGACGTCCAGCCCGGCATCGAGCGACACGCCTTCGCGGTCCGCGCCTGGCGGCGTGGCGCCCTGCGGCGCCCGGCCGTATTGCGCGCCGGCGCCGACCCCGATGCGCGGCGCCCTGTCGCCGCGCACCTCACGCAGCAGAGCCTTGGCGCGCGACAGCCGGGCGACGGCGACGCGCACGTCCGTGTTGGCGGCCAGCGCGTCGGCAACCAGGCGGTCGAGCACAGGATCGTCGTACAGCCGCCACCAGGCGCCTTCGATCGCGGCGCCTGGGGCCAAGCCGGGGCCCGCCGTGGATAGGAACGGACCGGCCGCAGCGCGGAATGAAGAGGGCGGGACGTGGTCGGGACCGGTGGCGCAGGCGGCAAGCGCGAGCGCGGAGGTTGCCGGCAGAAGGAAGCGGAACAGGGACATGCGAAACACTCCTACTCGGCGGGCTGGATGGTGGGAGCGGCGGTGCCGCGGCCGGAGCCGCGCCGAGCAGCGAAACGGCGCCCGCTTTCCCCAAGCGCACGGCAGACCACATAGAACGTCGGCGTGAAGAGCAGCCCGAACAGGGTCACCCCGATCATCCCGAAGAACACCGCCGTTCCAAGCGCCTGGCGAAGCTCCGCGCCCGCACCGCTGGCGATCAGCAACGGCACCACGCCAAGGATGAAGGCCAGGCTGGTCATCAAGATCGGCCGAAGCCGAGTCTGCGCGGCGCGAACCGCCGCCTCGGCGGGGGACAGGCCCTCTTCCTCCGCCTGCTTGGCGAATTCGACCACCAGGATCGCGTTCTTGGCCGCCAGCGCGATCAGGACGACCATGCCGATCTGGGTCAGAACATTGTTGTCCATGCCGCGCAAATAGACGCCGGCCATCGCCGCCAGGAGGCACATCGGCACGATCAGGATGATCGCAAGCGGAAGAGTCAGACTTTCATATTGGGCGGCAAGGACGATGAACACGAACACCACGGCGAGCAGGAAGACGAGCACCGCCGTGTTGCCGGCCGCTTTCTGCTGATACGCGATTCCGGTCCACTGGCTGTCATAGCCCGGCGCAAGCGTCTCGGCGGCCAGCCCCTCCATGCTGGTCAGCGACTGACCGGAGGAGAAGCCGGGCGCCGTGTCGCCGTCCACCTCCACCGCCGGGAAGAGATTGTAGCGTACGACCCGGTACGGTCCGGTCTTGTCGCTGAACGTCGCAACCGAGCCGAGCGGCACCATTGCCCCGAAGTTCGACCGAGTACGCAGATTGGCGATGTCGGCCGGAGTCGCACGGTGCGCCGCATCGGCCTGCGCCGTCACCCGGTAGGTGCGTCCGAGCAGGTTGAAATCGTTGACGAACGCCGAGCCGAGATAGACCTGCAGCGCTTCGAACACGCGCTCGGGCGGAACCCCGAGCATCTCGGCCTTGCCGCGGTCGATGTCGGCGAAGATGCGCGGCGTCGACGTGTCGAACAGGGTATAGACCTGCGCCAGCCCGGGCGTTCCGTTGGCCTTGCCGATCAGCCCCCAGGCCTGACCCGAGAGCGCCTGGTACCCGTGCCCGCCGCGGTCCTGAACCATCAGCCGGTAGCCGCCGGCCGAGCCGATGCCCTGGATCAGCGGCGGCGGCACGATCAGCAGCCGCGCCTCGTTGATTTCCGCAGTCTTGGCGCGCGCCTGGTTCATGATGTCGTCCAGGCTGACGCCGAGCTTCTTGCGCTCGGCAAAGGACATGAGCGGCACGTAAGCGGCGGCGGTGTTCGGGGCGAGCGTCTGGGACGCGCCGTCGAAGCCGGCAAGCATTACCGAGCCCTTGACGCCGGGTATGGGCAGGATCCGCGCCACCACCTTGCGCATCGTCGCATCGGTGCGCTCGAGGGAAGCGCCGGGCGGGAGCTGGATCACCGTCAGGAAATAGCCCTGATCCTGGGCGGGGATGAACCCGCTCGGCGTGATCCACATCAGGCCCGCCGTTGCGCTGATCAGCGTTGCGTAGGCCAGCATCATCCGCTTGGGCTTGGCGACCAGCCTGGCGGTCAGCCGGGCATAGCCTTCGCTCAGCCGAGCGAAGCCGCGGTTGAAGGCGTCGCCCGCCGCGAGAAGCGCGCGCCGCACTCGCCCGGCGTCGCCCGCCGGAGCGCGATGGCGCAGCAGCAAGGCGGCAAGCGCAGGCGACAGGGTCAGCGAGACGAGCAGGGAGATCACGGTGGCGGTGGAGATCGTCACTGCGAACTGGTGGTAGAAAGCGCCGGACAGGCCGCCCATGAACAAGGTGGGCAGGAACACCGCGCACAGCACCAGCACGATGCCGACCAGCGCGCCGGACACTTCGTCCATCGACCTGCGCGCCGCCTCGAGCGGGGACAGGCCCTCCTCCAGGTTTCGCTCGACGTTCTCGACCACAACGATGGCATCATCGACGACGATGCCGATGGCGAGGACCAGGCCGAACAGCGACAGGTTGTTGAGCGAATAGCCGACCATGGCCAGCACCGCGAAGGTGCCGATCAGCGACACCGGAATGGCGACGACGGGAATGATCGCGGCCCGCCATTTCTGCAGGAATACGATGATCACAAGCACGACCAGCAGCACGGCCTCGAGCAAGGTGGTGCGCACCGCCTCGATCGACTGGGCGATGAACTCGGTGGGGTTGTAGATGACCCGGTATTCGAGGCCCGCCGGGAAGTTCTTGGCGATCGCGTCCATCTCCGCCTCCACGGCTTTTGCGGCGGCGAGCGCGTTGGAGCCGGGGCGTTGGAAGATGCCGATGCCCAATGTCGGCTGGTTGGATAGGTAGGTGTTGGTGGAATAATCGGACGCGCCGAGCTCGACCCGGGCAACGTCGGAGACGCGCACCTGGCGTCCGCTCGGGTCGGTGCGGATGATGACGTTGGAAAATTGCGCCGGATCGCTCAGCCGGCCCTGCGTCTCGACGTTGAGCTGGAATGCGCTGCCGGTGGAATAAGGCGGCTGGCCAAGCGTGCCGGCGGCGACCTGCACGTTCTGCGCGCGCAGGGCCTGGACGATCTCGCCCGCGGTGAGGTTCAACGCGGCGGCGCGGCCCGGATCGATCCAGACCCGCATCGCATAATCGCGGGCGCCGAACAGCCGCACGTCGCCCACGCCGTCGATGCGGCTCAACCGGTCGCGTACCTGAGTGAGCGCGTAATTGGAGATGTAGTCGCGGCCGAGCTTCTCGCCCGGCGAGATCAGGTTCACCACCATCAGGAAGTCGGGCGAGGTCTTGCGGGTGACGACGCCGAGCCGCTGGACGTCGGTAGGCAGACGCGGGGTCGCGATCGCCACCCGGTTCTGCACCAGCACCTGCGCGGCATCGAGGTCGGTGCCTCCCTGGAAGGTGACGGTGATGGTGACGTTGCCGTCGCCCGTCGATTGGGACGAGATGTAGAGCATGTTGTCGACGCCATTGATCTCCTGCTCGATCGGCGCGGCGACGGTCTCGGCCACGGTCTCGGCCGAAGCGCCGGGATAGCTTGCCGACACCGTCACGGTCGGCGGTACGATGTCGGGATATTGCGACACCGGCAGGCCAAGGTAGGCGATGCCGCCGATCAGGGTGATGATCACCGCGATCGCAGCGGCGAAGATCGGCCGGGTGATGAAGAAGCGGGATAGACGCATGGCATGGCTCCTCCGCCGGCGGCGGTGGTGAAAGGGGGTAAGAGAGAAAGGAGCAGAGGGCACCGGGTGCCCGCTGCTCAGATCAGCGGGCGAGGGTCGCTTCGCCGGAGGTCGGCGCCGCGGTGCCTGGGCCGGCGACGGCGGCAGCGGGCGCGATCCGGCCCCGCTCGATCCGCACCGGCGTGCCCGGCATGGCGAGCTGGATGCCGCTGACGATCACCCGGTCGTTGGGGCCGAGGCCGGAGCGCACCACGCGCAGGCCGCCGACGATCGGGCCGAGCGCGACCTCGCGTTGCTCCACCATGTTCTTGGGCCCGACGACCAGCGCCACCTTGCGCGCCTGATCGGTGCCGATCGCGCTATCGGGTACAAGGATTGCGGGAGCGGCCTTGCCGGTGGCGAGGCGCATGTTGCCGAACATGCCGGGGGTCAGGAAGCGGCCGGGGTTGGACAGCACTGCACGGCCGCGGATCGTGCCCGAGCGCGGGTCGACGAGATTGTCGGTGAAATCGAGTCGCCCGCTCCAGCGATATTCGGTCTCGTCCTGCAGGCGAATGTCGACCCGTGCGCCGCGGCCGCCACCCTGCTGGGCCCGCTTCATCTTCAGGAACAGGGCTTCCGAGCCTTCAAAGGTGAAGTGGATGGGGTCCACCGCGTTGATCGTGGTCAGCAAAGTCGCGCCGTTGCCTTCACCGGCGCCGACGAGGTTGCCGGCGTCGACGCGGGTGTCGGAGATTCGGCCCCCAATCGGCGCTGTGACGCGGGTGAATTCAAGGTCGAGGGCACGAGCCCTGACCCGTGCCTGGGCGGCGGCAAGGGCAGCCTCGCCGGAGCGGAGCCGCGCGCGAATGCGGTCGACGTCGCTTTGCGAAACGGCGTCCACCTCGCGCAGCCGCAGGGCGCGGCCGAGATCGGTGCGGGCGAGCTCGATGTCGCTCTGCGCGGCGCCAAGCCCGGCGCGTGCTTCGGCCAAGGCTGCGGCGAATGGCCGCGGATCGATCGTGAAGAGCAACTGCCCGGCCCGAACCATCGCGCCGTCGGTGAAATGGACGCCGATAACCGCGCCCGAGACGCGGGGCCGAACCTCGACGCTGCGGCTGGCTTCGAAGCGGCCGATATGCTCGTCCCACTCGGCGACGTCGCGGACGAGTGGCGTGGCCACCGTAACCATTGGCGGCGGCGGCGGAGCGGCAACGGTCGGCTCGCCGGTGGCGACGCTGACCCCGGCCGCTGCGATGCCGAGTGGAACGAGCAGAAGGGCGCCCTTTTGCCAGAGCGGGAGGCGGCGCAGGCGAGCGGCGGCAGGCGCCGCCTCGCCGTCCGCGCCTTCGGCGGTTACCCGAGTGACCATGTTCATGCCGAATGGCTCCGGCGCTGAGCGCGGCCGCGGCCGATGCTGGCCTGGAGCGCATCATATTGGTCGAGGGTGAAGCCCGCCTCCTTGAAGGCGCGCAGCTCGGAGGTCGGGATCGCATAGCCGCTCTGCCAGGCGAGCACCGCCATCCGACGCAGCGCTTCCAGGCGCTGGTCGACAAGACGGGAGTCGCGGCCCGTGCCGAACAAGGTGCCGAGCGCCTTGGCGATCCGCCCCGGCTCCTTCAGCGTCGAGGGCCCCTCGCGGCGGGCAAGGGCGACCACCGACCACTCCAGACCGGAAAAGCCGCTTTGGGTACGATTGACGACGGCCTGAGGAGCGGCGGGGGCGGCGTGCTCGCCAAAGGCTGCGGCGCCAGCGAGGGTGAGATCGAGGTAAGCCATGGTGTGTTCTCCCTGTTGCGTGTGGCGGACGCAGTCCGCTGTCCCGGGCGACACGCGCCGCCCGGCTGTTTGATGATTTCGGTGTGCTGAGTGGGCACGTTGGATGCGCGGCGACCCGTCCGCCGAGGTGGCCCCTGGCGGTGCGATGGTGCTGCTGATGTTTGAAGTGGAGACTCGCGTCCCGGGCTTCTCTAGCCGGCGGCGCGGAACTCCCGTCTGGTTCTGATCGGCATTTCCATCCTTCCCGTCAGCGGCTGGTGATTAACCTACCGCCTGGTATAGAAAAGGGAGAGCTGCTGATCAAGCTCTTTTTTGTACCGCCCGGTATTTTTAGCGCAAGACGCTTTTTAGCGGGTCGGCCAAAGCGCCAGGCTGGTGGAAACCATGGCGTCCATCTGCTCGCGCGTGGCCCCGCCGCCGGCCTGAACCATCAGGCCCTGGAGAAGCGCGGAGAGGTATTCTGTGAGCCCAAGCGAATCGAGTTCAGGCGGCAGATCGCCTTCCGCCTTGGCACGGTCGAATCGCTCGGCCAGGGCGGCGTGGACGGATTTGCGCCGCGCGATCACTTCGTCCCGCACCGACTGGGCTTCCGATCCGCACGCCACCGAGCTGATTACCCCCAGGCAGCCTTTCGGCTCCGAGTCGCTGGCCTGGTTTTCCAGCGCGCCGCGCAGCAGCCGCTCGGCGACGCCGCGCGCGGTGGGCGCATCGAGCGCTTCCTGGACGTAGGCAAGCTTCTCGCGCTCATATAGGTCTAGCGCCTTGCGAAACAGCGCCTCCTTGTTGCCGAACGCGGCGTACAGGCTTGGCCGGGTGATCCCCATCGCCTCGGTAAGGTCGCTTAAGGACGCGCCTTCATAGCCCTTGCTCCAGAACACGCGCAGCGCCGCGGCCAGCGCCCCATGGACGCAGAATTCGCGGGGTCGTCCCTTGATCGCCGGGCAGGAGGATGCTTCCATAACGTCCGGTATATAAGTTCAAGCTCCGAAAAATCCAGAGCTTTTTCCAGAATGGCGGCGCTGTCGGAGGTTAGGGAAGCGGCGCGGGTGGATGCCTGTTACCCACCCGCGCAAGTAGATTTCAGGTCTGCGAGTGCGTTAAGCGCCGAATGCACCGTCGATCGTGTGCATCGCACCGGTCACGAAGCCTGCTTCCGGACCGGCGAGCCAGGCGACCATGCCGGCGACTTCCTCGGGACGGCCGTGGCGCTTGATGGCCATGAAGCTGTGCATCAGGTCCTTCATCGGCCCGTCTGCCGGGTTCGCGTCGGTGTCGATGGGGCCCGGTTGAACGACGTTGATCGTGATCCCGCGCGGTCCGAAATCCCGGGCCAGGCCCCGTGCCATGCCCTGCAAAGCCGACTTGCTCAGCGCATAGGATGCCATCCCCGCCATCGGCATCCGGTCTCCGTTGACCGAGCCGATGACGATGATCCGCCCGCCGTTCGGCATCTGCCGCGCGGCCTCCACCGAGGCGTGGTACGGCGCGTGGACGTTGACCCGGAACAGCCGGTCCACCGCGTCTGGATCCTGGTCCAGGGCGTCGCCGAACAAGGCAAAGCCCGCATTCACGACCAGCACGTCCAGCGGTCCGCTGTCGCGGACGCGGGCGATTACCGCATCCCGGTCGGCGCTGTCGGTCATGGCTGCCGTGCTGCCCGTCTCGGCCGCCAGCACCTCCGCTGCCTCCTTCGAGCCGGAGTAGGTGAACGCAACCCGCGCGCCATCGCTTGCGAAACGGCGCACGATCGCCGCTCCGATCCCGCGGCTGCCGCCAAGCACCAGAACCGACTTACCTTGAAACGCGTCCATCGAGGCCTCCTTGAGTGATTGTGTAGGATGCGCTACATAAGTTCTGCGGCAGCCTCGTCAAGGATTTATGTAATGGACGCTACAAATAAGGCGAAGCCGCGCGGCAGGCCCCGGCGCTTCGATCCCGACGAAGCGGTCGCCACCGCCCAGAAGCTTTTCCATGCACGCGGGTTCGATGCGGTCAGCGTGGCCGATGTCACCAGCGCGCTCGGCATCAACCCGCCGAGCTTCTACGCGGCATTCGGCAGCAAGGCCGGCCTTTACAGCCGCGTCCTGGATCACTGGGTTGCAACCGCGGCCATCCCGCTCGCCGACCTGCTTCGGCCGGACCGCCCCGTGGCGGAATCGCTCGCCGCTGTGCTGGAAGAGGCCGCCCACCGCTACGCCGCCGATTCATCCCCGGGCGGCTGCCTGGTCGTGGAGGGCACACGGTGCGACGACGCGCAAGCAAGGGAAAAGGCGCGCGCCTTCAACCTCCAGGCCGAGGCGGCGATCCGCAACTATATCGCGGCGCGCCACCCGGCCAAAGCCGAGCAGGTCACGGACTTCGTCAGCACAACCATGTCGGGTCTCTCGGCCAAGGCGCGCAACGGCCATGGCCTGGAGCGGCTCCTCGCCACCGCGCGTCTTGCCGGCCTGGCGCTCGCACAGGCGCTGCCCGCCTGAACGAAGCGGGTGGCAAAGCTAAAGCCTGGTCGTTCACGCCGTCGCGTTTGAATAGAACAAGAAAATCTTGGTGGGGCTTTCTGCATCGGTTCGATACGGACCCGAAAGGGGGTGTACCATTGTGCCTTGCGGTATAGGCTTCCGGCTTGCTGACGAGGGGGGATGCGATGAGCCGGGCCGCTAGGGATTTCTTGAGCAGTGTTTTGCCGATCGAAGGCGCGGGCGACGGGCTCGAATCGTTCACCGCCGCGCCCGATCCTGCGGAGGCGATCCTGCCGCAGGGCCCGGTCCCCGAGGAGCATCAATCGGCGGTTGAGCGTACCGCCGGCAAGATCGCCGAGGACCGGCCGCTCGATCCACACGAGGATTTCATCCTCGAAGCGATCATCATCCCCGACAAGCGGCCGGCGGTGACCATTCGTGGCGGCGACTACCGGGTCGAACATCCGTTGTGGATGCACTTGAACAACGAACCCGCCAAAGCGAAGCTGCGCGCCGCGATCCCGTCGGTTGGGCGGATCGAGCTGCCCGACAATCCCGGCACGCCTTATGGCGGCACCGGCTTCGTGGTCGGCGACGGGCTGGTGATGACCAACCGCCATGTCGCCGAGATCTTCTGCTCGGGCCTCGGGAGAAGCGGCCTGCTGTTCAGCCCCGGACAGACAGCGGCGGTCGACTTTCTCAAGGAAGCGGGCAGCGACGCCGCGCTTCTTCTCCACGTCCGCGACGTGATGATGATCCACCCGTATTGGGACATGGCCCTGCTTCGCGTCGAAGGCCTGCCCACGGGCGTGCGGCCGTTGCGCCTGTCCACCGCAGCGCCCGAAACCTTGGTCGATCGCGACGTCGCGGTGATCGGTTTCCCCGCCTTTGATCCGCGCAACCGCGTGGACGTCCAGAACCAGGTGTTCGGCGGCGTGTACGACGTCAAGCGGCTGATGCCCGGCAAGCTCACCGGCCGCGCTTCAATTCGCAGCTTCGGCAAGGAGGTGCCCTCTTCCCTGCACGACAGCTCGACGCTGGGCGGCGCCTCGGGCTCGGCGGTGGTGGACGTGGCCAGCGGCGAGATCGTCGCGCTGCATTTCGCCGGCGTGTATCTCAAGACCAATTACGGCGTGCCGACGGCGGACCTTGCCCGCGATCGCCGCCTGGTCGATGCCGGGCTCAACTTCACCGGCCCTGTCTCCGGTGCCGGCCCCAGGCCGTGGGACGACTATTGGGCGCAGGTGGAAGGGCAGGAATCGACCGCGGTCCAGGTTCCGGCGAGCCTGCCGTCGACGGGCGCGGCCGCGGGCACCGGCGCGGTGTCCCTCCAGGCCGTTGCGGGCGGCACCCGCGTGACCATTCCGATCGAGATCAGCATCGAGATCGGCACGCCGGTCATGGCGGCCGCCGCAGCCGCCGCCGCTTCGGCGGAGGGCAGCACCGAACGCCCGGTCGAGCCCTTCCACCAGGAGGATTATTCCAACCGCCGCGGCTACGACCCCGCCTTCCTCGGCCTCGACGTGCCGCTCCCGGAGGTCACCGACCTGGATGCCTTGGCGCTGCTCGAAGACGGATCATGCGTGGTGCCTTACCATCACTTCTCATTGGCCATGCACCGCCGCCGCCGGCTTGCCATCTTCACCGCCGCCAATGTCGATGCGAGCCCCGCCCGCCGCCGGCCCGATCCCAATGGGAATTATGGCCGCAAGGCGCTGAGCGGGCTGGGCGAAACCGACATGGAGCGCTGGTTCACCGATCCTCGCCTGCGTGGGCTCGACCAGCTTCCCGACAAATTCTTCGACAAGGACAACAAGGCCTTCGACAAAGGCCATCTCGTCCGCCGCGACGACGTTGCCTGGGGCGATACCTACGAGGAAATGAAGGCGGCGAACGGCGACACCTTTCACACCACCAATTGTTCGCCGCAAGTCGGCAACTTCAACCGCTCCAACCTGAAGGGGCTTTGGGGCCGACTCGAAAACAATGTGCTCGGCCAGGCCGCCGCCGAGCGCTTGTCCTATTTCGCCGGGCCGGTGCTGAAGGACAGCGACCGCCCCTTCTCCGGCGTCGACGATCAGGGCAAGGTGAAGGTCAAGATTCCGGACGAATATTGGAAGCTCATCCTGTCCAACGACGGCGGCACGCTGCAAGCCTTTGCGTTCGTGCTGCGCCAGGATCTGTCGAACGTGGATCTGGAATTCGCCGTCACGGCCGATTGGGCTCCGCACATGGTCTCGGTCCCCGATCTGGAGGCGAAACTCGGCATCGTCCGCTTTGCGGAGGTGGTGCATCGCGCCGATCAGCTCGGCGCGGCGCAGACTTAGCGGCAGGCGGGCGCGGATTGACGGGCGGCGCGCTTGGTTTAGCGTGCCGCTTATGACCGTGCCCGTTCTCTTCGACTATTGGCGCTCCTCCGCCAGCTACCGCGTCCGGATCGCGCTCAACCTCAAGGGCGTCGAGTACCGCGCCGAGAAGGTCGATCTCGCCGCCGGCGGGCAAGGCGAAGGCGCGTACCGGGCGCGCAATCCCCAGGGCTTCGTGCCGCTGCTGGAAATCGACGGACAGCGGCTGACCCAGAGCCTTGCCATCATCGCCTACCTCGACTCGACTCGCCCCGAGCCGCCGCTGCTCCCGGCCGATCCCGGCGACTCGGCGCACGTCCAGGCGCTTGCCCTTACGATCGCCTGCGACATCCACCCGCTCAACAATCTGCGCGTGCTCAAGCACCTCACCGGCCCGCTCGCCCAGCCGGAGGAGGCGAAGAACGCCTGGATCGCGCGCTGGATTTCCGAAGGGTTCGCCGCCTTGGAAGCGCTCGCCGCACCGCGCGCAGGCCGCTTCCTGTTCGGCGATGCGCCGACGCTGGCCGACATCTGCCTGGTGCCGCAGATGTACAATGCCCGCCGCTTCGGCGTGCCGCTGGACGCCTATCCGCTGTTGGTCCGCGCCGATGCGGAGGCGGCCGCGCATCCGGCCTTCGCCGCGGCCCATCCGGACGCTATAGCGGCGGCGACGGCTTAAAGGAGACGAGGACGATGGGCAGGGTGGACGCAATCAGCGCGGGCATGGCGAACCTGTCTCCGCTCGCCTCCGTGGAAATCCCGTCCCTTGAGGGCAAGGTGTCCGCTGACGAATGGAAGGTGCGGGTAGATCTCGCCGCGGCCTACCGGCTGATCGCCTATTATGGCTGGGACGACCTCATCTTCACCCACCTCTCGGCCCGCATTCCGGGGCCGGAGCACCATTTCCTGCTCAATCCGTACAACCTCATGTTCGAAGAGGTGACCGCGTCCAGCCTGGTCAAGGTCGACACCGCGGGAATGCCGGTGGACCCGTCGCCCTTCATCGCCAACCCGGCGGGCTTCACCATCCATTCGGCGATCCACATGGCGCGGGGCGATGCCCACGCCGTGATCCACCTCCACACCCCGCACGGCCAGGCCGTCTCGGCGCATGGCGAGGGCCTGCTGCCGCTGACCCAGACGGCGATGCTGGTGCGCGAGGATGTCGCCTACCACGATTATGAAGGCGTGGCGGTGGACCTCGACGAGCGCGAACGGATCGTTGCCGATCTGGGCGACAAGGGCGCGATGCTGCTGCGCAATCACGGCACGCTTGCGGTCGGCGAGACGGTGGGCGAGGCGTTCCTCAAAATCTACTTCCTGGAGCGCGCCTGCGAAGCCCAGATCCTGGCGCTTTCAGCGGGAGAAGGCGGCCTCAACAACCCGCCGCAGGGCTCACCCGAAGTCACCGCCCAGCAAGGCAAGATGGGCCTGAAAATGGCCGCGGGCGCGCTTGCCTGGCCGGCGTTGCTCCGGAAAGCGTACCGGCTCGATCCGAGCTTCGCCACCTGAAGCGGAGCAAATACCGGCTGCGGAGCAGTAAATCCGAAGTCGATTGAAATCCTTTTCGCGCCGCCGTCCCGCATTATTGCTTCCGACACGAATTCCACACATGATCCGGCTCCGGAACGAAGCGGTGGGCGCTTCAACCGCGGGAGGGATTTATGGAACTCGACATCGCAGTGGTGGGTGGGGGAGTCGGCGGCGCCTATTCGGCGTGGCGGCTGCAGCAGGACATGGGCGCCGACAGCGCGATCGGCCTGTTCGAATATAGCGACCGGATCGGCGGCCGGCTGTATTCGGTGACGGTGCCCGGGGTGCCCAGCATCAAGGCCGAACTGGGCGGCATGCGCTACATTCCCGACCAGCATAAGATGGTCGCGGACTTGGTCCATCACCTCGGCCTCGACACCCGCGATTTCCCGATGGGCGCGCCCGAGCCGGTGGGCGCCAATTGCAACCTCTTCTATCTGCGCGGCCGGCACCTTCGCCTCCGCGAACTCGCCGATCCCGACAAGGTGCCCTACAACATGGCCTGGTCGGAACGCGGCCTCGGCCCGACCAACCTCCAGGTCCAGGTGATGAACAACATCTACCCGGGCATGGAGACTCTGTCGCTCTGCCAGCTCATGAAGCTCAAGGTGTTCGGCCGCCCGCTTTGGAAATACGGCTTCTGGAACCTCATGTTCCGGGTGCTTTCCAACGAGGGCTACCAGTTCATGAAGGATGCCGGCGGCTACGACGCCAACGTTGCCAACGCCAACGCCGTCACCCAGCTCCCGGCCACCGAATATAGCGACGACACCAAGTTCCTGGTGCTGTGCGACGGCTATCAGAGCTTGCCGATCACGCTCGCCCGCGAGTTCAACGACGACATTGCGGGCAAGACCGAGAGGGGCAGCCGGGTGTTCATGAACCACCGCCTTGCGGAGGTGGTGCGCACCGAGGACGCGGACTATCCCTACACGCTGATCTTCCAGCCGACCCGCACGGCCGACGCCAAGACCGCCGACCGCGACGACGCATCGCCGATCACCGTCCGCGCCAAGAAGATTGTCCTCGCCTTGCCGCGCCGCTCCCTCGAGCTGGTCAAATGCGACGTGCTGGAGCGCGACGCGACCTACATGAAGGATCGCGGCTCCGTTCTCATCCAAAGCGCCTTCAAGCTCTTCCTCGCCTATGAGCAGCCCTGGTGGCGGGCGCTGGGCCTGGTCGCCGGCCGCTCCGTCACCGACCTGCCGATGCGGCAGATTTATTATTTCGGCACGGAGGGCGAGCAGAAGAACGGCAAGCCGTGGATGAACTCGCTTGTGCAGGCGAGCTACAACGACATTTCCACCGTGCCGTTCTGGAAGGGGCTGGAGCGGGGCAAGGCCTATCCGGGCTACATTCCTTCCTGCATCGAGCCCGGCGTCACCGATCCCATCCCGGTCACCGAGCATTGCGCCACCCAGGAGATGGTGGAGGACTGCAACAAGCAAATTGCGCAGGTCCACGCGCTGCCGGAACTTCCGCAGCCTTATTCGGCCGTCTACCACACCTGGAACGAGGATCCGTATGGCGGCGGCTGGCACGAGTGGAAGGCCGAATACCGGCTCGACAAGATCATGTGGCGGATGCTCAAGCCGGTCGAGAACCAGGACATCCACATTTGCGGCGAGGCTTATTCGATCGGCCAGGGCTGGGTGGAAGGCGCGCTGTGCACCGCCGAACAGATGCTGGAAACGCACTTCGGCCTGAAGCGTCCGAAATGGCTGGACGGCAAATATGAGCTGATGCCCTGCGGCCCCGGCGGTTGCGAGCATTGCGCGGAAGGCGGCGACGAGGAGGACAGCCGGGACGATTGCGTCCCGACCCCTCCGCCGGAGAAGCTTCGGGAGGAGCTTGCTGCCCTCACCCCCAATTGCCTCTGCAAAACGGACATCAGCTGATGAACGCGCCTGAAAGCTACACGGTCGCCCAGTATCTGGCCGACCGGCTGGTCGGGTGCGGCCTCAAGCACCTCTTCGCAGTGCCGGGCGATTATGCCTCGCACTTCCTCGACGCGGTCGACGCCACCCCGGGCATCGTCCGAGTCCCCAACATCAACGAGCTCGGCACCGGCTATGCCGCCGACGGCTACGCCCGCTTCGCCGGGATCGGCGCGGCGTGCGTGCAATATGGCGTCGGCACCTTTTCGGCGCTGAACTGCGCCGCGGGATCGTGGGTCGAGCGGGTGCCGGTCGCCTACATTTCGGCAAGCCCGGCGACGGGGGACCGGATGCTGGAGAACGAGGAGGATATCCTTTTCCACCATTCGACCGGCGATCTCGATGCCGACCGCTCGATCTTCGCCGAAGTCACGGTGGCATCCGAGATCGTCCATGATACCGACGAGGCGCCCGCCCAGATCGACTCGGCGATTGTCGCAATGCTCACCCACCGCCGGCCGATCTATATCGAGGTGCTGCAGGACGTGTGGGTGATGGACTGCGCCCGTCCCGAAGGCACGCTCGCCGCGCTGCAGCTCGCCAGCGAGCCGGCCGCGCTCGACGCACTGCTCGACGCCGCCTGGGCGCGGATCTCGGCGGCGGAGCGGCCGGTGCTCTGGCTCGGCGTCCAGCTTCAGCGCTTCGGCCTTCAGGACCAGGTGCAGCGCCTGGTCGAGGCAAGCGGGCTTCCGTTCACCACCACCAGCCTCGGCAAGACGGTGCTGGACGAAGCGCAGGGGCATTTCATCGGCACCTATGCCGGCCCCGCCTCGCCGGCCGCCACCCGCGAGATTGTCGAAGGCTCCGACTTCCTGATCACCCTCGGCGCGATCATCACCGACGATTATCTCGGCATCATGAAGTCCAGATATGGCGACATGATCTGCGTCGACGACATGGACGCGCGGATCGGACATGCGCGTTATGACGACATCTTCTTCGGCGATTTCGTCGACGGCCTGCTTGCCCGCTTCGAAGCCGGCGAAGGCTGGCCTCGCGCCTGGAAGCCGCTTCCCCCGCCAGCGCCCGAGCCCGATCCAGCGCCGGACGGCCAGCTTACCTACAACCGCTTCTTCAACCAGCTCACCGGCTTCCTCGATGCGGAGGGCCTCACCGACGAAACCGTGCTGGTGCTCGGCGAAAGCACCTCGCTCTACGTCTTCGGCAACCTCTTCGGACTGCCCCGCGACTCGTTCGTCGCCCAGGCGGCCTGGGGATCGCTCGGCCACGAAACCGGCTGCGCGCTTGGCGTCGCGCTCGCCTCGGGCAAGCGCCCGTTCGTAGTGGCGGGTGACGGCGGGTTCATGATGATCTGCCAGGAAATCTCCAGCCTGGTCCGCGCCGGCGCGGGCGCCGCGGTGTTCGTGATGAGCAACAAGGGTTATGCGATCGAACAGGCCTTTGTGAATCTGGACGCGTTCGAGCCCGGCGGCGCCTTTGCACCGTTCGACGTTCTCCCCACCTGGGATTATCTCGCTTTGGCCAAGGCGTTCGGCGCCCAGGGCTACCGGGTGGAAAACGAGGAGGGGCTTGCCGGCGTACTGGCCGAGATCAAGGCCTGCCCCGGGGTCACCGCCCTGGTGGAAGTGGTCATCCCCGAAAACGACCTCGCCCCGCAGCTCAAGCGCCTCGCCACTCCGCCCAGCAGCCTGCGCAAATATTACCGCACGCCAATCCCGGAGTGACGCTCCCGGGCCGGGAGCGGGTCAGTCCCGGTCCGGTGCGCCGAGCGGGAAGAGCGGCCGGTATTCCCGCGCCTCATCGACGGCGCGGGCAAAGCTCGGCCGGGCAAGCAGGCGGGCGCGATAGGCCCTGAGCGTGGTGAGGCTTTCGGGGATCGGGTGCGTCCAGTCGGCGTAGAACAAGGCCGGCGCCGCGGCGCAGTCGGCCATCGTGAAGTCCGCCCCGGCCGCCCAGTCGCGCCCGGCAAGCGCGGTTTCGAGCCACGCATAGGAGCGCTCCAATTTCGCCACCGCCTTGGCTATCCCCTCGGCGCGCTTCACCGGATCACCGGTCAGCGCTCCGTCCACGGCGTGCTGCGCCGAGTCCATGACGTGAAGGTCGAAGAAGCGGTCGAGGAAGCGCACCTCGAGCGCCGCTTGCGGGTCGGCGGGAAGCAGCGGCACCGGCCCGGGATGGTTCAGCCCGAGATACTCGATAATGATGCTCGTCTCGGCGACAGTGCGCACGCCGTCGCCCAGCACAGGAAACTTCCCCAGCGGCCACCGCCGCCGCCACTCGGCGGTATGCGCCGATTCCGGCCAGACGGAATGGAAGTCGAACGGCGTGGCGTTCTCATAGAGCGCGATCAGCACCTTCTGTGTGTAGGAGGAAAACGGGTGGCCGTAGAGGGTGAGGGTCATGACGCGCTCCGCTTATTCTCCCTCTCCCGTTCAGGGAGAGGGAAGGGGCCCAAAGCGAAGCTTTGGGAAGGGTGAGGGCAAGGGTTGAAGCAGGTGAACTTGCCCTCACCCTCCCACCGCTGCGCGGCGGGCCCCTCCCTCTCCCTGAAGGGGAGAGGGGTTTAGCCCTTGTACCAATCCCGCTTCAGCCTCGTGCTTGCAACGAAATACAGCGCCGCGCTCAGCAGGTAGAAGCCAAGCCCGTACAATATCGAATATTGCAGTGAGTTCTCCCCGTGCGCTGCCTTCATGGTGTCGGACATGAAGCCCAGGAAAAAGATGCCGAAGCCGATACCGATGAGGTTGTTGATGAACAGGAAGCTCGCCGAGGATGTCGCCCGCATGTTGGGGGGAACGATGTGCTGGACGGCGGCGATCACCGGGCCGAGCCAGGCGAGCGCAAGCATCTGGCCGATCGTGAACAGCACCCAGGCGAGTTCCAGCGGCGCGAACAGCCCGAATGCGAAGCAGGGCGCGGCGAGCAGGAAGCAGACCGCCGGGATAAGCGCGTAGGCCGCCGGATTACCCTGCCCGGTGCGGTCCCCGATCCAGCCGCCGAGCCAGGTGCCGGCGACTCCGCCGACCAGCACGATTGAGCCGTAGAAGTAAGAGACTTCGATGAGTTCGAGCCCGAAGCTGCGCGAAAAGAAGCTCGGCAGCCAGAAAATGAGGCCGTATCCGAGGATCGAGCCGGACGCGGCGCCGAAGGAGAGCAGCCAGAAGCTGGGCGTGCGGGCCAAAGTCGCGGCGACTACGGAGAAGGGCGGGGCAGGCGCGCTCGCGCTGCCGTCGGCGCTGTCGAAACCGCCGCGTACGGGTTCGCGAATGAAGAGCTTGACCAGGAGGGCCGCGGGAAGCCCGGCAAGGCCGACGATCAGAAAGGCCGAGCGCCAGTCGAGGTGGGAGGCGATCCAGCCGCCGAAGAACACGCCGAGCGCGGAGCCGATCGGGATGCCGAGCGAGAACAAGGCAAGCGCCCGCGCGCGCCGCTCCTTGGGGAAATAATCGGAGATCAGCGCGTAGGACGGCGCAACCCCGCCCGCCTCGCCGATGCCGACGCCCATCCGCGCCAGGAACAGGTGCCAGAAATTCTGCGCAAAGCCGCACAGCGCCGTGAACGCGCTCCACAAGGCGACGGAGAACGCGATGATGTTGACCCGGCTCTTGCGGTCGGCGAGCCACGCCACCGGAATGGCGATCCCGGAATAGAAAAGCGCAAAGGCAATGCCGCCCATCAAACTGAGCTGCGTGTCGCTAAGCTGCAACTCGGCTTTGATCGGCACGGCCAGCACGCCGATGATCTGGCGGTCGATGAAGTTGAAGATGTAGGCGAGGAGCAGAATGAAGAGGACTCGGCCCCCGCCGGTTGCCCGCACTGCGGCCGAATCGCTGCTCCTCGCCATTGTCACCCTTTAGAACTTCACGCCGAGGCTGAGGAAGACCTGCCGCGGATTGCCGTAGAATGCGGTGACCACGCCCTCGCGGCCCAGCGACGGCGCCACGCCGGGCTGGTTGAAGGTCGCCGCCGTCCGGGTCGCCGACAGGATCGGCACGCCCGTCACCGGGTTGGCGTTGAGGAACTGATAGCCCGACGTGA
>DASWNA010000044.1:0-2163 GCA_036399475.1 Allosphingosinicella sp.
GGCCACGGAACTCCCGCAGCGCTGCCGCTTTGTCCGGCCAAGCCTTTGGAAAGGAACCGGCATGAGCAAGAACCAGCACAATACGAGCAGCATGGATAAAACCATGAACCAGAACAACCAGATGTCGGACGATCCCGGCGATGGCAGCCGCAAGAGCTTCACGCTCGGCAAGGACGGCGACACGCCGGTGGAAAAAGCGCCGGCGCACGACAAGCAGGACCAGTCCACCATCGAAGCTTTTGGCGAGGAAGGCGCGGGCGTCGCCGCCAAGGAATAAGGGCTCCCGACAATAAGGACTGGGCGCGCCACGGGAACCGCCGTCCCTGGCCCGCTGTTCGTCGCAGGCAGGCAGTGGAGACCGGGTGATGAGCGAAACCGAAACCATCGGCATGGTGCGGGAAGACGGCCTTCCCGGCCACGAAAGCCAGCTCGAGCCCAAGCCCGAATGGGCGCCGCTCTACCCGGGCTCGGGACGGCTGGAGGGCAAGGTGGCGCTGATCACCGGCGCGGACAGCGGCATCGGCCGGGCGGTCGCGGCCCTGTTCGCGCGCGAAGGCGCCGATGTCGCCATCCTCTATCTGTGCGAGCATGACGACGCCGCCAAGACCAAGAAGATCGTCGAGGCCGAAGGGCGCCGCGCGATCGCCATTCCCGGCGATGTCGGCGACAAGGCATTCTGCGAGCGCGCGGTGGCCGAGACGGTGGAGCGGCTCGGCGGCCTGGACGTGCTGGTCAACAACGCGGCCGAGCAGCACCCCGACACGGACATACGCGACATCAGCGAAGAGCAATTGAAGCGCACTTTCCAGACCAACTTCTTCGGCTATTTCTTCATGGTCCAGGCTGCGCGGCCGCACCTCAAGAAGGGCGCCGCGATCGTCAACTGCACCTCGGTGACGATGTACCAGGGCTCCAAGGAGCTGCTCGATTATTCCGCCACCAAAGGTGCGATCACGGCCTTCACCCGATCGCTGTCGGAGAACCTCATCGAGGACGGCATCCGCGTCAACGCGGTGGCGCCGGGGCCGATCTGGACGCCGCTCAATCCGTTCGGCGGCTCGACGCCCGAGAAACTCGAGAATTTCGGCGAGGACACGCCGATGGGGCGGCCCGGGCAGCCCAACGAAGTCGCGCCGAGCTTCCTGTTCCTGGCCTGTGAGGATTCGCGCTACATGTCGGGGCAGGTGCTGCACCCGAACGGCGGCACGATCGTGAACGGCTAGGGGTGTTGGCAGCCAGTGAGCGGCGGCGGGCAGATGCCCCTGCCCAGCGCGCCTGAACATGCTATAGGCTCGCCCGAAACGAACAGGGGAATGGGCATGCTGCGGACTATCGGTGGAGTGATTGCGGGCGTCGTTGTGTTTGCGGCGACGCTGGCGCTGATCGAATATCTGGCACACCAGATCGCCCCCGCGCGGAGCGACGGGCTGCTGCTCGGCATCGTCGCCTTCGCTTACTTCCTGGCGCCGTTCCTCGGCGGGCTGACGGCGGCGAAGATCAGCCGTGAGGCCTGGACGGTGTGGCTGGTAACGGGTCTTGCGTTGGCGGGCGGCCTCTGGGCCGTCATGTCGATGGCGCAGCCGCTGTGGATGCAGATCGCGTCGATCGCAGCGCCCTTGCTCGGCGGGTACGCGGCTTCGCGCATGGCGGGGCGCCGCGGGACCGGTACGGCCGCGTGACGCGATACCGCAGCTTCGCCGAATTCTGGCCGCATTACCTGCGCGAGCACAGGCGGACTGCGACGCGGGCGCTGCATTATGCGGGGACGAGCATCGTCGTCCTGGTTTTCCTCGCCGCGCTCGCGGTGGGCGACTGGCGGATGCTGATCGCAATTCCGATCGCGGGCTACGGCTTCGCCTGGGCGAGCCACCTGATCGTGGAGCGCAACCGGCCGGCGACCTTCACCTACCCGGCATGGTCGCTGATGGCGGACTTCCGGATGTGGGCGTTGTGGCTGACCGGGCGCCTCGGCCCGCACTTGCGCGCTGCGGGCGTGCTGCCGGGCGGAGCGCTGGAGCGAAGCGATGGCTGACGAACTCGCCACGCTGCTCGCCAAGCTCAGGGTCCGCGATGCGGTGAGCGAGGAGGAGGAGCGGGCGCTGCGCGACTCCGTTTCCGAGTTCCGCGAGTTTGCCGCGCTGAAGACGGTGGTGCGGGCGAACG
>DASWNA010000045.1:0-13310 GCA_036399475.1 Allosphingosinicella sp.
GGCCGTGCAAAGGGAGGGGAACAGCAGGCGCTGAGCCAAGCCGCCCACGCCGAACAACTCCCCTCCCTCCACGCCGACGTTCTTGATGTGTTGCGGCCAATGAAAGGGAGGGGCCGGGGGTGGGTCACGCACCGCTCGACACACGACCGAGAAAGCGCAAAACCCACCCCAAACCCCTCCCTCGCCAACCTCACCACGCACCCACCCGGGCCGTGCAAAGGGAGGGGAACAGCAGGCGCTGAGCCAAGCCGCCCACGCCGAACAACTCCCCTCCCTCCACGCCGACGCCCTCGAACCGTCGCCGCGGATGAAAGGGAGGGGCCGGGGGTGGGTCACCCACTTGGCCGGCCGCCATGCCGGAGAGAAACCGCCCCGCCGGCGCCAGCTACAATTCTTCAGCTTGTCTTAAAGGTACCACATGAGCGTGACGCTGTCAAGCGTTTTGTACCAGATAGGATAACGCCTACGCCAGCCCGCGAAAACCCCCGGAAAACCGCCGCGCACGGCTCCCGCTCAAATCCTATTTCCCCCCGCCGGAGCCGCCAAAAGCCCGCGCCAACTTTATTTTCACGCGTAGGAAAAGGCCCAATTCGGCGCTCTCCCGTCCCATCGAGTCGCCCGCCCGCATCCATTCCCCCACGGCTTCGTTACCGCCGCCATGATCAAACGCCTCGCTCTGTTCGCTTTTTGCAGCTTCGGCCTGCTCACCGCCGCCTGTGCCGAAGCGCCGGAGCCGTTCCGCTCCCCCGACGCGGCCGAGCTCGACCGCCTGATGGAACATCTGAACAGCGAAGCCCGCAAAGCCAACGCGCCGGACCGAAAGGCGCTGCCCGACCAGCTCGCCGCCGTGGACCGCGTCTCCGGCACCATCGAGCGCCTGCCGGCCGAGCGGATCGACCCGAACCTCGTCGCAAGCGCCCTCACCCGCTGAGCGGCGCGCCGCCCCCACCGCCTCACGGCTTGATGCCGTACCGCGCATATTTCTGAACGACCCCCGGCGACAGAGCCGTTGCGGCGGCAATGTCGGCCGCGCCCGCCGCGCCGTCGCCCGCCTGCCTGCGGATCACGCCGCGCAAGAACAGGCTGGCCGCCAGGTCGGGCGCCAGGGCAAGCGCCGCCTCGATGTCGGCAAGCGCCTCCTCCCGGCGGTTCAGCCGGAAATAGGCCATCGCCCGGCTGTCCAGGGCGGCGACCGGGCTGTCACTGAGCTCGATCGACTTGGTGCAATCCTTCACCGCCGAGTCGAGCAGGACGTTGAGCGTACCTTTGCTCCAGCACCGGTTGTTGAGCAGCGTCGCGTCGCCCGGCCATCTCGCCACCGCCGAGTCCAGGGTGGCGATCGCGCCATCCTTGTCGCCGCTTTCCCCCTGCAGCGTGGCCTTGAGAGCCATGAAGCCCGCGCTTTCCTTGTCGCCGACGTCGATCCGCCCGTCGAGCAAGGCCAGGCCGCCGGCAAGGTCGCCCAGGGCCGCCTTGTAGGTCGCCGCCAAGGCCAGCGCGCGGTCGGACGCGGAGTCCAGCGCGAACGCTTCGTCCGCGTCCGCCGCCGCGGCCTTGACGTCGCCCAGCGCGAACCGCAGCGTGGCGCGGCCGAGAAGCCGGTCGACATTGGGCTCGATCGCGATTGCCCTGTTCAGATCCGCCATAACCCCCGGCCAATCGAGCACGGTCTCACGGAACGACGCGCGCTCCATATAAGCCTCCGCCGACTTTGGATCGGCGGCGATGCGCGCGTCGTACACCGCCGCCAGCGGGGCCAGCGCCTTGGCCCGGCGCGCCGCTTCCACTTCGGCGTAGCGGGCTCCCTGGCCGGCCGGGGCAAGCACGCGAAGCGGCCGCGCGTTGATCTGCGCCGCGCGCCGCCGGATCTCGGCGAGGTCGGCCGCCGCGACTTCCCCGCCGCTCTCCATTATCCCCACGTTCGCGGTCGCCCAGCCGTCGGCAAGCACCGCCTTGCGGGTCAATGCCATCGCGCCGATCTGCTCATTGAGCGCCGCGGCGCCGTCCAGGGAATAGCCTTCCCCCTTGTTGGGCAGCCTGATCCGAACCGTCATGCTCCTGTTCGACGGCGCGCCGGTGCTGACCGGAATGGCGCGCCACGCGGCCCGCGCCCGATCGGCGGGGAAGGAGAGCGCGTTGGCCATCGTGTCCAGCCCATGGCCCCAGCGTTGATTCTCGCGGCTCCAGCCTGAAGCGACGACGCCGTTCACCTCGACGGTCGCGGTTGCGTCGGCGGCGTCGAAACGGATCGAGTGGCCGGCCAGCGCGACGTTCTTCAGCGGCGCACCGGAGCCGAGCAGCCCTTCGACCATCTGGTTCTCGGCGTCCTTGTCGCCCTGCGCAGTCACCGCCTTGAGCAACGGCACGGCGGCGCCGCGCAACACGAAACGGGCTTTGAAAAGCGCGGGCAGCCTCAATCCGGCTTTGAAGTCGAGCTCCAGGTCGCCGGCATATTCCGGCCGCGCCATCGCCCGCGGCGTCAGCGCCACCAGCGCCGCGCCGGCGCGGACGGGAAGCACATGGCCAAGCGCCGGCACGTCCTTCAGGTCGCCGATCCGGGTCCCGCTTCCCGTTCCGTCCAGCCACAAACTCTCGCCGTTGGCCGTCGCGCGCACCAGAATATGATCGAACGCCGCCGCCGACGGCAGGCGCTTTTCCACCAGTCCGCCAAGCTGCAGGCTGGCCAGCACCGGCTCCGCCTCAACGCCCACTTTGTGGAGGAGGGCAAGCAGCATCAAGGTCTTGGCCTTGCAGTCGCCATAGCGCAGCGACCAGGTCTCGGCGGGCGTTTGCGGCACGTAATTGCCGCTGTTCATGCCCATCAATTGATAGCGGATCTCGTCCTGGACAAGCTGCAGCGCCATGGCCGCGCGGCGCATCGGGTCGGCGCTCGCCGCCTTGATCCGCGCCGCTTCGGCGGCCAGCGGCGACCCCGCGGGGATCAGGCCTTTGGTCGCATAAAGCGGCGCCATCACTCCCGCGACCGTTCCCCAGTCGGGAAAGGTCGAAGCTTCCACCAGCGGCACGTTCTGGAAGCGCGCCGGCGCGTCGCCCGGCATTTCCGGCGGCTTGGCGAGCGGCAGCGCGAAGGTCACTTCCTGATAGGCCCCGCTGCGCACCGGGGCCGGCGCGGCGCCGTCGCTCAGCGCCTTCCAGGCCAGCTTGGACGCCGTCGGCCAGAGCAGCCGCACGCGGCCGAAACCAATCCGCACCGGCGCGGAGATGAGCGGCGCCATCGACTGAACATGGCCCTTCAGCGTCGGGTCCTTGCTGGTCGTCGAAAAGGCGATCCGCACCACGTCGCCGACCCGCAGGCCCTCGACCTGCATGGTCGCCGTCAGCACGCCGTCGAGCATCTTCTGCTCAAGCGCCTGTTCGCGCCGAAGCACCGAAAAAGCCGTCTTGTTCTTCAGCACGTCGATCCGCTCGGATCCGCGCAGGATTTCCACGCGGTGGACGATCAGGTCGCCATGCGCGGGCTGCCAGGGGAGCTGCACCGAGCCGATCTCGCTCATCGACTCCGGCGAATCCGCCCTTCGCGCCATGTCGGTGAACACCCATGTGTCGCCGCCTTCCAGCCGCTGCTGCATGTCGAACAGCAGCAGTTCCGGACCGGCGGCGCCCGGCTTACCCGGCACGATCGCCGGGGCCGGCTTCACCCACGCCGGCACCGGCTCATACAGCACCTTTTCCCCCGCCTGAGCGGCCGCGGCCGAACCCAGCAGAACCGCGAACAAAGCCTTTTTCATCAAAAACTTCCCACCTTCACCGCACACGCGGAACCACCCCGCCAAGCCTTCAGCCTTGCGCGGCTGCGGGCCAGGGTCAAGCGGCGGCGCGGAGGATATTCGGTGCACGCCGCCCGTTGCTCGCCAGCGACCGATATGTTGCATAAAGACAACGCTCGCCGAACTTCCGCGCCAAACCCCTCACAACACCTTTCGAAGCCCATTCGAATCCGCGATAGGCGCGCCCTGGCTGCCCGAAAACGAGGATTCCGTCATGCGCCGCGCTCTCTCGCCACTGCTTTTTGCAACCGCTTCCTTGTCCGTCCTCGCCGCGGGGTCCGCTCCGGCCTGGGCCCAGGATCAGCCGGCCAACACCAATCCGCAGAACGATGACAATATCGTCACCGATACGATGCCCGAATCGGATGCGGACGCCACCCTCCCCGCCGACGATACGCCGCGTGAGGAGATCGTGGTCACCGGAACCCGGATCCGCACCAGCCAATATGATTTCGCCAACCCGGTGGTCTCGGTCGATAGCAGCGCGATCCAGAATGCCGGCACCACCAATCTCACCAACTTCCTCGCCGACATCCCGTCGCTGGTCGGCTCGTTCGACGCCAATTCGGGATCGGGCTCCCAGGCCGGCATCGGCTTCGTCGGCTTGAACCTCCTCAACCTGCGCAACCTTGGAACCGCCCGCACCCTGGTGCTGGTCGATGGCCGCCGCCACGTCTCGGCGGTTCCCGGCTCCTCGTCGGTGGACGTCAACACCATCCCCATCGATCTCATCGACCGGGTCGATGTGCTGACCGGCGGCGCTTCGGCGATCTACGGCGCCGACGCTGTCACCGGCGTGGTCAATTTCGTCACCAAGCGTAAGTTCGAAGGCATCAACATCCGCGCCCAGGCCGGCATCACCGAGCAGGGCGACGCCGCCAATCAGTTCGTGTCGTTCGTTGCCGGCAAGAACTTCGCCGGCGGCCGGGGCAACCTCGCCCTTTCGCTCGAATACGGCCACGACGATCCGCTTCACCCGCGCCAGCGCCGCTACCTGCGCAACTCGCCGGGCTTCGCCGAGAACCCGGACGACATCAACGCCGACGGCAGCCCCGACAACCCCAACATCCCCGATCGGCTTCCGGTCACCGACATCCGGTATTTCGATTCCGCGCCGAACAGCGGCATCGACGTCGATCTCGACCTCTATCCCGATTTCCTCGGCAACGGCCTGCCGTTCAACCCGGGCACCTATATCGGCAGCATCTTCTGCACCGGCTGCAGCGGCACCCCGGTCTCGACCTACCAGGGCGAGATCCTGCCCCAGTCGGATCGCTATGTCGCGAACCTGCTGTTCAATTTCGACGTCACCGACCGGGTCAACGTCTACGCCCAGGGCAAATATGCCCGCGTCGATTCCGCCTCGTTCGGCCAGCCGACCTATGATTTCACGGTCTTGGTCACGCCGGAAAATCCGTTCCTCCCGGCCAACGTGCGCACCGCCATCGAGAATGGCGACGGCATCGGCATCGTCAACCGCGACAATCTCGACATCGGCGGCCGCGGCGAGCGCAACCGCCGCGAAACCTATCGCGGCGTGCTCGGCCTTACCGCCGAGCTGACCGACCGGATCGATCTCGACATGTCCTACGTCTACGGCCGCTCGGATTCGACGGTGCGCCAGACTAACACCCGCTTCAACGACCGCTTCCTGGCGGCCGTCGACGTCATCACCGATCCCGCCACCGGCCAGCCGACCTGCCGCTCCAACCTGCAGCCGATCGGCAACAGCGATCAGCCGTATTACAACTTCTTCACCGGCTTCTCGTTCGGCGATTTCGACCAGCTTTCCTTCACCCCCGGCCCGAACAGCGGCTGCATTCCCTTCAACCTGTTCAGCGAGCAGCAGGCGCCGGGCGCGATCGACTGGCTCGTCACCGACGCCGTCGACCGGTCGCGGATCGAGCAGCACGTCGTCTCGGGCTCGGTGAGCGGCGATTTCGGTGAAACCCTCGCTTTGTGGGGCGGCCCGATCGGCTTCGCCGTCGGCGCCGAATATCGCAAGGAGCGCAGCGAGAGCAATCCGGACCCGGTCAACACCACAGGCCTCACCTTCGGCAACGCCCTGTTCCCGGAAACCGGCCAGTACAGCGTCAAGGAAGTGTTCGGCGAGCTTCGCGTGCCGATCGCCGCCAACAAGCCGGGCTTCTACGATCTCAGCCTGAACGGCGCCGTCCGCCTGTCCGATTATTCCACGGTCGGCACCACCACCACCTGGCAGGTCAGCGGCGTCTACGCGCCGGTGCCCGATGTCCGCTTCCGCGGCACCTATTCGCAGGCGGTGCGCGCGCCAAATATCGGCGAACTGTTCGGCCCGCAGAACCAGACCTTCGAGTTCATCGACGATCCGTGCGCCTTCGACCGGCTCGACAACGGCACCGAATTCCGCGCCGCCAACTGCCAGACCCTGCTCAGCGGCCTCGGCCTCACCCCGGCCCAGATCGCGGCGTTCGACGGCGACACCGGCGTCAGCATCGCCGGCACGTCGGGCGGCAACCGCAACCTGCGCGAGGAGACCGCGAAGACGATCACCGCCGGCCTGGTGCTTCGCCCCAGCTTCCTGCGCGGCTTCTCGGCCTCCGTCGATTATTACGACGTCAAGATCCAGAACGCGGTGTCGCAGTCCTCGGCCGAGAACATCGCCAACCTGTGCGTCGATCAGCCCACCCTCGACAACGTGTTCTGCGATGCGATCACCCGCAATCCCAGCACCAATGCCGGCTTCCCGGGCGCCATTTCGGGCTTCGTGGTCCAGCCGGAGAACGTCGCGCAATTCCGCACCAGCGGCTGGGACATCGCGGCCAATTACCGCACAACGCTCGGCCGCCTCGGCAACCTCAACCTGCGCGCGGTCGGCAACATCCTCGACAAGCTCGAATTCATCGCCACCCCGGGCGGCGACATCGAGAATTCGCGCAACCTCGCCGGCGCGCCGCGCCACCAGGTCAACACCGACGTGACCTGGGCCTACGACAAGTTCCAGATCAACTGGGGCATGAATTACTTCAGCAAGACGCGGGTGCTGTCCTACAATCTCGAAGAGTCGGAGCCCGATTACTACCCGAAGGAATTCCTCCGCTACAGCGCGCGCTTCACGCACGACTTCCAGCTCAGCATGAACGTGTCGGATCGGATGAGCTTCTACGGCGGCGTCAACAACGCCTTCAATCAGAAGCCGGATTTCCCGCAGACCTTCTACCCGGTCGGCGCGCAGGGCCGCTACTTCTACGCCGGCGCCCGCGTCAACTTCGGCGCCTTCTAAGACAGCGCACAATCGCGCGGGGAAATGGGGTGCTTCGGCACCCCATTTTTTTGCCCGCGGCAGGTCCGCTGCGCCGCCCGCCCGTTCCAAACGGAGCCGGCCGGTGATATGCCCTGCAGCGACGGACAGCCGGGAGAACGCTGATGCTGATCACCATTGGGCTTGCCCTCGCCGCGGCGCAGCTTGCCCCAGCCGCCGGCCAACCGCAGATCTGCCGCCAAACGCCGCGCCGCTCCGACCTGACCTCCTTCCGCTACAAGAAGCGGAAGGTCTGCAAAACCGAAGCGGAATGGCGCGCCGCCGACGCCCGCCAGTCCCGCGCCAACACCCTCGACCGCTCCCAGCTACCCGGCGCCAGATAGGCCGGGCAAATCCGTCCGCAGACCGATGATCCAGCTGCGGCGGGCGCCCGAGCCCTTCGTCCGATACGGACTTGATCGGCCAGGAAGAGTCTTCGATAGTTGGCGCCGGCTCTTGAGTGGCCACGGGGAGGCGGCGGGAGCGAGTGACAATGGCCAGGGGCGTCTTCCTCCACCGTCCGGATTCGATCTACGACGATCATCCCGAAACCCGCTACCAATTCCCGCCGCAATATCTTGGCCGCGCATCGCAGTTCGTCGGCGACTGGATCGTCTATTACGAGCCGGTGAAGGGCGGCGGTGCCGGCTATTTCGCGATCGCCCGCCTGGAGCGGATCATCCCTGATCCCTCGTCATCCGGGATGTACCTCGCCCTTATTGAGCCCGGCAGCTACTTGCCCTTTGAACGCGAAGTGCCCTTTTCCGGCGCGCAGGGCTATGTCGAACGCGGCCTCCTCAACGACGCCGGCAAGCTGTCCGGCCGAGCGCAGGCCGCTGTGCGGCCAATCTCGCTCGAAGACTTCAACCGAATCCTAGATCTCGGCCTGCCCGACGAAGAGCCGCTGCTGCCGAGGGTCGACGCCCCGCAGCCCACACCTCTGCCCGCCCGCGTGTACGAGGACCAGAGCCCTTTCGAGCTCGACGTGGAACGCACGCGTGTGGAGCGTTACACTTCGCGCCCGGTGCGCGACCGGGTATTCCGCCGCAAGGTTCTCGATGCCTATGACTGCCGTTGCGCCGTCACCGGGCTGCGCTTCATCAACGGCGGCGGCCGGGCCGAGGTGCAGGCCGCCCACATCAAGCCCGTGGAAGCGAACGGGCCGGACATCATCAGCAACGGCCTCGCTTTGTCGGGCACGGTCCACTGGATGTTCGACCGCGGCCTGATCAGCCTGTCGGACGATCTCGATGTGCTGGTTTCCCGCCACGTCAACGATCCGGGGAGCGTGTGGTCTCTGGTGAACAAAAGCCGGCGCGCCTTGACGCCGCCCAGGCCGTCCGAATGGCCGCACCCGCTCTACCTCGCATGGCATCGCGAGCATTGTTTCAAGCAGTAGCGAGGGCAATTTCCTCCGTTTTGAAATGGCTCAAGGCGCAGCCTTAAACATCAAAGGACCAGTTATATCCGGAACGGATGCATTGGCACCCGCTCTCCTGCGTTTTTGAATTAGCCTGCCTGTCCGGACGCGCATCCGCGTCCCGATACAGGGGGGAATTCATGAAACTGCGATTTGCACTGCTTGCCGCGTCCGTTTGCGCGACGCTCTCGTCACCGGCGCTCGCGCAGACCGACGCCGCCATTCGGCAGAACATCATCAGGGCGTCGATCGCCAATTATTCGGGCAGTTGCCCCTGCCCCTACAATACCGATCGCGGTGGCCGCCGCTGCGGTGGGCGCAGCGCCTATTCGCGGCCCGCTGGCGAATCGCCCCGCTGCTTCGCGTCCGACATCAGCAACGCCGAAGTCAAAGCCTACCGCGCCTCCCGCTGATCCCCGCCGCAAACAGAAAGGGCCGCCCCATCCCTGGAGCGGCCCTTCTTTTTTCTAACCGGCTGAAAGTAATACTTTCAGCCGAAGCCTTTAGCCCATCAATTCCTGCTCGAGCTTCTTGGCCATTTCCTCGATGTTCTCGGGCGGCCAGCCGGGGATGTCCATGCCGAGGCGAAGGCCCATGCTGGACAGCACTTCCTTGATCTCGTTCAGGCTCTTGCGGCCGAAGTTCGGGGTGCGCAGCATCTCGGCTTCGGTCTTCTGGACCAGATCGCCGATGTAGATGATGTTGTCGTTCTTCAGGCAATTGGCCGAACGCACGGAGAGCTCCAGCTCGTCGACCTTCTTGAGGAGGTAACGGTTGAGCTGGTTGGCGTCCTGGTCTGCATCGCCCGAGCTGCTCTGCGACGCGCCGCCGCTGCCGGTCGGCACCGACGTCATCGTCATGCCCTCGTCGAAGTGGACGAACAGCTGCAGCTGGTCCTGAAGGATGCGCGCCGCATAAGCGAGTGCATCGTCCGGAGTCAGCGTGCCGTCGGTTTCGACGGTGATGGTGAGCTTGTCGTAATCGAGCTCCTGGCCGACGCGGGTGTTTTCCACCTTGTAGCTGACCTGGCGGACCGGGCTGTACAGGGCGTCGACCGGAATCACGCCGATCGGCGCATCGATCGGGCGGTTGGAGGCGGCGGCGACATAGCCCTTGCCGACTTCAACGGTGAATTCGGCGTTGAGGTTCGCGCCCTCGTCCAGGTGGCAAAGCACCAGGCCGGGGTTCATCACTTCGATGTCGCCGGTGGCGGCGATCTGGCCGGCGGTGACTTCGCCCGGGCCGGTGGCCGAAAGCTGGAGCCGCTTGGGCTGGTCGCCTTCCATGCGAAGCGCGATCTGCTTCACGTTGAGGACGAGGTCGGTGATGTCCTCGCGGACGCCTGCCAGCGAAGAGAATTCGTGAAGCACGCCCTCGATCTTGAGCGAGGTCACCGCGGCGCCCTGAAGCGAGGAGAGCAGAACGCGGCGCAGCGAGTTGCCGAGCGTCAGGCCGAAGCCGCGCTCGAGCGGCTCGGCGACAAACGTCGCCTTGCGGCGCGCATCGCCGGCGGCGCGCTTTTCAAGGGCGTTGGGCTTCTTCATTTCCTGCCAGTTTTTTGCGTTGACGGCCATGTGATTCCTCTGGCGTTGGGGAGACGCGTCCGCCTCCCAAAGTTTTCAAAACCATCGGGGATGGTTTTGGTATTTCAAGCCGGCACCCCGCCAAAGCGGGGTGCCGAAAAGCTTAGACGCGGCGGCGCTTGGAGGGCCGGACGCCGTTGTGCGGGATCGGAGTCACGTCGCGGATCGACGTGATGGTGAAGCCCACCGACTGCAGCGCGCGAAGCGCCGACTCGCGGCCTGACCCTGGACCCTTCACTTCGACCTCAAGGGTGCGGACGCCGTGCTCGGCGGCCTTCTTGCCGGCATCCTCGGCGGCGACCTGGGCGGCATAAGGCGTCGACTTGCGCGACCCCTTGAAGCCCATCGTGCCGGCGGACGACCAGGAAATGGCATTGCCCTGCGCGTCGGTGATGGTGATCATGGTGTTGTTGAAGCTGGCGTTCACGTGCGCGACGCCGGCGGTGATGTTCTTGCGCTCGCGCCTGCGGACGCGCTGCGGTGCCTGAGCCATGTCGATCTACCCCTTACTTCTTCTTGCCGGCGATCGGCTTGGCCTTGCCCTTGCGGGTACGGGCATTGGTGTGGGTGCGCTGGCCGCGCACCGGCAGGCCGCGGCGATGGCGAAGCCCGCGATAGGAAGCGAGGTCCATCAAACGCTTGATGTTCATCGAAACTTCGCGGCGAAGATCGCCTTCCACCGTGTAGCCGGCGTCGATCGCTTCGCGGATCTGCAGAACTTCCTGGTCGGACAGGTCCTGCACGCGGCGTTCGGGCGCGATGCCGATCTTGGCGGTCAGTTCACGGGCCTTGGTGCGGCCGATTCCGTGAATGTAGGTAAGCGCGATTTCAACGCGCTTGTTGGTCGGGATGTTGACGCCCGCAATACGTGCCATGGGGTAAAATCTCCTGCTCCACGGATCGGCTGGCCACCGTTCCATCTCAAAGCTTGAATGGGCCCTAAAACAAGCAAATCCGACGCGCGCGCAAGCGCCGCCGGGCAACCGGTTATCGGGATAGGTGCGCAAATAGGAGCCGGGGGCCACTGAGTCAAGCGACGCAGCGCCCTATTTTCGCGCCGAAACCGACACGCGCCAGCAGCCCTCGTCCCGCTCCTCGAAGGCGATCAACAGCGGCAGGAAGCGTTCGATCACCGACGCGCCGGTGCGGGCATGGCCGCTCGGCTTCACCGTCGTAAAGCAGCCGCCGCCGGCCAGCGCAAGCGGCAGCAGGAGCTGGTCGGCGAGATAAGGCCCGGTCGCCGCGGCGCCAGCTTCCAGGAAGCCGCGCATGCGCTGCGCCGCCTTCTTGGCGACGCCCTCGGCAAGAACCCCCATCTGGCCGAAGCCGCTGACGATCTCCGTCACCTGCTCGAAGCGCGCGCTCAGCATCAGGATGTTGCCGGGGCCGCATGCCTCGGGCAATTCCTCGACGTGCAGCGCCTCGCGCGGCCAATCCAGCCGCTTCTTGACCTCGGCAAGTTCGCGGTGCGCAATCTCCACCGGCAGCGCCGCGATCAGCGCCCGCGCGCCGACCTCCTGCAATGCGCCGCGCTGGACAAGCTCCAGCGGCTCAAGCGCGCGCACCGGCTCGACATCCACCTCGATTCGCCCGCCGCCCGCGGGGTAGAAACCGTGGCGGACGAGGCGCGCCGAGACGCGCGGCCCCATCCGCTCCAGCAGGGGGAGAAAAGTCTCGGCCAGGAATTCGAACGGCGGCGCGGCGGGATTGTGCGTGCCGCCCTCCACCACCAGCCGCGACGGGCCATCGGCCAGGATCAGCGCCGGAAGAACGGTCTGCAGCACCAGCACGGCGCTCCCCGCGGTACCCACGGCGAAGCGATGCTCCCCCGCCTTCACCGCGCGCGGCGTAAAGGAAAGGCTCGCCGCCCCGACCTGCAGCTCCGGGCAATCCGCCCCACCGATCGCGCACGCCGCCTCCACCGCCGTGACATGCTGCCGAAGCACCCCCGGCCGCGCCCGCCCGCCCCGGATATTCTCGATCCGGAACGCCTGGCCCGTCACAAGCGAGAGCGACAAGGCGGTGCGAAGCACCTGCCCCCCGCCCTCCCCTTCCGCGCCGTCGATAACGATCATCTGAATTCTTTCTTTTCTCCGGCGCTGCAAGAGCGATGCCGCATGGATTAGCCGAAATCCGCCGAAATACGTCATGCCGGACTTGATCCGGCATCCACCTTCTTCTTCGTCCCTGCCAAAGGGAAAAAGGTGGATCCCGGATCAAGTCCGGTATGACGATCCCTGCTTCCTTTCTTGCGAACGAAGCCGCGAGACCGGCCCACCCAAGTCTCCGAATCCCGTCATGCCGGACTTGATCCGGCATCCACCTTCTTCTTCCTCCGGCGCCAAGAGGAAAAGATGGATCCCGGATCAAGTCCGGGATGACGATTTGGCGGGGAAGTCCGGCGCGAAGGGTGGTTCGCCCGCGAGGCATGGCCCCGCCATGCCCCGCGCGCTCACCCCTTCACGCACACCACCTGCTTCAGCGTGTGGACGATCTCCACCAGATCCGCCTGCGCCGCCATCACCTTTTCAATGGGCTTATAGGCCGCCGGCGTTTCGTCGATCACGTTCACATCCTTGCGGCATGCGACGCCCGCGGTGGCGAGAACATGGTCCTCCACCGTGAAGCGGCGCTTGGCCTCATGCCGCGACATCAGGCGCCCGGCCCCGTGGCTGCAGCTGTCGAAGCTGTCCTTGTTGCCGCGGCCGCGCACAATGAACGATTTCGCGCCCATCGAGCCCGGGATGATTCCCATCACCCCCTCGGCCGCCCGCACCGCGCCCTTGCGGGTGATGAGCACGTTCTCGCCGAAATGGTTCTCCTTCTGCACGTAATTATGGTGGCAGTTGATCGCCTCCAGCTCCGCGTCGAAGGGCTTGGCGATCACGCTCCGCAGCGCCCGTACTGAGTTCGTCATCATCATCCGCCGGTTCAGCGCCGCATAATCCTGCGCCCAGCCGACCGCCTCGACATAATCGTCGAAATGCTCGGTCCCTTCCGGGAAGTAAGCGAGATTCTCGTCCGGCAGATTGACGAACCAGCGCCGCATGTCCTCCTTCGCCAGCTCGATGAAGAAGCTGCCGATCGCATTGCCGACGCCGCGGCTCCCCGAGTGGAGCATCACCCACACGCGCTGCTCCTCGTCGAGGCACAGCTCGACGAAGTGATTGCCCGTGCCCAGCGTGCCCAGATGCACCAGGTTGTTGGTGTTCTTGAGCCGCGGATACTTGTCGGTGATG
>DASWNA010000046.1:0-4738 GCA_036399475.1 Allosphingosinicella sp.
CGGATCGATCCCGCGATGGTCGCGGGACCGAACTGAACGGCGACTAGCTTACCCGGCGCCCGGGCACCCCGCGATTGCCGTCGATGCGCAGGAAGTAGTTGCCGAGCGCGCCGCGCTTGATGACGATCTTCTGGCCGGCCCTGGGATCCTGCATGAAGCGGCCCGATTCGGTGGTCTGCCAGACGCCGCCGTCCTCAGCGAGGCGCACCTGCCACTTGCCCATGCCGAGATCGCGGACCTGGGCGATCGTGCTGGCGATCTCGTCGATATCCTTTGAATTGTCGCCGCCGAACAGCGGCAGGCGCGGAACGCTGAACCCGAAGAGCGAGCGGCGCGTCTGCGCGATGTCGGCCTGGCCCATCACCACCACGTCCTTGCGCGCGATGGCCGCGCTCAGCTGCTCAACCGAGCGGTCGTAGCATTCCAGCCGCGCGGCCGGGTCCTGCAGCGCCTTGCACGCCTGCAGGTCGCGCAGCGGGGCCGCCTCGCTCGCCGCCGGCCTGGCGCCGTGCGCCGCCTGAAAGGGCGCGAAGATCATCAACGCCGCCATCTGCATCTTCGCCGTTTTCGTCCACACCGTCCGGACCCCCGCTCGTACTGAAGGGCAGAGGCTATGCGGGTGGCATTCCGGCTGCAAGCCTGTGACTGAAAAGCTACAGTGCGCGCAAGATCACAGCCGAAACGGCGTGCTGCGCTTGCGCGGGCTTCGGTTTGGCACCTAAACCCCGGAATAACACAGCAAGGGGCAGGGACTGACGTGCTGCAGTGCTGTCAAAACAGGACCAAGGGGATCAAAATGCGAAAGAATATGCGGGAAGCGTTGCTCGCCTCCACCGTAATCGCCGGGATGGCGTTTGCGAGCCCAGCGTTTGCGCAGGGCACCACGCCGCCCCCGGGCAGCAGCGGCGTTCCCGCGGCGTCCGATGCGGACTCCCCCGAAGGCGGTCCCCAGTCCCAGGAAGCGGCCGGCCCGGCTGAAGAGACCAGCAGCGGCGACATCGTCGTTACCGGTACCCTGATCAAGAACCCGAACCTCACCTCCTCGGCCCCCGTCACCGTGGTCGGCCAGGACGAAATCCAGCTTCGCCAGACCAACGTCGCCGAAGAAATCCTGCGCACCATCCCGGGCGCGGTTCCGAGCATCGGTTCGCAGGTCAACAACGGCAACGGCGGTTCGTCCTACGTCAACCTGCGCGGCCTCGGCTCGATTCGTAACATCGTCCTCCTCGACGGCGTGCGCATCACCCCGGCCGATCTCAGCGGCCGCGTCGATCTGAACAACATCCCGCTGGCCCTCGTCGACCGCGTCGACGTGCTGACCGGCGGCGCGAGCTCGACCTACGGCGCGGACGCCGTCGGCGGCGTCGTCAACTTCATCACCCGCAGCGACTTCTCCGGCATGGAGCTGTCGGCCAGCGAGCAGATCACCGAGCGCGGCGACGGCAACTTCTTCCGTGCCGATCTCACCGTCGGTGCGAACTTCGACGACGGCCGCGGCAACGCGGTGCTGAGCCTGGGCTACCAGGATTCGGACCCGGTCTATTTCGGCGATCGCGGCTTCTCGTTCCTGACGCTCGAATCCTACGACGAATTCTTCGTCGCGGGTCAGGGCTCCTCGACCACCGTTCCGGCGCGCTTCGACATCGGCGGCGGCTTCGGCAACCGTCAGGTCACTGCCGGCGGCGGCCTCGGGCCCTACACGACGGCGTTCAACTTCAACCCGTTCAACGTCTTCCAGGTGCCGTTCGAGCGCTTCAACATGTACAGCGCCGGCCACTATGAAGTGATGGACGGCCTGGAAGTTTACGCCCGCGGCCTGTTCTCGAACAACACGATCGACACCATCATCGCTCCTTCGGGCGTGTTCGGTTCGCTCGTCGCGGTTCCGGTCAGCAACCCGTTCCTCAGCGGCGCCCAGCGCTCCGCGCTCTGCGCCATTGCGGACACCAACACGGCCGTTGCCGGCAACCAGACCCTCACCCCGGCGCAGTGCGCCGCGGCGGCGACGGCGACCAGCCCGACCGACCCGAACTACCGCACCTTCAACTTCGGCCTGCGCCGCCGTACCCCTGAAGTCGGTCCGCGCGTCTCCGACTACAACACGCAGATCTTCGACTTCCGCGCCGGTCTTCGCGGCGACATCACCGACACCATCGGCTTCGATGTCTTCGGCTCCTACGGCCGCAGCGAGAACACGCAGACCATTCAGAACTACGTGCTGCTCTCGCGGGTCCGCGATGCGCTGCTCGCAACCAACACCACGACCTGCCTCAGCGCCACGGCGGGCTGCGTTCCGCTGAACATCTTCGGCACCCAGGGCAGCATCACTCCGGAAATGGTCGACTTCATCAACGATGATTCGACCACCCGCGTGCAGACGACGCTCGCCCAGGCGCGCGGCGTCATCAACGGCGACTTCGGTTTCGCCAGCCCGTTCGCAACCGATCCGATCGGCTTCGCGGTCGGCGCCGAGTACCGCAAGTACACGGCCCAGCAGCGTTCCGACATTCTCGCCAAGACGCCGGGTGAACTCGGCGGCGCCGGCGGCGCTGCTCCCGACGTGGACGGTGCCTTCGACGTCTATGAAGGCTTCGGCGAGCTGATCGCGCCGCTGGTTCAGGATCGTCCCTTCTTCAAGAGCCTGCAGCTCGAGGCGGGCATCCGCTACTCGCGCTACAGCGTTGAAGCGCCGGGCAATCCGACGTTCAAGACCACGGCCTGGAAGGTTGGCGCCCAGTGGGAGCCGATCGACGACATCAAGTTCCGCGGCAACTACGCCCGTTCGGTCCGCGCGCCGAACATCGGTGAGCTGTTCTTCCCGGTCACCACCGGCCTGACGAACCTCGGCACCGATCCCTGCGCGGGCACCAACCCGCTCAACAACGCCGAACTCCGCGCGGTCTGCATCGCGCAGGGCGCTCCTGCGGCTGTGATCGGAACGATCCAGAACCCGACGGCGGGCCAGGCTGCCCAGACTTCGGGCGGTAACCCGTTCCTGAGGCCGGAAAAGGCGGACAGCTGGACGGTCGGTGTCGTGCTTCAGCCGAGCATGCTGCGTAACCTCGTCCTCACCGTCGATTACTACAACATCAAGATCGACGGTGCGATCGGTGCGCCTACTCCGGGCGATCTGATCACGGCCTGCTTCGGGTCCACTCCGACCGCTCCGCCGGCCGGTGCGTCCCAGACGGAGGCCTGTCAGGCGATCGGGCGTAACCCGATCACCGGCGGCCTGGACGGCGATCCCGCGACCACGCCGGGTCTCCGGGCCAACTCCACCAACCTCGGCACGCTCGATACGGACGGCGTCGATGTGACGGCGGCGTACCGCACGAACCTGCCCTTCGCCAATGCGCGCCTCGCCTTGAGCTTCAACGGCAACTACACCCGCCGTTCGCGCTTCAATGCGAACCCGGCGGCTCCGGGCTCGCTCAACCGTGAATGCACCGGCTTCTACAGCCCGAACTGCGGCTCGATCCAGCCGAAGTACCAGTTCACGCAGCGCAGCACTCTGAGCTTCGGCGATGTCGATGTGTCGCTTCTCTACCGCTACATCCACAAGACCCGCTTCGAGCCGCAGCAGAACACGGAAGATCTGGCCGCGGCCGTGGCTTCCGGCTGCACCGATCCGGCCGGTGCCGATCCCGATGGCTGCGTGGTCGACCCGCGCTTCCAGTCGATCAACGCGAAGCACTATTTCGATCTGTCCACCCGGGTGGGCGTGTCGGAGAACTTCGACTTCACGATCACCGTCATGAACCTGTTCGACAAGGAGCCTCCGATCGTCGGCGGCACCGTCGGCAGCACCACCTACAACGGCGGCAACACCTACCCCTCGACCTACGACCCGCTGGGCCGCCGGTTCGCGGTGAGCGGTCGCCTCCGCTTCTAAAGCGGGCTTAACTCAAGGAAAGGCGGGCCTCGTGCCCGCCTTTTTTTTGGCTTAAGCCGGCCTCTAATCTTGGGAGCGGATGCGGTGAGCGAAGCGGAAGTCACACGCCTTTTGGGCGAGGCGCAACGCGCACGGGCGGGGGGCCGCGCCGATGTCGCCGAAGCCAAGTTCCGGGCGGTGCTGGCGCTGGCTCCTGATCATGCCGGCGCGCTCAACGCCCTGGGCGCGGGAGCGCTTGCGCGTCAGGACGCCGCCGCGGCCGCCGAACTGTTCGAACGCGCCGCCAATGCCGAGCCTTCGGCCCCGGCATTGTGGATCAACCTCGCCAAGGCCAAGCGCCTGCTCGGTGACGGGGAGGGGGAGCGGCACAGCCTCACCCGCGTGCTGGAGATCGACCAGCGCCACCTGGTGGCCCTGATCCGGATCGCCGAGCTTCACGAGCGGCTCGGCGAAATGGACCTGGCGACGCAGCGCTGGTCCGCCGTCCTCGCGCTCGGCACCCAGGTGTCCGACCGCAGCGCCGAATTCGACGCGGTGCTCGTCCATGCATCCGCATTCGTCGCCGAACGCACGCGCCGCTTCGGCGAGCGCATAGAGGAGAGCCTCGGCGCAGGTCTAGCCGCCGCTTCGAGCCGCGACCGCCGCCGTTTCACAGCGGCGGTCGATCACATGCTGGGCCGCCGCGCGATCTTCGCCAACCAATGCGCGGGGCTCCATTACCCCTTCCTGCCCGCGGACGAGTTTTTCGACCGCGAGCATTTCCCCTGGCTCGCAGGGCTGGAGGCCCACACGGCCACCATCCGGGAAGAGTTCGAAGCCTTGCTGGCCGGCGGCGCGGCTGCGTTC